>CAKOIE010000004.1 GCA_934086395.1 uncultured Bacilli bacterium | reverse complement strand
ATTTGCTAAAAGTTATATATAATAAATTAAAAATTTATAATTCAAAAACAAGAACATTTTTTCGCTTGACGGGGGGGCTTTTAGTAATATAATTTCACTATAGGTTAGGTGAAATAAAATGAATAATGTTAAGAATGAAAGAGTAAAGGTATATGTAATGATTGGAACATTATTAATATTATTAATGATGTTTTCAGGAATAACATATGCTTTTTTTACATCAACAAATAATAATGGAAGTACATCAATAGTAGAAGTAACAGGAGGTAAGATGACCATAAGTTATACTGATGGAACAAGTAATATATTAACAAGTAAAAATATAGTGCCTAGTAATGACATTATAGTTAATAAAACATTCACATTAACAGGAACAAATACGACAAGTGGTTTAGCTATGCCATATAAAGTAGGCCTAGATTATATATCAGAGTTTAGTGATGGAATGATTCATTATTATATAAAAAGAACTAATACTAATGGTAATATAACAAGTAATTTAGTTGGAACAGCAAATCAAACAATACCAGGTAACACCTCAGAAACAGGATATACTCATGGAACATTAAAAAAGGGAAATAGATACCTAGAACTAGCAACAGGAGAGTTTAAAACAAATACAACAAATCAAACAATTACATTTAATTTAAAATTACAATTTCCAGATAATAATGAAAATCAAGATAGTGAAAAAGGAAAAAATTTAACAGGAAAGATAGTAATTAATTATGAAGAATCAGCAACAGATACATTAATGGCCTTATATGATAAAGAAACAAAAACAAATGAAGTATCAATAAGTGGATTATTTATAGATAACACAAGTGATGTAAATTTAAGATATACAGGAGCTAATCCAAATAATTATGTTGAGTTTGCTAACACCGGAGAACTATGGAGAATAGTTGGAGTATTTAATATAAAAGATTCAACTGGTAAAATTGAAAGAAAGATAAAATTAGTTAGAGATGAATCATTAGGAGAATTTTCATGGGATGCTAAGTTAAATTCTATAACAAATGAGTATCGTGGAATAAATAATTGGACAGAAGCAGACTTAAAAAATGAATTAAATGGTGATTATTTAAATACAGCTTTAACTGCAAATAAGAATAATTGGTATAATTCATATTATGATTCAACAACAAAGAAACCATCACTTCGCCAAACTGGAGTATTTGATTATACAAAAGTTATAAAAAATAATTATCAAAATATGATAAGTGAAAGTGTATGGAACGTTGGAGGAAATAGTTATAACAACCCAAATACTCCACCATATGGATTACCTCTCTTAGATCAATATAATAAAGAAAGGGGAATAATTACCTATCAAAATAGTTGCCCTACCACATGGACAGGTAAAGTTGGACTAATTTATGCAAGTGATTATGGATATGCCTCAACAAATAGTGAATGTAGAGAAAATTTAAGATCTGGTTTAACATATGACAAAGAAAACGAAAAATGGGATTATTCAAATGGAAAATGTAAGAAAAATAATTGGTTGTTTAAATCAAATTGGTTTTGGACTATAACACCTTTTTCTAACTATTCTTATGATATTTTTGGAATAAATAGTAGTGGTGTTGCTGATAGTACAACGTGTTATCGTTCTTTAGGAATTTTCCCCTCTATTTATTTAAAATCCAATATCTTATTCACATCTGGAACAGGTGAAAAAGATAGTCCTTATAAATTAAGTTTATGAGCCCGTTCAATTAACTGTGTCTTTGTATAAATAAATTTTGATAATGTTGAAAATAAATTTCTTTGTATAAATTAATTTGCAAAACACATATATAATAAATTGAAAATTTATAATTCAAAAAATAAGAACAAAATTTCGCTTGGCGGGGGGGCTTTTAGTAATATAATTTCACTATAGGTTAGGTGAAATAAAATGAATAATGCTAAGAATGAAAGAGTAAAAGTGTATGTAATGATTGGAACATTATTAATATTATTAATGATGTTCTCTGGTATAACATATGCTTTTTTTACATCAACAAATAATAATGGAAGTACATCAATAGTAGAGGTAACAGGAGGAAAGATGACCATAAGTTATACTGATGGAACAAGTGATTTGTTAACAAGTAAAAATATTGTGCCTAGTAATGACATTATAGTTAATAAAACATTTACATTAACAGGAACAAATACAACAAGTGGTTTAGCAATGCCATATAAAGTAGGACTAGATTATATATCAGAGTTTAGTGATGGAATGATCCATTATTATATAAAAAGAACAAGTACAAATAGTAATGTAACAAGTGACCTAGTTGGAGTATCTAATCAAACAATACCAGGTAACACCTCAGAAACAGGATATACTCATGGAACATTAAAAAAAGGAAATAGATATTTAGAACTAGCAACAGGAGAGTTTAAAACAAGTACAACAAATCAAACAATTACATTTAATTTAAAATTACAATTTACTGATAATGGTTTAAACCAAGATAGTGAAAAAGGAAAAAGTTTATCAGGAAAGATAGCTATAAATTACGAAGAATCAGCAACAGATACATTAATTGCTAAATTTGATAGTGAAACAAAAACAAATGGAGTATCAACAAGTGGATTATTTATAGATAATACAAGTGATGTAAACTTAAGATATACAGGAGCTAATCCAAATAATTATGTTGAATTTGCTAACACCGGAGAACTATGGAGAATAGTTGGAGTATTTAATGTAAAAGATTCAACTGGTAAAATTGAAAGAAAGATAAAATTAGTTAGAAATGAATCATTAGGTAATTTTTCATGGGATGCCACTGGAAATAATGATTATGGATTTAATAATTGGACAGAAGCAGACTTAAAAAATGAATTAAATGGAGATTATTTAAATACAGCATTAACTGCAAATAAGAATAATTGGTATAATTCATATTCTGATTCAACAACTAAGAAACCAGTACTTCGCCAAACTGGAGAATTTAATTATACAAACGTCATAAAAAGCACTTATCAAAATATGATAAGTGAAAGTGTATGGAACATAGGAGGAAATAGTTATAACAACCCAAGCTCTGCACCATATGGATTGCCTCTATTAGAACAATACAATAAAGAAAGAGGAACAATCACCTATCAAAATAGTCTCCCTACTGAGTGGACAGGTAAGGTTGGTCTAATTTATGCCAGCGATTATGGATATGCATCAACAAATAGTGAATGTAGAGAAAATTTAAGAGCTGGAATAGTATATGATTCAACAAAAGAACAAACTGATTATACTAATATAAAATGTAAATTAGACAATTGGTTACAAAAGTATAGTTGGTATTGGACATTGTCGCCTTACTCTGGTTACTCGACTTATGTGTTTGATGTGGATGGGGGCGGTGCCGTCAGCAGCGGCGGCGCGTTTAACTCTAACGGGGTTTTGCCGGCCGTTTTCTTGAAATCTGATATCTTGATAGCTAGTGGAACTGGTGAAGAGGTTAGTCCTTACCGTTTTAGATAATGCTTGGATAATGACTAGGTTTATTTAATAATGTCTATAAACATGTTAAACATTAGTTAAAATGTCACCAATTTATAATTACAGATAGCAAACAAAGGTGAACTTTGTTTGAATAAAAATTATAAATGATGAAATCTGAAAAGCAAGGGTATTATGAACTCACTTTGTTCGCCCTTGCTTTTAATCTTTCATCTCTTTCTTTTAAAACTTGTTCAAGTTGTTTTTGATTATCTATTCTCATTTGTTCTCTTTTTTCTGGATCTTGTCTATGACCTTCGATTTTTTTAGTTTCATAAAATATATTGTAGTATTTAACCTTAACTTTTCTGGTTAATACATTTTCAAATACATGTATCTCAGTACCTTTATAAATTAGCTTTATAGAATTATCTTGTTCCAATATTTGATAATAATTATTTTTCCAGGAAAACATATTTCCGCTAAGTATTGTTCTTTTATCTCTTATGCATAGAATATTAGATAAATCAGTACTATCTAATGAAACAAAAGCTGTTTCATTTTCTTTTGGCTCATAAGCATATTTTTCATTAAGATAATTACAATAAAAATCATTAAAAAATATATTCAATTCATCAATAGATTTAATACCATATCTCTTAATATCATTTATTAATCTATTTTGAATAGTGTTATTCCATTTTTCTACTTTTCCTTTAGCTTGAGGTGTATTAGCAGCAATTATATTGATACCTAAATCTTCACACATATGACCAAAATTAGTTAGATTACCATCGATGGGGCTTATTAAAATAGTATGTTTATCACAGTATATGTTTTCTGGAATACCATATTTTGTAACTAATATTTCTAACATATGAACATAACCTTCTAGACATTCAGTAGGCATAAACCATCCACATAAAGCTTCACCTGTGGCATCATCAATAGCTAAATGTAAAGATGATTTTCTTCCATTTTGAAACCAATCATGAGGAGTACCATCAATCATAATTAGAATACCTCTTTGTGGAGAAGGCTCTCTTAAAGGATGACTATCATAATCTTTATTAAAACATCTATGTTTTATAGGCTTTATCCATTGAAACTTTTCATACAAGGATTCATAAAAAGAATAACTTCTTACTTTAAGATTGTTCTCTTTTACTATTTTAGTCATATTAGGATTCCAAATAACATCTTCATGATAAATATCTTGAAATTGTGTTATACTAATAACTGGATATTTATTCTTAAAGTTCTTAATTAATTCAATTTCTTTGTCGGATGGTGAATTATTAGAAGGTTTATTTGTTAGGCCATGAACTAAAATAGAATCAATATCCTTTTTGTTTAGTTTTTGAGATAACCTAATTAAATGTCTTTTAGTAAATCCAGTAAGAGAACTAATCTGAGAATAAGAATAATTATTTAAACCATTTATTTTGTCTTGAACAAGTTTTAATGCATATGGTTTATTATGCATAATAAAAATATCACCTTCCCAAAGAAATATTATAAATCATTATTGGTGACATTTCTATTAATGATAAGGTGACATTTTAAAAAAAGATTAACATAATGTCTATAAACATTGACATTATTGTTACTTTAGTCTATAATTATAGATGCTATGAGGTGACATATATGAAGAAATCTGTTAATGTTTTACCTAGTACTGAAGAAATTCTTGTGATAATGGGAGAACAAATTAAATTAGCTAGATTACGTAGACAATTATCTGTTAAATTAGTTGCTGAAAGAGCTGGAATAAGTCGTGCTACTTTGTGGAATGTAGAAAAAGGTAGTCCATCTGTTGCCATTGGTATTTATGCTAATGTCTTGCATTCTCTTAATAATTTAGATAAAGACTTGTTACTTGTTGCTAAGGATGATGAATTTGGAAGAAAACTTCAGGATTTAAATATGCATGTTAGGAAACGAGCACCTAAAGGAGAATAATAATGGAACGAAAAATAATAGTATATGAAAATTTCAGTTCAATAGAGCCAAAAAAATTAGGAATTTTATATGTTAATACTTTACGTGGTGTTGAACATTATTCTTTTGCGTATGATGATGATTGGCTAAAACAATCAAAATTTTCATTTTATTTAGATCCTGAAATTTCCATGTTTTCCGGAAGACAATATTCTACTAAAAATATTTTTGGAATGTTTGCTGATGCATCTCCAGATCGTTGGGGAAGAGTTCTTATGAAAAGACGTGAGGTTATTAAAGCAAATAATGAAAATAGGAAACCTAATAATTTATATGATAGTGATTTTTTGCTTGGAGTATATGATCAAACACGTATTGGTGCTCTTCGTTTTAAAGAAGATGAAAATGCTTCATTTTTGTCAGATGATTTTGAAAATGCTGCTCCTCCTTGGACAACTCTTCGTACTTTAGAGGAAGCATCACGCCAATTTGAAAAAGATGGAAATTTATTGAATGATAAATGGCTTAATCAATTGCTAAAACCAGGTTCTTCTCTTGGAGGAGCTAGACCAAAAGCTACAGTAGAAGATGAGCATGGTAATTTATGGATTGCAAAGTTTCCTTCTAAAAATGATGATTATAATGTAGGTGCATGGGAAAAAGTAGTGCATGATTTAGCAAAAATGTGTAAATTAAATGTTCCTGAATCTAAATTAGAAAATTTTTCAAAAGATGGTAGTACTTTCTTGGTTAAACGTTTTGATCGAGATGGTAAAAAAAGAATACATTTTGCTTCAGCTATGACAATGCTTGGAAAAAATGATGGTGCAGGAACTGATGATGGTACAAGCTATATTGATATTGTAGATTTTATCAAAGCCTATGGTGCTAATCCGAAAGAGGATCTTATAGAACTATTTAAACGAATTATTTTTAATATGGCTGTTTCGAATACTGATGATCATTTACGAAATCATGGGTTTATATTAACTAATAAAGGATGGATTTTATCTCCTCTATATGATGTTAATCCTGTTCCTTATGGTGATATGCTTTCATTAAATATTGATAGTTTTGATAATAGTATTTCTATAAATTTAGCTATTTCAAGTGCAAATTATTTTGATATTTCTCAGGATATTGCTAAAAACTATGCTGATGAAATTATACATATTGTAAAAAATAATTGGGAAAAGTTAGCAAAAAAATATGGAATTAATAATGAACAAATAGAAAAAATGAGACCTGCTTTTAAAGTATGCTATGATTTATATTAAATTTAGTAACGATATGTAAATGATGTAAATTATTTTGCAAATATATATTATTTTAAAAATTTATGTAATTAAAAAACAAGAACAAGTTTTCGCTTGACGGGGGGGCTTTTAGTAATATAATTTCACTATAGGTTAGGTGAAATAAAATGAATAATGCTAAGAATGAAAGAGTAAAAGTGTATGTAATGATTGGAACATTATTAATATTATTAATGATGTTCTCTGGTATAACATATGCTTTTTTTACATCAACAAATAATAATGGAAGTACATCAATAGTAGAAGTAACAGGAGGAAAGATGACCATTAGTTATACTGATGGAACAAGTGATTTGTTAACTAGTAAAGATATTGTGCCAAGTAATGATATCTTAGTTAATAAAACATTTACTTTAACAGGAACAAATACGACAAATGGTTTAGCAATGCCATATAAAGTAGGCCTAGATTATGTATCAGAGTTTAGTGATGGAATGATTCATTATTATATAAAAAGAACAAGTACAAATGATAATGTATCAAGTAACCTAGTTGGAACAGCAAATCAAACAATATCAGGTAACACCTCAGAAACAGGATATACTCATGGAACACTTAAAAAAGGTAATAGATATCTAGAACTAGCAACAGGAGAGTTTAAAACAAATACAACAAATCAAACAATTGCATTTAATTTAAAAATGCAATTTCCTGATACCGGAGTAAGTCAAGATAGTGAAAAAGGAAAAAGTTTATCAGGAAAGATAGCTATAAATTACGAAGAATCAGCAACAGATACATTAATGGCGTTATATGATAAAGAAACAAAAACAAATGAAGTATCAACAAGTGGATTATTTATAGATAATACAAGTGATGTAAACTTAAGATACACTGGAGCTAATCCAAAGAATTATGTTGAGTTTGCTAACACCGGAGAACTATGGAGAATAATTGGGGTATTTAATGTAAAAGATTCAACAGGTAAAATAGAAAGAAAGATTAAATTAGTTAGAGATGAATCATTAGGATCATATTCATGGGATGCAACTGGAAATAATGATTGGGGAATAAATGATTGGACTGAAGCGGATTTAATGAATGAAATAAATGGTGATTATTTAAATACAACTTTAACATCTAATACAAAATGGTACAATAGTTATTATGATTCAACAGCTAGTAAGCCAGTTCAAAGAAAAGAAGGAGATTTTGACTATACCAAAACTATAAAACAAAATTATCAAAATATGATAAGTGAAAGTGTATGGAACATAGGTGGAAATACTTATAGTAACCCAAGCTCTGCACCTTATGGATTGCCTCTATTAGATCAATATAATAAAGAAAGAGGAACGATAACCTATCAAAATAGTCGCCCTACCAAGTGGACAGGTAAGGTTGGACTAATTTATCCAAGTGATTATGGATATGCCTCAACAAATAGTGAATGTAGAGAAAATTTAAGAGCTGGAGTAGTGCATGATTCTTTAAATAACCGAAATGATAATGCAAATTCGAAATGTAAATTAGATAATTGGTTAGATAAGTCGACGACATATTATTGGACATTGTCGCCTTACTCTAATAGTTGGAAACATATATTTTGTGTTTGGAATGGTTCTGTTGATTACAATCATGCGTCTTACTCATATAATGTTTTCCCCTCTCTTTATTTAAAATCAAATATCTTATTCACATCCGGAACAGGTGAAAAAGATACCCCTTATAAATTAAGCTTATAGAAAAAAGAATCACTCATTGATTCTTTTTCTTTTACTCTTTCCATTTATTTTATAATTAAATTCTTTATTATTTATAATCTCATTATATAAACTTAATATAAATTCTTTATCCTTTAATAACTCATTAATATCTTTTTTAAGCCCATAATTATCACTAGATAATCTTTTATACATATCTTCATATGATTCGTATCCATTACCCTTTAAATCATTATATAAATTAATCCAAGGAGATATTATTCCAAATTTAGATTTTCTATAAACTAAACTAGATAATTTTTCTAAAGTTAAAGTCAATAAAATAAAACAAATCATATATATAAACATATCATTAATTGAAAAATCATAATTATAATTATTTTTATCAATTTTTTGTTTATATATTTCAGTATATTCTTTAGTACTAACTGGATTATCTTCCACAATATGATCTACTTCATAACTATAACAAGATAAATCAACTCCAAAATAATCATTAATATCATCCGATTTAATATCATTAATATTAAAAATATAAGCCTCTCTATCATATTTATTATCACTAAATCTAGCATCTCCATAAACTACAATATAAGTATGTGACAAATCTGTATTTCTCTTATATCCATTATCTATCTTACTAAATGAATCATCTATAGAAGAATATTTTTCTATATAATTATGATACTTTTTTCCCCTAGAACAACCATATATAGCTCCACCTAAAATACTAATAGTTAATAACCAAGAACCTAAAGCCTTAATAAAACATTTAACCTTATATCTTTTATATTCTTCAATCTTTAATTTAATCTTTTCAATCTCATTAGTACTTTTTACTATATCACATCTATTTTTACTTATTTCTTTAATTATATCTTCTAATTTCTTTTTTAATCCATCTAATAATTTAAATAAATCATCTTCTAAAACCTTACATTCCTTTTTACTAATAATTCTTATAAACTCTTCATTAATAAATTTATCTTTATTTAAAATATTATAATTATATTTCTTAACATCTTTCATAATATATCTAGAAATATGTAATTTATGTTTATCATTCTCTTTACAATAATTCCAAACAATAGAACTATTATAATAATAAAACTCCAATTTAATAACTTGATAAGCTATTTTATAAATATCATTTATAAAATCTTTAGAACAACCATCTAAATTAGAATCTATCTTACTTAAACATCTAATAATAGCCCCACTTAAATCAATTAAATAATTAACATTCTTATATCTAATACTATATTCATATTTATTTTCAATTCTTTTATCTAAATCATTTAATAGAACTATTCCCTTATTATAAACAACCATAATTCCATTATAATCTAAATTACATTGAAGCCATGAACATATACTTTTATCTATTCTATCTAAAGCTTCATAACATGTACTAACATCATCGTTTTCTTTACTAATTAAATTTAATTTATTTAATATTCTCATATATAAATTTTTATATTTTTCTCTATAATCACACATATAATATCCTCACAACGTATTAGATATATTACGATATTTTATTAAAAAAATCAATCTATTATTCTTTAACAATAGTTTTTTTATCATATTTATTATAGAATATACTTGGAGATGATAACATGGAAAAAATAATACTAATTGATGGAAATAACTTAATATTTAGAAGTTATTATGCAACAGCAGCAGTTGGAAACTTAATGGTTAATAGTAAAAATTATCCTACTAATGCATTATATGGTTTTAATAATATGATAAATAAAATTATTGAAGAAGAAAAACCTACTTATATAGCAGTAGCTTATGATATTGGTAAAAACTTTAGACATGAAAAATATAAAGAATATAAAGCTGGAAGAAGTGCAACCCCAAATGAACTATTAATTCAATTAACTAAATCAAAAGAATTACTAGATGCTATGGGAATAAAACATATTGAATTATCTAATTATGAAGCAGATGATATAATTGGTACATTAAGTAAAATGGCTTTAGATGATAAAGACTTTGTAGCAACTATTATATCTTCTGATAAAGATTTATTACAATTAATTAATGAAGAAGTAGAAGTAAAATTATTAAAAAGTAAAGACTATATAAGATATACTAAAGAAAAATTTATTGAAGATTATGGTATTGAACCAATTAGAATGATAGATTTAAAAGCTTTAATGGGGGATCCATCAGACAATGTCCCAGGAGTAAAAGGAATAGGTGAAAAAACAGCACTTAAACTATTACAACAATATAATACGATAGAAGAAATATATGATAATATTGATTCAATAAAAGGAGCAACTCATGATAAATTATTAAAAGATATAACTAGTGCTTATTTTTGTAAAGATATATGTACAATATGTTTAAACGCCCCAATTAAAGAAACTCTTAAAGATTGTAAATATTTAGGACCTAATAAAGATAAATTAATTGAAATATACAAGGAACTAGAATTTTTTTCATATCTTAAAAAAATGGATTACAAACAAGAAAATACTATATCAAATTATAAAGTATTAGAAAATTTAAATGAAATTAATAAAAATAATGATATATCTTATTATATAGAATGTAATAATGAAAATTATCATAATTCTGAAATACTAGGAATGGGTTTATATGACGGTATTAATTCTTTCTTTATAAAACCCGAAATGATTACTGAATGTTTAGAATACTTAAAAGATAATGATAAATATACTTATGATTTAAAAAAGAATATAAATTTACTTAATAACATACATTTAAATACTTCTTTTGATCTTATGATAGCTGCCTATCTACTTAATTATCAAATTAAAGAAGATCTTGCTGTACTTATGAATAAAGAAGGAATATATGTTTCATTTTATAATGATGTAATTAAAGATAAAACTAATTTAGAAAATGAAGTAACATTAAAAGCAAAATATATTTATAATCAAAAAGAAAGATTTATAAATGAATTACAACAAGAAGAAATGTTAGATTTATTTATAAATATTGAAATGCCTTTAATAACAGTTCTAGCTAAAATGGAATTAAATGGAATAATTTGTGATAAAGACATATTATCATCTCTTCAAAAAGATATGGATAAGAATTTAGAAGATATATCAAAAAAAATATATTCTGTATGTGGAGAAGAGTTTAATATTAATAGTCCCATCCAGTTAGGAGTAGTATTATTTGAACATATGAATTTACCATACACACATAAAAAGAATAAAACAAATAGGTATAATACTGATGCATCTACAATATTAAAACTATCTAAAACAATACCAGAATTAAAATTAATTATTGATTATCGTAATTTAACTAAATTAAATAGTACTTATTTAGAGGGATTAAAAGTATTTATTAAAGATGATAATAAAATTCATACTATCTATAAACAAGCATTAACTAGAACAGGAAGATTATCAAGTTTAGAACCAAATATGCAAAATATTCCTTCTAAAAAAGAAGATGGTAAATTAGTAAAAAAAGCATTTTTACCTGAATATGACTTATTTTTAAGCACAGATTATTCTCAAATTGAATTAAGAGTACTAGCACATTTATCAAAATCTAAAGAATTAATAAATGCTTTTAATAATAATATAGATATCCATAAACAAGTAGCAAGTGATATTTTTGGAGTTCCACTAGATGAAGTAACCACGTTACAAAGAAGTAAAGCTAAAGCAGTCGTATTTGGAATTGTTTATGGTATAAGTAGTTTTGGATTAAGTGAAAATTTACAAATTTCTCCAAAAGAAGCCAAAGAATTAATTGAGAAATTTAATGAATTATATCCAGGAGTAAAAGAATATATGGATAAAACTGTTAAAGATGCATATGAAAATGGATATGTAAGAACATTATTTAATCGTAAAAGACATATTGATGAATTATCTAATAGAAATTATTTAATAAGACAAAGTGGAGAAAGAATAGCTATGAATACTCCAATCCAAGGAACTAGTGCTGATATTTTAAAAATGGCTATGATTAAAATAGATAATGAAATAACTAAAAATAATCTAAAATCAAAGATGTTATTACAAGTCCATGACGAATTAATATTTGATTGTTTAGAATCTGAAAAAGATATATTAACTAAAATTGTAAAAGATGCCATGGAACATATTGTTAAATTAGATGTAGATCTAAAAGCAAGTTTAGATTTTGGTTCTACATGGTATGATACAAAATAGAACAAAATTTCGCTTGACTAGGGAGGATTTTTAGCGATATAATTTGACTATGATAAGGAAGGATGATGAAAGTGAAAGAAAGCAAGGTAAAATTAATTGTAATCTTATCTACAATTACGATGATGATTTTATTATTTGGCGGAATAACATATGCATATTTTACATCAACAAACAATAATGGAAGTACGTCAATAGTAGAAGTAACAGGAGGTAAGATGACCATTAGTTATACTGATGGAACAAGTGATTTGTTAACTAGTAAAAATATTGTGCCTAGTAATGACATTATAGTTAATAAAACTTTTACTTTAACTGGAACAAATACAACAAGTGGTTTAGCAATGCCATATAAAGTAGGACTAGATTATGTATCAGAGTTTAGTGATGGACAAATTCATTATTATATAAAAAGAACAAATACAAATAGTAATGTAACAAGTAACCTAGTTGGAACAGCAAATCAAACGATACCAGGTAACACCTCAGAAACAGGCTATACCCATGGTACATTAAAGAAAGGAAATAGATACCTAGAACTAGCAACAGGAGAATTTAAAACAAATACAACAAATCAAACAATTACATTTAATTTAAAACTACAATTTCCTGATAATGGTTTAAACCAAGATAGTGAAAAAGGAAAAATTTTCACTGGAAAGATAATTGTAAATTATAAAGAATCAGCAACAGATACATTAATTGCGTTATATGATAAAGAAACTAAAACAAATGGAGTATCAACAAGTGGTTTATTTATAGATAATACAAGTGATGTAAACTTAAGATATACAGGTGCTAATCCAAATAATTATGTTGAGTTTGCTAACACAGGAGAACTATGGAGAATAATAGGCGTATTTAATGTAAAAGATTCAACAGGTAAAATTGAAAGAAAGATTAAATTAGTTAGAAATGAATCTTTAGGATCATATTCATGGGATGCCACTGGAAATAATGATTATGGATTTAATAATTGGACAGAAGCAGACTTGATGAAAGAATTAAATGGTGATTATTTAAATACAGCTTTAACTGCAAACAAGACAAATTGGTATAATTCATATTATGATTCAACATTGAAAAAAATAGTACTTCACCAAACTGGAGAATTTGATTATACTAAAGTTATAAAAAGCAATTATCAAAATATGATAAGTGAAAGTGTATGGAACATTGGAGGAAATAGTTATAACAACCCAAGTTCTGCACCATATGGATTGCCTCTATTAGATCAATATAATAAAGAAAGAGGAACAATCACCTATCAAAATAGTCGCCCTACTGAGTGGACAGGTAAGGTTGGACTAATTTATGCTAGTGATTATGGATATGCCTCAACAAATAGTGAATGTAGAGAAAATTTAAGAGCTGGAGTAGTGTATGATAAAGCAAAAGAACAAAATGATTATACTAATACAAAATGTAAAATTGACAATTGGTTACAAAAGTCTAGTTGGTATTGGACATTGTCGCCTTACTCTAGTAACTCGGATAATGTGTTCTATGTGTTTGGGGGCGGTGCTGTCGACTGCAACAGCGCGTGTAGCTCCAGCGGAGTTCTGCCGGCCGTTTTCTTGAAATCTGATATCTTGATAGCTAGTGGAACTGGTGAAGAAGGTAGTCCTTACCTTCTTGAATAAGGTCTTTATAAAATAATTTACTAAAAGTTATGTATGTTAATTTAAAAATTATAAGAAAATAGAACAAATTTTTGCTTGACGGGGAAGAACATTTAGTAATATAATTTCACTAGGTTAGGTGAAATAAAATGAATAAGGTTAAGAATGAAAGAGTAAAAGTATATGTAATGATTGGAATATTATTAATATTATTAATGATGTTCTCAGGAATAACATATGCTTTTTTTACATCAACAAATAATAATGGAAGTACATCAATAGTAGAAGTAACAGGAGGAAAGATGACCATAAGTTATACTGATGGAACAAGTGATATATTAACAAGTAAAAATATTGAACCTAGTAATAATATTATAGTAAATAAAACATTTACTTTAACAGGAACAAATACGACAAGTGGACTTTCTATGCCATATAAAGTAGGACTAGATTATGTATCAGAGTTTAGTGATGAAATGATTCATTATTATATAAAAAGAACAAATACAAATAGTAATATAACGAGTAATTTAGTTGGAGTATCTAATCAAGCAATACCTGGAAATGCATCAGAAACAGGATATACTCATGGTACTTTAAAAAAAGGAAATAGATACCTAGAACTAGCAACAGGAGAGTTTAAAACAAATACAACAAATCAAACAATTACATTTAATTTAAAACTACAATTTCCAGATAATGGTTTAAATCAAGATAGTGAAAAAGGAAAAAGTTTAACTGGAAAGATAGTAATTAATTATGAAGGAACATTTAGTACTGATTCATGGGAAAAAATAGCTAATATTGTTAAAGATGGTTATTTAACAACATATGCAGTTGGTTCTGAAAAAGAGGTAACTATTGATAATCAAGTACATAAAGTTAGAGTTGCAAATAATACAACACCTGATGAATGTAATAAAGAAGGATTTTCAAAGACAGCTTGTGGATTTGTTTTAGAATTTGTTGATATTGTGGAAAAAAGACAAATGAATTTAACAAATACAAATAATGGTGGATGGCCAGCAACAGCAATAAGAACATACGCAAATGGAGAATTCTTTAATAAATTACCAGATGAATTAAGAAATATAATAGTAAAAACAAAAGTAGTATCAGGTCATGGCAGCGATGACAAGAACAATAAAAGAACAGACGGCAATTGGGAATCAATAGATAAAATATACTTGCTAAGTGCTCATGAAGTATATACTAATGGTTCAAATAATATAATTTCTGGATTTGACACTGCTTATTATAATACTAGACAGCTTGATTATTATAAAACAAATGGCGTTTTAACAACTAATTTTATAAATACCATCAAGCATTATAATAATATAGATTATCCATGGATATTGCGAACTATGCCATCAAACTTTAATGACCAATTTTTGCGTGTTCGAAACGATGGTGACTGGGGATATTTTAACTATTCTGATACTAACGGCTTTTCTCCCGCCTTCCGTATTGCTTAATCACATCTTATAAGAGAAATCATATACATGGTTTCTTTTTTTACTTAATTTTGATAGAATTATTAAAGAAAAGAAGTGATATTAATGAAAGTATTAGTTACTGGTTCTAGTAGGGGATTAGGTGCTGAAATAATTAAAATTTTTGCAGCAAATGGAGTAGATGTAATAATTAATTATAATCATAGTGAAAAAGAAGCCTATAAACTTGCAGATAGTGTTACTAATGTAAATGTTGAAGTAATTAAATGTGATATATCTAATGAAGATGAAGTAAAAGATATGTTTGATAAAATAGACCATCTAGATTACTTAGTTAATAATGCTGCCATTAGTGATGATAAAGATTTAAAAGATAAAAATGCATATGAATTTAATCGTATATTGCATACAAATCTAACAGGTACATTTTTAGTTACTAAATACGCTATAGATAAAATGAATAAAGGAAGTATCGTTAATATTTCAAGTACTAATGCTATAAATACATACTATCCTGAATCAATTGATTATGATGCTTCTAAAGCAGGAGTAATCTCATTAACCCATAACTTTTCTAAATATTTACCTGAATTTAATATCAACTGTGTTTGTCCTGATTGGATAGATACTGATATAACTAATTTAATGGATGAAGAATATAAGAAAAATATTAAATTTATTAAAAAAGAAGATTTAGCTAAATTAATATATAAAGTATGTACAAATAAAGAATTAAAAGATCAAATTATTAAAGTGAGTGGTGAAGATGTTAGATAAATATATAGATATTGTAAATAAAAATATAGAAAATGAATTAAAAGAAATAGATAAAATAGTTTATAATAACTCCAAAAAAATATTAGATGCTTTTCATAAGGAAAAAGTGTTAACAACTGATTTTAATTCATCAACTGGTTATGGTTATAATGATATTGGAAGAGATAAAGTAGAAAAAGTTTTTGCTGATTATTTTGGATGTGAATCATCTTTAGTTAGATGCCAATTTGTTAGTGGAACTCATGCTTTATCTACTGCCTTTTTTGGTATTTTAAGACCAGGTGATACATTGTTATCAATCTCTGGCTTACCATATGACACATTACATGAAGTAATAGGAATTAAAGATAATCCTAGTTCTTTAAAGGCATTTGGTATTAATTTTAAATATATTGATTTAGTTAATAATGATTTTGATTATGATAAAATTAAAGATAGTTTAAATGTTAAAATGGTTCATATACAAAGATCAATTGGTTATAGTCTAAGAGATACTTTAAGTATAGAAAAACTTGAAAAAGTTATTAAGTTTATTAGAAGTATTAATAAAGATGTAATAATTATGGTTGATAACTGTTATTGTGAAATGTGTTCATATAAAGAACCTACCGAAGTAGGAGCAGATTTAGTTGTTGGATCTTTAATTAAGAATTTAGGTGGTGGAATTGCTAATAACGGTGGATATATTTGTGGTAAGAGTGATTTAGTTAATTTATGCAGTGAAAGATTAACATCTCCTGGCTTAGGCGCAGAAGTAGGTCCATCTCTTAATCAAACAAGAAACTTTATGCTTGGAATATATGAAGCCCCAATGGTTGTTGGTAATGCCTTAAAAACTAAGGTATTTGCTAGAGAACTATTAAAGTTATTAGGTTGTGATATGATTAACAATGAACTTAATGATATTGTTCTTGGAATCGTATTTAATGATAGAGAAAAGTTAATTAATTTTGTTAAAGGAGTTCAAATGGGAAGTGCAATAGATTCATGTTATTTACCAGTTCCAACTGATATGCCAGGATATGATAATCAAATTATTATGGCAAGTGGTTCATTTACTGAAGGATCTAGTATAGAATTATCATGTGACGCTCCAATTAGAAAGCCTTTTGTTGCCTATTTACAAGGTGCTCTTACATTTGAATATGGTAAATTAGGAATTATTAAAGCAGTAGAGAATATATTTAGTGAGGAAGATATAAATGGTAGATAAAATAGTTAATTATATAATAGGAATATTTGGCGCTAGTTCTGGGGCTATGATAGGAAAATATATAACTGTGTTTGTTATTTCTCTAATGCCAATTTTAGAACTTAGAGGTGGCTTAATAGCAGCAAGTTTATTAAAAGTTCCACCAGTACCTGCTTATATAATTTCAATAATAGGTAATCTAATTCCTATCCCTTTAATTTTATGGTTTTTAGATTCAGTATTCGCATTCATGAAGAAACATAAAATTTTAGTTAAATTTATTGATTTTTGTGAAAGAAAAGGTAATGAAAAAAAAGGCCAAATCGAAAAATTAGGTTTTTGGGGATTAGTCTTATTTGTTGGAGTACCACTTCCAGGAACAGGTGCATGGACAGGATGCTTAATTGCGACATTACTTAGAATGGATAAGAAGAAAGCCTTTTTAGCTGCTATTTTAGGAGTTATTATGGCAAGTGTAATTATGATGATCGTAAGTTACGGAGTAATAGGTAAATTAATCTAAAACAAAAAGGTTTACAAAATTGTAAGCCTTTTATTTATGGACTAAAACTTTATCCCCTTTATGCAAATATTCATCAAGAACTAGAGCATCTTCTAACTTCATATTTACACATCCATGTGATCCATTAGTTAAATAAATGTCTCCTCCAAATTGATTGCACCAACTAGCATCATGAAAACCTTCACCATCAGAATTAAAGGAAATAAATATCTTAGATGGGGCATCTCCCATTAATTTAGAATTATATAATTTACCATTAATCTCAGTATATCCTTTATTAGTTCCTTTAGTTGTTCCATAAGTTGGAATTCCCGTTACACAATCGGCAACAAGTACTAACTCACCTTGATAATAACAATATACTTTTTGCTCACTAATATCTACCTCAGCATAAGTTTCTGGTAATAGTTCTAACATTGTAAAATCTATATAACCAATAGTATCATCACTTAATTTACACTTAACAAGTCTATTAAAATAATTAGTTAAATCAGTTATTATAACTTTTTCATATTTTTCTACCATACATAATATGTTTCCATATTCATCATATAAAGGTAGGTCGACAGTAGCAAATGATGATATTTCAACATCACTATATTTATATTCTGTTTCTTCTGGTATAGTCTCTTCTGGTATAGTCTCTTCTGGTATAGTCTCTTCTGGAATAGTTTCCTCTATAGTAGTAGGTATAATATCTTCCTCAGTTACAGAATTATTAGTTAACTCTACAGTCTCTTCATAACTATTCGTAGTTTCATTTTGCTTAATAGCTTCCTCTATAACCTCATTATCTTTATTTTTAAATTTATCCTTTACTTTACCTATTAAATTATTAATATCTTGTGATAAAGAAAAACTTTTAACGATATCTTTAACTTCATTACATCCTTTTTGTGCTAATATAAATCCACTAATCATTGTACTAAATGCAACAATATAAGCTAAAACTTTTTTCATTTAATCACCCTGCAATTTATAATAGCAGTCCTAAATTACAATGTCAATTTTTACTTGGTAATAATCTTGACATAATACCTAAAATAATTGTTGATAATAATATTTCTCCATAATACTTAGTAATATATTCTGTATAAATATAATTATTTAAAATAATCTTTGTTAATAAAATAGTAACTAATATTAAAGCAATTATTAATAAAGTCTTATTTGATATCTTCTTAATATTATTTGCTGCTATAGATGATAAAACAAAAGAACAAAAAAGCCATAAATAAGATAAAATATTTTGAATATTTTCAACAAATCCTAAAACTGAAATCTCTTTAAAAACCATATATTCAGGATAACGATATAACTTAGCTAAATTAACACCTAAATTACCAATAATACCTACAAATATAAATAATAATAAAAAAGAAGATAATAAATAAGTTTTATAGTTATAATTTTCTTTAAATTTATTAAATAAAATAAAAGGAGCAGTACTAATAAAAGCATAATCTAAACTAGATTTAATAATACTAATAATATTACTTGTAAAAAAAGGTTTAAAATTATCAATATCAATTTTAGGAGTTAATGCAATTGCAGGAATACTTGTAATTAATAAATATCCAAAACAAATAATTAAAGAAGCTTTAAATATTGTATTTATTCCTTTACTTACTGAATAATATATAATTAAAATTAAAGGTAATATAACAATAATATCAGGTGTTTTATTTAAATATATAGAAGATATTAACTTTGTTATTAAAAGTAAACTAATTAATAATATTATAGTGCTATAAATATAAGTTAATATTTTATTTTCTCTATCAGGTAACTTACTAAATATATAATTTATAATTAATCCGAGTAGAGTACCTAAAATAATAGATATCCAAGAATCACTACCTAAATTATTAATAATTTTACTAATACCAATACCTAAAAATAAAGATATACTAGATAAAAATAAAGCTGAATTATATTCTAATTTATTATATTTCATTTCGTTTATCTCCTATATTATCAAAAGTTAATTCTTCTCTTTCTAAGGCTACATCAACTAAAATATCACATTTTAAATTATTAATGTTATCTAATTTATTTTTAGTCTTATTATATATTATTTTCTTAAATCCTAAAGCATCAATATTATTAACTAATAACTTATTAATAAACATATTAACATTATTATTTATTTTATCTTTAGTTAAATCTAATACTTCATTTATACTATTTTTATTTAAACTTATATTATCTATTTCATTAAAATTACCAATTATATCTAACTTTATTTTAATATTATTATCTTTATAATCTATTTTAGTTTTAATACTTTTAACTCTATATATAAGGAATCCTTCTTTATAATTAATCTTAAATAAAGAATATCTATCAACATTATTAAGTAAATTATATATTTTAACATCATCATTATTTATTCTAATTAAATCTTTATTATTATTAAATATTATTGCTTCATCTATCATAAATTTATCATTATTTAATTTCCCATAGGGGAGTATCATATCTTTATAATCATTTAAGTAATTTTTAACAAATTTATTAAATTTAATATCTACAATATTGTTATATGGATTATTAATACTATCTTTTATATATGATCCTACAATTTTATTATTTGATTTAATAGTTTCTGTTATTTTATTTATATCATCATTAGATACTAATATATTAAAGTTATTTCCAATATTATTTTGTCTAGTTAAGTAATCTAATGTATTATTAAGTTTATCTTTAATTATATTATCAGTAATAATTAACGTATCTGTATCAACTAAATATAAGGCTTTATTTAAAGTTAAACCTATATTTTCAAAGGCAATATCTAACGACATCCCTGAATTAGTATAAAAATTAGATGCATTAGGATTATCTTTTTCATTTTCTCTTACTTCAACTGTAACAATATATTCATCTTTATAATCTATATGAATTAAAGATACTACTGCAATTTCGTTTAGACTTAAATAATTAAAACAACCAGTAGTTAAAAATAAAGTTATTAATATTAATATTATCTTTTTCATATTATCTTTGCTTTCTAATATTTTTACTTAAATATTTTGATCTTGTCATATTATTTTTTCTTTTAACTGCAAATAAGGTTTCTTTTAAATAACTTAAATTAAATGGAGAAGCAGGGAAGGTATATGATAGGTTAAATGAATAAGTACTTGTTAAATTTACAATTAATAATAAAAATGATATTGCAACTCCAAAAAGTCCATATATAGAGGCAATAAATAAACTAAAGAATCGCCATGATCTTAATGCTGCATTAAGTTCAATATTATTAAATATCATACTACTAATAAACGTTAATGAGATAGTTATAATCATTATAGGACTAACAAGACTAGCGTTAACTGCTGCCTCTCCAATAATTAAAGCACCAAGTATTGATATTGCTGAACCATAATTTGATGGAAACCTAATATCACTTTCTCTTAAGATTTCACATATTATTAACATGATAAGGGCTTCAACTGTAGTAGGAAAGGGAACGCCTTCTCTTTGGGTAATAAAACTTATAAGAAGATTAGATGGAATAGTTTCTTGATTATAATTGGCAATTGCAACATAATAGGCCGGAGTTAGAACTGTTACAAATAAGCATACCAATCTAAGTATTTTTAAAAAATTAACATTTTTAGCATAAACATAATTATCTGATATCGGATTGATAAAGTCTGCCAAAACAGCTGGAGCAATAATTGCAAATGGGGAAGTATCAACTATAATTACTATTTTACCTTCTAATAAAGCATGAACAACCATATTAGGTTTTTCTGTTAATTTAACCTTAGGAAAATAAGTAGAATGTTCTCTTACCACATATTGTTTTAATTCACCAGCATCAACTATTCCATCTACATTTATATTTTTAAGTATTTTTTCACAATTATTAACATATTCCATATTAGTTATACCTTCAATATAAATTAGACCTGTTTTAGTACTAGTATACTTTCCAATTGAATATTCTTTAATTTTAATATCTTTAGACTTAATTCTTCTTTTTATTAATCCAATATTTTTTTGATAATTTTCAACAAATGAATCTTTTGCTCCATAAAGTTCTGGTTCTATCTCAGGAGTATTAATACTTCTATCTAAATTAGCTTTAGTTTCTAATGCAAATATTTTATTTTTATAAATTAAAATAGAGAATCCATTAAACAAATATTTATCAATTTCATCTTTATTAATTTTAACTAAATTAGGTGTTGCTAATATATTATTAATATTTCTTTTCTTAACTGGATTAGTTATATTTTTTAATATAAAGTTATTAATTTGTTCACTACTACAAATAGTTTCTACATAAAAAATATAGATATTAGATAACTTATATTTAATTTTTCTTAATTTTAAATCCGGAACATCTTTATAGTTATTTTTAATTTCATTTATTAACATATTATCACTCATTTTATTATGGTTAATAAAAAAGAAAACTTACCAATTAATGGCAAGTTATTTAAAATATTGTCTTATTAATGATAAGTTTTTATAATTATCTTCTTTTATATCATTTCTATTAAGAAATTCTTTTACACTTAACTTATTATCAAAACAATCTTGAATTCCATCTATGATTTGGGCTTTCTTACTTGATAATTGTTCATTAGTATAAATAAAGTATAGCATAAAAGCTTTTAATGTTGATTCAACATATTTTGTAGCATCATTTTTTTGAACAACTAATAATTCATCATGAGGAAAACGAACATTATCGATAAATTCCAAATTATTTAATACATTGTTTAATCTCAAATATTTTCTTAAGTTAAATTCATCAAAATAATTTGCAAACATTAACTCTATAAAAATTGGAATCATTTCATCATTAGGACTATTTAAAAATGTTTGCTGAGTATGTGCTATTTCATGAATATATGTACTTAATACAACTTTAGTTAGTACTAAACTTAACTTTTTAACATATCTTATATTATCCTTTTTATATGGAATTATACCTCCATCTACACTAGAAGATATTTTGTTATAATCTTTACTAGAAGTAATAACATAATCATAAAAACTTACAGGTATATCAAAAGGAGAAATCATTCCTAATTCGTCTATTTTTTTATTTCTAAAATATTTAGACATAGGTAATCTTTGTGGATAATAAACTATATCTTTTACTTTAAAATAATCTTCATAAAATTCTTTTACTTTAATTAAATCTTGTTTATTAAAAGAGGTATCTATTTGTAATAAATTATGAATATTTTTAACTAAGCTATAATCGTCTCTTGATTTTATGTAACTGCTAAAATCTTTTATAAATGTACTTCGTAAATAAAATACTTCTAATTTTTCAAATTCATTATTCATACTCTTTTTCCCTTTTCGTATATAATATGTTAAATTGAATGAAAAATCAATAAAAATACTTCATAAAAATTTTCATCTGTTCGCTTGTTTTATAAATTTATTTGTTATATAATTTTTAACAGGAATATTTGATGTGAGTGTCGTCCTCCAATCTTGAAAAAGAAAGGAGGTAGATAAAGATGAAAATTAAGACTTTTATAATAAAAGTTCTAAAGCTCATTGCTATCATTTTGTTACTTTCCACCTTATTGGTGTTAGCAATAAAAAAATAGACACTCATCAGCATTGATAGAGTGTCAACCAATATATTTAGAGGCGACATTTACTTGCAAAATCAAATGTTCCTCTTTTTTATTTTATGTAAGTTTTCCTTACGTATTCATAATAGCATAAATTCATATATTTATCAAATTATTTTGTTATAGGGATAGTGTTTATAAAATTGGTAAAAAATATAATTGTACAATTAATCTTGATTTATATAAAAAAATCAGTCATATTTTAGACTGAAAATATATTTAAAGTTCGAATTATTCGAACAAATCTTTTAATGGTGCGCCCAAAGGGAGTCGAACCCCTAACCTTTAGATCCGTAGTCTAACGCTCTATCCAATTGAGCTATGAGCGCAAATAAATAATTGCAAAAATAATATATCATAAAAATTTAAAAAAATAAAGTATTTTTGATTGCATAATTAATGAGATGTGATATGCTTATTATAGGGTGGATAAAGAATGAAGATAGAAGCAATTAATATATTATTTGAAAATGGAGATATTATTTCTTTAAATCAAGAAGAATGTGAAAATTTCTTTATTTCTAATGTAAAAAATGATGGAGAAGAAATTCCATATGAACCTACAATAATTAGAAATAAATTATATGCTAACTTATGCTTAATTAAATTAAATAAAGGTTTTTTAGATAATTTTAAGAAGAAGAGATTACAATATAAAAAAGATATCGTTGAAATACAAGTTATATTTGGTAACAAATGTGCTAGATTTGATATTGCTTCTAACGCTAATCCTTTTGATGTAACTTATAATAATGATTTAGAATATATTTATGAAGATGATAAATCTTTTGGAATTTTAATGAGTGAATATAATATTAAATATAAAGATAACTTATTTGCATAATAAAGCAATAATTGTTTAAAGGATGGCCTTGGCAGGTTGTCTTTTATTATAATTATAAATAAGCACAATAAAACCTTCTCGAATAGAGAAGGTTAATATTTCAAATGGTGTCCTGTTGGAGATTCGAACTCCAGACCCTTTGATTAAAAGTCAAATGCTCTACCGACTGAGCTAACAGGACATTTTAAATTGGCTGCCTCGGGGGGACTCGAACCACCGAAATGTCAGAGTCAAAGTCTGATGCCTTACCACTTGGCTACGAGGCAATTATTTAAAAGTGGTGGGAGGACATAGATTTGAACTATGGAACCCGAAGGAACAGATTTACAGTCTGCCGCGTTTGACCACTTCGCTATCCTCCCATTTTATAAATGGTGCCGACAGAGGGAATCGAACCCCCAACCTACTGATTACAAGTCAGTTGCGCTACCAATTACGCTATGTCGGCAATTTAAATGGTGGGCGATGTAGGACTCGAACCTACGACCCCCTGCTTGTAAGGCAGGTGCTCTAACCAACTGAGCTAATCGCCCGACTAATATATTAAATGGTGCCCGAGGCCGGACTTGAACCGGCACGAGTTATTATGCTCGCAGGATTTTAAGTCCTGTGCGTCTACCTATTCCGCCACTCGGGCGGGCACATTTGTCTTAATAACTAAGACTTCTTGAATATACCAAATAATTTTAATTAGTGCAATACTTTTTTTAAAAATTTGTTAAAATTTTAGTTTTTTTATTATTTTTAAGTATTTTTTTGAATAAAAATACATATACATACAAGGAAATATGAAAAAAAAGTAAAAAAAGTGTTTCTAATTGTTGACTTAATTTTTTTTAGTGTGATATAATCTATTTGTTCCTTGAAAGAAGGAAACGGAGAAATACCCAAGTCTGGTTGAAGGGACTGGTCTTGAAAACCAGGAGGTCGGCAACGGCGCAGGGGTTCGAATCCCTTTTTCTCCGCCATATAGTTATCGCGGGATAGAGCAGCTCGGTAGCTCGCCAGGCTCATAACCTGGAGGTCGTTGGTTCAAATCCGGCTCCCGCAACCATGGTTCGTTAGTCTAGAGGCCTATGACGTCTGCCTGTCACGCAGAAGATCACGGGTTCGAATCCCGTACGAACCGCCATGATGGCTTCATAGCTCAGTCGGTAGAGCAGAGGACTGAAAATCCTTGTGTCACTGGTTCAATTCCCGTTGAAGCCACCATAAAGTAAGAGTAAAGCCGAAAGGCTTTTTTATCGAGAAGTAGCTCAGTTTGGTAGAGCACTACGCTTGGGACGTAGGGGTCGCAGGTTCGAATCCTGTCTTCTCGACCATTTAGATTTTTAAGCCTTGAATTTCAAGGCTTTTATAATAAAAAAATTTACTTGCTTTTGATAATTTAGATTATAATTATGGTAAAGAGAGAAAAATGAAAAACAGGGAAAAGAAAAAATTAACATTAGATGAATATATCGATATCGGTAAAAGTGATATAATTGTTTACATATGCGTAACTTTTATTTTACTTACTATATTTTTATATGTTGGTATCAAATATAATGTTTACTATTATTTATTTTTTGTTGGATTAATTGTAATTGGAAGAACTTCTGAAAGAATAGAAACATTCATGACTTTAAAACAAATAAAAAAATATTTAACAATTAATAATCTTTTAGATAAAATTGGTAATATTGATTATTGGAATGAAAGATATTATTTTTTAACTGACAATTATATGATAATTAAACAAGGTAAAGAAATATATTCATTTAAATATTATGAAATAGAAAAAATATATAAAGAAAATAATTTAGCTATAAATAAACACAGCAAATCAGATGATTACTTACACATAATAGTTGGTAATAATAATTTTATAATATTAATTTATTCAACTGTTTTAGTCGGTGAAGATTTTAAAGATATCAGTGATTATCTAATTAAAAAGAATCCAAATATTGTGATAGGAAAAACTATTAAAAATAAAAAAATTAATATTTTTAGAACAAAATAAATAGTAATTTTCGCCCATTTTATGGGCTTTTTTAATACAAAATATTTTTTAAACACAATATATCAAATATTGTGTTTTTATAATATACAAAATTTATAATAATTCATTAAATATTATAGATGTAGTTTCTTAGTTTAATTTATTAAGAAAGAGGTATATTATGATTAAATTAAAATATCCCCTAAAATTTGTAGGGATAACTCAAGACTATAGTTCCTATCATCGCGCTAATGATTTAGGTTGGAATAATAAATATGGTGGTAGAACTGCTGATATATATGCTTGTGGTGATGGAATTGTTACAGAAGTAGTAGATGGTAAAAATAATTCATTAAATTACGGTGATAGTGGCAATTTCGTAACAATTAAATATCCTGACGGATATAAAACAAGAACCTGTCATATGCTTAAAAATAGTATTAATGTAAAAGTAGGAGATAAAGTGGAGGCAAGTAGAGTAATAGGTAAAATGGGAAATAGTGGTTACTGTGGTAAAAATAGAGCATATCATTTGCATTTTATAGTTTGGAAAAATGGTGCCAGAGTAAATCCTAGAGAACATGTATATATTTATAATGATAATGTTGTAGCAAAAACTAATGAATATAAATTACTTTATTATAATGAAGATGAACCAGTAAGAAAAAATTTTATAATAACAGCCAAAAGTGGAGTATGGTGCCGAAAAGGTATTGGCTTTAAATATCCTAAATATAAAGCCATTCCTTATGGAACAAAATGTGAGTTACTTGTTAAAAATGCAGGTTATGCAAATGGTTATAAGTGGGATAAAATAAATTATAATAACGAAATAGTTTATTTACCTAATAATTGGAACAAATATTTATAAGGATTAATTTCCTTATTTTTTTAATTATAATTGATTTTTATTAAAAAATTTTATTTAATTATTATAGAGGTATGATTATGAACAATAAAAGATTAAAAATAGGATTATTTCTAGATTCATTTTTTCCAGCTATAGATGGAGTTGTAAATGTAGTTGATAATCTAGCTAAAGAATTATCCAAATATAATGACGTAGTTGTAGTTGTTCCCTATACAAAAAGTGTTTGTGATGATAAAGATAGACCATATAAAGTAATAAGAGTAAAAAGCCTTCCAGTCCCATTTACTGAATATCGTGTATCCCTTATGCAAACTAGAATGAATGAATCATATAAAACATTAATAGAAGAAAAATTTGACATAATTCATATTCATTCACCATTTTATATTGGTAAGTTAGGTATTAAAGTAGCAAAAAAATTAAATATTCCTTGTATTTGTACTGTTCATACAAGATTTGATTATGAGATTAAAAGATTTACTAATAATGAATATATTGTAAAACTAATAATGAAAGAACTTATGAATGTTTTTAACGCTTGTGATAAGTGCATAGTAGTTAATGAATTTTTAGAAGAAGAATTACATGAATTTGGTTATAAAAATAAGCCTATTACAATATATAATGGAACTGATTTAGTACCAATTAAAAATAAGGAAAAAGCAATTGTTTCTATTAATAAGTTATTTGATTTAAAACAAGATGAAACAGTATTAATTTTTGTAGGTAGATTAATTGATATTAAGAATATTTTCTTTATTGCTGATGTATTAAAAAAACTTAAAGATGATAATTTTGAATTTAAAATGTTTTTTGTAGGAACCGGATTTGATGAAAATAAACTTAAAAATATGATAGATAACTATAGATTAAATAATAATGTATATTTTACAGGAAGAATTATTGATAGAGAATTTTTGTCAGCTTTATATTTAAGAAGCGATTTATTATTATTTCCTTCATTAATGGATACTTCTAGTTTAGTTAGAATTGAAGCAGCGGTTAATGAAACTCCAGGATTATTTATAAATGGTAGTTTGGTTGGAAAAATGATTAAAGATAATTACAATGGTTTTAATTCTGTTATGGATGTTAGTTCTTATGAAAAAAGAATAATTGAGATATTAAATAATAAAGAACTTCTAAATAAAGTTGGTAAAAACGCTAGGGAAATGTTAGGCAAAAGCTGGAAAGATATTGCTAATGAAACATATGAATTATATTTAAAAGAAATAGAAAAGAAGGTATTATAATTATGGAAAAAGACACGACTTTAAATGGAAAATGTACTGCTAGTTGGCTCCTAGGAAGAATTGAAAAAGAAATATCAATATTTGTTTGTACTAATTGTTATGAATTAACACCTGTTATAAATGAATCATTATATATGCCAAGTAAAAATATATATAATTTATTTCCAGTTTGTCCTTGTTGTGGAATAGTTATGCATGAAAATAAAGAAGTAGAAATAGATAAAGATTTTAGTTTTAAAAGTTTGAGTCTAAATAGAAAGGGTATCCATAGGTAAAAAATGATAAGAAAACAAAATAATAATAAAATATTAATTATCTCTCATATAGCAGATTGTGATGGAATGGGAAGTGTAATTTTAGGTATTAAATATTTTCAAAATATTGATTATATACTTTGTGAATCAAGTGATTTAGAAGAATTACTTAAAGAAGATTTTAGTAATTATAATCAAATATTTATTTGCGATTTACCTTTTTATAAAGAAACCATTAATGTTATAGAAAATAATAATTATTTAAAAGAACATCTAAAACATTTTGATCATCATGAATCAAGTGTAAGTGATAATAATCATTCTTTTATAAATGAAGTTATTAGTATAAATGGCTTAAAAGTATCCGCAACCTATTTATTTTATCAATATTTAAATTCTTTAAGTGATAAATTGAATAAAAGATTTTATGAAGAATTTGTTGAAGGCGTAAGAGCATATGATATTTGGGATAAAAATGGCAACTTTGAATTAGGCAAGAAAATAACTAATGTATTTACCTTTATGGAACCAATTAGTTTTATAGAATATATTTGTTCCTTAGATGATAGTGATGAATTTAAAATTACTAAAGAAATTGAAAATTTAATTATATCTAATGAAAAGAAAATGAATAATTATTTTGAAAAAGCCTATGAAAAAATAGTCATAACTGATTATAAAGACTATAAAATGGCTATTACTATTAACGAACAATATCGTTCTTTATTAGGTGATTATATTTGTAAGAAAAATAAAGATATTGATTTTGTTTTAATTATAAATTTTGAGAGACTAAGTTGTTCATTAAGATGTGAAAAAGATAATGTAGATGTATCAGTAATTGCAAGTGAATTTCATCATAATGGTGGCGGTCATCCTAAAGCATCTGGTTTTACATTAGATAGTGAATCTATTCCTAAAGTAAAAATATATTTAGATTTATATTTAGAAAATATTTGTAAATAGTAAGTATACATATATTAACTTGCTTTTTTTATGGGAAAATGCTAAAGTACATAGCAAATATGAGGGGTGATATTATGCGTATATATGGATTTTTTAATGAATATTCAGGAAATGAAATAGATACTGCACTTCGAGAACTAACAGTATCAGAATATCGCATTTTAGGAAATATTTTTGAAGATAAAGGTATTAATTGGCCTAAATATCATGAAGATAGAGAAAAATTTTCCACCAGTGTTGTTTTAAAATTTTCAAATATCCTTGAAAAAAATAGAAAAAATGGTTTATCCTCTTTAAACGAATTAACAATAAATATCATAAATTTAGTTAATTTAGGTAAAACAAATAGAGAAATATGTGAAAAGTTAAATATTGATTATCGAACTTTATATTTTGAATTAAAAAAAGTACATGGAATTAGTAGAAATTATGATAGAGAATATTTTTATGATGGAAAAATTATTAGTAATGGGAATATAAAAAATACATATAACAAAGGTAGTACTTTAAATATAGGTAATAATAATATTTTAAGATTTCTTGTTATATCTGATCTTCATTATGGAAATAGTCAAGAAGATGTTGATGCCGTTAATAGAGCGTTTAATTATGCAAAGAAAAGAGGTATTAATATTATTTTAGCTTGTGGAGATTTTATTGATGGAGCATTTTCTAAAGGAAAGCAAATCATAGAAAGATACTTTAAACAATTTGAACATTTTGCTTTAGATTATCCCTATGATAAGGATATAATCACATTTGGTGTTGGTGGGAATCATGATTATAGTGTTAAATTTACAGATGACTTTGATTTCATTAAATTTTGTAATATGAATAGAGATGATGTAATAATTACTAATTATGCTAATAGTTTTCTTAATATAGGAAAAGAAATTATTCATATGCATCATGAAATAAAAGGCTTTCCAAAATTAAAAAGTTCTTCTAAAATTATTTTAAATGGACATGCTCATCAATATGATATTAAACAAGACAAAGATAATCATAGACTAAATATATATGTTCCAACTATATCAAACTTAATTCAAACTGTTCCTGAAGCATTAGAAATTGAATTAAGCTTAAATAATGGAATAATTGAAAATATCAATATTAAAGAAATCTGTTTTGGAAATAGGGATATTATATTAAGTGAAAAAGATTTTAATTTAAATAAAGATAATGAATTAAAGCAAGAAGAACCTAAAATAAAGCAATTAAATAGTAATAATTCTCAAATTAATAAATTTAATAAAAGATATGGTTTATAAATCTCAAAGAATTTTGAGATTTTTTTTAAACTTTATGATATAGTTATTAAAGAATAGGATTGAGGCTGTGTGAGAAAGAATAAGTTAGAACTTATATTATCTTTTTTAATTATATTAATTTGTCTTATATTAGGCTATCTCATAGCTAAATCTTTAATTTAGGAGAATGATTATGGATAATGAATTTAAAGTGTTAGATGAATATTTTAGAGTAGTTAATTACTTATCATGTGCAATGATTTATTTAAAAAGCAATGCTTTACTTAGAACCCCTTTAGAAATGGATGATATTAAAAAGAAATTAGTTGGACACTGGGGAAGTGCACCAGGACAAAATTTTATTTATGCTCATTTAAATAGAGTTATCAACAAGTATGATTTAAATATGATTTATATTTCAGGTCCTGGTCATAGTGGTCAGGCTATGGTTGCTAATTCTTATATTGAGGGAACTTATAGTGAAGTATATCCTGAAGTAACTAATGATTTAGAAGGATTAAATAAACTTTGTAAAAGTTTTAGTTTTCCTGGAGGACTTCCTTCTCATGTTGCCCCAAATGTTCCAGGATCTATTAATGAAGGTGGGGAACTAGGTTATAGCTTAGCTCATGCTTATGGTGCTGTTTTAGATAATCCTAAGTTAATTGCAGCTTGTGTGATTGGGGATGGCGAAGCAGAAACTGGTCCTCTTGCGGCAAGTTGGCAAATAAATAAGTTAATTAATCCCATAACTGATGGCGCAGTTTTACCAATATTACATTTAAATGGTTATAAAATTGCTAATCCAACTATTTTAGCAAGAATAAGCGAAAAAGAACTTATTAGTTACTTTGAAGGAATGGGATATCATCCATATATAGTTAGTGGTTCTAAAGTAAGTGATATGCATAAATTAATGGCTGAAGCGATGGATAAGGTTATATTAGAAATTAAAACTATTCAAAGTAAGGCTAAATTAAGTAATAATAGTAAGAGACCTTATTGGCCAATGATTATTTTAAAAACTCCTAAAGGATGGACAGGAATTAAAGAATATAATGGATTAAAGATAGAAGGTTCATTTAGATCTCATCAAGTTCCTATTAATGTAAGTGATGCTAATCCGGATAATTTAAAATTATTAGAGAAGTGGCTTAAGAGTTATAAAGTAGATGATTTGTTTGATGCTAGTGGTAGGGTAATTAAGGAAATAAGAGATTTTGTTCCTAAAAAAGATAAAAGAATGAGTAGTAGTAAATATGCTAATGGGGGATTACTTCTTAAGGATTTAAAATTACCTGATTATAAAGATTATGCTGTTAAATTTGAAGGCCATGGAACTGTTTTAGCAAGTGATATGTTAAACTTAGGTACATATTTAATGGATGTTATTAAGAAAAATGATAATTTTAGAATTTTTGGACCTGATGAAGCGTTATCTAATAGATTTAATGATGTTTTTAAGGTTACTAATAGAAAATGGAATGGTCAGTTACTTTCTAGTGATGAATATTTAGCAGCAAATGGTAAGGTTATTGACAGTATTTTATCAGAACATGTTTGTGAAGGTATGTTAGAAGGATATTTATTAACTGGTAGACATGGCTTAATGCATAGTTATGAAGCATTTATAAGAATTGTAGATTCTATGGCTAGTCAACATGCTAAATGGCTTAAAATGTGTAAGGAAATTTCTTGGAGAAGTGATATAGCTAGTTTAAATTATATTTTAACTAGTCACTGTTGGCAACAAGATCATAATGGTTTTACTCATCAAGATCCGGGATTTATTAATCACTTAGTTACTAAAAAAGCCGATACTGTTAGAATTTATTTACCGATAGATGCTAATACGTTACTTTCTTGTACTAACCATATTTTACAAACTAAAAATTATATTAATTTAATTGTTGCTTCTAAACATCCTTCTTATCAATGGCTTAATATGGAAGAAGCAAGTAAACATTGTGCTAATGGGATAGGTATATTTGACTGGGCTAGTGATAATAATCCCGATATAGTTATGGCTTGTGCAGGTGATACACCGACCGTTGAAGTTCTTGCAGCAACTCAGATTATGAAGGAATATATTCCTGAACTTAAGATAAGAGTTGTTAATGTTATTGATTTAATGAAATTACAATCTGACTGTGATCATCCTCATGGATTATCTAATGATGAATATAATAAATTATTTACTAAAGATAAACCTATCATATTCGCATTTCATGGGTATCCTCACTTAATTCATCAACTTACTTATAAAAGATGTAATCAGAATATGCATGTTCATGGTTATATTGAAGAAGGAACTATTACAACCCCTTTTGATATGAGAGTATTAAATAAATTAGATAGATATCATTTAATTTTAGATGCTATGAAGTATGTTAAGGTTAATAAGAGTAAGAAACAAGCACTTATTAATAAATGTGAAGAAACTTTAAAATATCATAATGAATATATTAAAGAAAATGGCATAGATATACCTGAAGTAGTAAATTTTAAATGGAATAGAGAAGACACTAAATAGGTGTTTTCTTTTTTTAAAGTTTTTCGAAAATTCGTAATTTATCAATTGATATGGCAAAACTATTATGTTATTATATATAGCAATAAAAGGAGAATTTAAATGGAAGATATTATTAAAACAAGAAAAAGAAAAGCAAAAGTAAAAGGAGTTATGTTAGAAATCATTGAAGAATATATGATTGATTCAAATACGGGTAATGAGATAAATAATCATAAACTTGATATGGAAAATGATAAAAAATTAGTTGATTCTTATAAAGAAGAAAAGGAATTATTAACATCTAATGACATTAAAGAAATTAGAAATAAATATGGCATGTCTCAAAAAGAATATGCTTTTGCTCTAGGAATGGGAGAAATTTCAATTCATAGATTAGAAAAGACTTTTATTCAATCTGATGAAACTGATTCTTTAATGAGATTAAGTGTTGATCCATCTATTATGCTTAAATTACTTAAGATTAACAAATCTCGTTTTGAAGAGGATGTTTATAATAGATTAACAAATAAATGTGAGGAATTAGTTAGTGGTAAATAATTATAGTTTAAATTAGTGAGGAACAATGGATACACTAGAAAAATATAATGAAAAAAATTTTGAAGATATAAAACATATTGATGAATATGGTAAAGAATATTGGTTTGCACGTGAGTTGCAACAAGTTTTAGATTATAAAGAATGGCGAAAATTTTTAGGCGTAATCGACAAAGCCGAAGATGCCTGCAATAATAGTAATTTTACACTATTAGATCATTTTGTCCAAGTGGACAAAATGATCACCGCAGGCAAAACAGCAAAAAGAAAGGTTGTTGATTTTAAACTATCAAGATATGCATGTTATTTGATAGTTCAAAATGCAAGTCCGAATAAGGAAGTTGTTGCACTTGGTCAAACATATTTTGCAATTCAAACAAGAAAACAAGAATTAACTGAAAAAGAATATTCTATGTTAACTGAAGATGAAAAAAGATTTTATCAAAGAAATTTAACTAGAAAAGGAAATTATTCTTTGAATCAAGTTGCTAAAAAATGTGGAGTTAAAAATTTTGATAAATTTCATAATGCGGGATATAGAGGTTTATATAATGGCGAATCTGCTGATGATATAGCTAAAAGAAAAGGTTTAAGATACCGAGAGGATATACTAGATAATATGGGTAGTGAAGAGTTAGCAGCTAATCTTTTTCGTATATCACAAACTGAATCAAAATTAAAAAGAGATAATGTAACAGGCGAAAAAGATGCTAACGAAACTCATTATAATATTGGTAAAAATATTAGAGAAGTAATTGCTAAAAATGGTGGTTCTATGCCAGAAGACTTACCAACTCCAAAAAAGTCACTAAAAGAACTAGAAAAAGAAGAAATAAAAAAATTGAAAGAAAATAATTAATGTACCATTTTGTCTAAGCGGACAAAATGATTGTTATTAATAAAAAAATATTGTTGTTATATAAACAATTGTTTGATATAATTTAATTGTGATTGATATGAATAGATATTATATGTGTATTGATTTAAAAAGTTTTTATGCATCAGTTGAATGTGTTGAAAGAAACCTGAATCCATTAAACACAAATTTAGTTGTTGCCGATAATAGTAGAACTGAAAAGACAGTATGTCTTGCTATAACTCCTAGTTTAAAACAATATGGATTAGGAGGCAGAGCAAGATTATTTGAAGTTGTTCAAAAAGTTAGAGAAGTAAATAATAAAAGAAGAAAAGAAAATAATTATAGACAATTTAGAGGTAAATCTTATCTTGATAGTGAACTTAAAAAGAATAAAACTTTAGAACTAGATTATATAATAGCAACTCCCCAAATGAAAAAATATATGTTTTATAGTACTAAAATATATAATATTTATTTAAAATATTTAGCATCAGAAGATATATTTCCTTATTCAATAGATGAAGTATTTTGTGATATTACAAATTATTTAAAATTTTATAAAAAAACACCTGAGGAACTTGCAACAACTATTATTAAAGATGTTTATAACGAAACAGGAATAACTGCAACTGCTGGAATTGGAACTAATATGTATTTAGCTAAAATTGCAATGGATATAGTTGCTAAACATATGAAACCAAATGAAATTGGTGTTAGAATGGCTTCCTTAGATGAAATATCTTATCGAAAAATTTTGTGGAAACATAAACCATTAACTTCTTTTTGGAGAGTTGGAAAAGGTATTGCTAAAAAGTTAGAAGAAAATGGAATGTATACAATGGGTGATGTAGCATTAATGTCCATTAAAAATGAAAACTATTTATATAATTTGTTTGGAGTTAACGCGGAATTATTAATAGACCATGCATGGGGTTATGAACCAACAACAATAGAGGATGTAAAAAAATATAAACCAGAAACAAGCAGTTTATCCTCTGGCCAAGTATTACATCGCCCCTATAATTATGATGAAGCAAAGTTAATTGTTAGAGAAATGATTGATTCCCTAGCACTAGACTTAACGGAAAAAGAACTAACAACAAAACAAATAGTTTTAGATTTAACTTATGATGTTTCAAATTTAACTAATCCAGAAATAAGAAATAAATATGATGGACCAATAAGTAAAGATAATTATGGAAGATATGTACCTAAAAATGGTCATGGAACAATTAATTTAGATTATTATACTTATTCAAGTAAGATATTATCTGAAAAATGTATTCTATTATATGATGAAATTGTTAATAAAAATCTTTTAGTAAGAAAAATAAATATTACAGTGTGTAATTTAAAAGCAGAAAGTAAAACTAAAAATGATTTAGTGTTTGAACAATTAGATTTATTTAACACTATAGATAAAACATTAGAAAAAGAAGAGACTAAAAAACATCAAGAAGATGATAAAAAATTACAACATGCAATTATTGATATAAAAAATAAATTTGGAAAGAACTCAATTCTTAAAGGAATGAATTTAGAAGAAGGATCAACTGCTATTGACCGAAATAGAGAAGTAGGAGGACATAAGGGATAATGAATAAATATGAAGATATTATTAATCTACCTCATTATGAGCCTAAGTATCATTCTAGAATGAGTATAGATAAAAGAGCTGGACAATTTGCCCCTTTTGCAGCCTTAACTGGCTATGATGAAGAAATAGAAGAAACGGCTAGATTAACAACAAGAAAACATATTTTAGATGAAGAAAGTATTAAGAAAATTAATGAAACTTTAAATATAATAAATGAAAATGTTAATAAACATTTGAAAATTAAGATCACTTATTTTATTGCTGATTTAAAAAAAGAAGGCGGAAAATATATAAATAAAACCGGTAAAGTTAAATCATTAGATTTAGTTAATGGATATATTAAAATGATTGATAATGAAAAAATTTATTTAGATGATATAACTGAAATTGTAATTTTATAATGTTTAAATATTTGATATAATTATTTTAGAAAGGAGACTAATGATAATGAAGAAAAAAATCATAATTGCTATTTTTGCGTTAATTTTGCTATCAGGATGTTCAATTAAAGAAAAGGAAGAAAAGAAAAAAACATATGATATGTATGAAATTTATAAATTAAATGAACACACAACAATATATTCTACTTTTCCTAATCCAATGTTTATTAAAGAAAATGGTGCTGAAATTAATTTAAAAGAAGAATTAAACAATGATTCAATTTCTATAGATGACATTATTTCTTTAATGGATTTGTATACAACTGCTAATGATGGAGGATCTAAAATTTATAAATCAAAAAATCAAGATTTCTATCTAGTAAAATGTAATAGCTTGCCGGAAAATGGTGGAATAAAAGATATTATTTTATCAAACAATGTTGACGAAACAATGACATATTGTACAAAATAATTAGGGAAATATTTTAAATGTTATCTTTTAATTATGATTATTAAAAATAATTTTTAGAAATGCTTAAGATTTATGCATATTTACAAAATGCTAATTTTATGCTATAGTATGCCCTAATCAAGGAGGAAATTTATATGGGATATTATAGTAATGATAGTTTTGAAAATGCTAAGCTAGTTGTTAGTATTCTTACTATTGGAGGATTAGTATTTGGTGGAATTAAGGCATGTAGTAAATTGAATTCAAATAGAGATAATTTTGATACTGTAAAAGAATTTAATGCAGTTATTGATTATAATGGTGAGGGGACAATGATTGCTAAAGTTGATAACTATTCAGATTATTCTGGTGAAGTTGTTGAATACTCAACAGCAGATGGTTTACAAGTTTTGACTGGTGTACAAAATGTAGGACTAGTTAGAGCAACTGATTATGATAATGTTTATGATTTAGCAGTTGAATTATCTGGTGGTGAAGTTTCAAGAGTAATAAGTTATGATAAATTACAAAATTTAAGTACTAGACTTGATGCATATGGTTGGAATAAAACATATAGTTTAAATTATAATTTTAATTATTGTATTATTGAAAATGAAAATGGTGTATTTGTTAAAAAAGTAGTTTCATGGAAGGATTGGGATGATGATGATAAAGTACAAGTAGAGTTTGAAGATGGAACTGTAATTTTAACAGATTTTACTAATCTTAAATTAGTTAATACTGAATATGCTGGAACAAATTCTTTATATAACTATGCACTAGCACTTGCTGGTGATGAATCAAGATTATTTGGTGATATTAAAAAAGAAGATGTGAAAGTTAAAACAAGATAGAAGGTTATTTTAAGTGAGAATTAAATTTAAAGATTTATTAAAAGAAATTAATAGCGATGAAGATGTAGTTGAACAACTAAATAATGTCCATTTGCCGGAAAGAGAAGAAAATGAATATAATGATATTTTAAATTTTTTAAATAATCCAAGTAATGAATTAAATTATTATTTAATTGCAAAAAGATTTTTTAATATTGAATTTACAAGTAATGATTTATTAGAATATCTAAGTTATAGAGATAATAAACAGTATACAAAAATAGTTACAATTCCTGTTGAGGAAATTGATTTAAAACCAATGACTGGTATATTTGATAGTAGAGCTGTATATTTATATAATTTAGAAATAAAATGTGCATGTGATGATTCATTTAAATTAAAAACTAAAAATTATAGTGTTGCTGAAATAAAAGAACTTGTAGATAAAAAGATTTTATGTCCAATAAAAAAGGAATGTATTAAATTTTCTACACCGTTAGATAAATTAACAAATATTAAGGTATATCAAAAAGAATTGGATAAATTTCAATATATAGGTAATTTAAAGCAAAATATTATTCCGACAGATGAGTATTTTAGCTTTTTTATAAATAAAATGAAACAAAAAATAAGTGAAAAAGCTTTAATGATTGTTGTAAGACGTAAGATTAGTGAATTATTTTCATATGTAGTAAATACATATTATGAAAAAGTTTATGAAAAAATATATTTCTGTAATGATGGTGAAAATGAAGAAAATTATTATCTTAATGAGTCTAAAAAAATACAAGTATTAATTGAAAAGTATAATAATTATGCTTCTAATAATGGATTAGAACTTATATCAAATCGTGAAATTGATGCATTTTTAGAAAATGTTAATAATATTAATGATCATGCACTTTCAGCTTATCTTGTTACTCATAATTTAAATAATGAAGATACAATAAAATTAAAAAAAGCTATTTGTAAAGCTGACTATTTAGATGAAGATTTAAAAGATTTAATTGCTGAACAATTTAATGTTAATGAATTTGCTAGTGAAATAATTATTGAAAACAATGAAAATATGGCAATTGAATTTCTAATTAATTTTAAAGATGAACTTGATTTTTTAACAAAGTGTAAATTATTAAGAGTTATTTTAAACTATAATAATGAAGAGGCTATAGATTCAATAGTAGAAGATGGATTACTAAGTGAATCAAATGTTAAAAAGTACAAAAATAAGAGAAAATAGTAAAATTTATGTTTGACTTTTCATTATAAAATATAGTATATTATGACTAGTTGAAGTTTTAACGTGGTTTAGATTTTCCTTTCGGAATTTAGACTAGGTTATAACCGATTAATGTTTAATAGAAAGGAATGGATTTAATTATGGCTGTAAGTAAAGAACAAATTGCATCTAGAGTTCAAGAATTTGCTAAAGATGCTAAAAATACTGGAGATACTTCAGTACAAATTGCTATCTTAACAGATAAGATTAACAATTTAACAGAACATTTAAAAGATAATAAACATGATTATCATTCAAAAAGAGGATTACACTTAATGATTGGTAAGAGAAGAAGTTTATTAGATTATTTAAAGAAAAATGATGTTGTTAAATATCGTGAAGTTATTAAAAAATTAAATATTAGAAAATAAGGGCACTATATTTTTTAGTGTCTTTTTATATTGAAAAAGAGAGAAGGATAAAATGAAAAAAGAATTTGTTTATGATTTTTTAGGGAGAAAATTAGTTGTTGAAACTGGAGAACTTGCTAAACAAGCAGATGGTGCTGTACTTGTTAGATATGGTGATACAGTTGTATTATCTGCTGCTGTAATGAGTGATACAGTAGGAACTGGTGATTTCTTTCCTTTAACAGTTGTTTATAATGAAAAATTATATTCAGTTGGTAAAATACCAGGTGGGTTTATTAAAAGAGAAGGAAAACCTACTGATGCTGCAACTCTTGCTGCTCGTCAAATAGATAGACCAATTAGACCGATGTTTGATGAAAACTTTAGAAATGAAGTACAAGTTATTAATACAATATTATCTGTTGATCCAAATAACTCACCGGAAATGACTGCATTATTTGGTTCAAGCTTAGCGCTTGGAATATCAAAAATTCCATTTGATGGACCAGTTGCAGGAGTAGTAGTTGGTAAAATTGGTAAAGAATTTATTATTAATCCAACAAGTGAACAAATAGATAAATGTGAACTTACTGTAACAGTTGCTGGAACTAAAAATGATATTTGTATGATTGAAGCAGGAGCTCATGAAGCAAGTGAAGAAGATATGTTAGCTGCTTTAATGTTTGGACAAAAACATGTTAAGATGTTATGTGAATTCCAAGAAAGTATAATTGAAGCTGTTGGACAAGAAAAAGTTGCTGTTGAGCTTGCTAAGATTGATGAAAAATTAGAAAAAGAAGTTAAAGAATATGCCGAAGGTAAAATGCTTGAAGCAGTTCAAATTAAAGATAAACTTGCAAGTTATGCTAAAATTGATGAAGTTAAAGAAGAAACTATTAATTATTTCTTAGAAAAATATCCTGATGTAGAAACAATAGAAAAAGATGTAACTAAGATTGTTAATAATATTGAAGGAGAAGTTGTTAGAGATTTAATTACTAATAAACATGTAAGACCTGATGGAAGAGCGTTAGATGAAATTAGACCACTATCTGCTTACATTGATTTACTTCCTAGAACTCATGGATCAGCTGTTTTTACTAGAGGACAAACTCAGGCTTTAGCAACAACAACACTTGGAGCTATAGGAGAACATCAAATTTTAGATGGTTTAGGACTTGAAGATACTAAGAGATTTATGCTTCATTATAATTTTCCTAATTTTAGTGTAGGTGAAACTGGTAGATATGGTGCTCCTGGTAGAAGAGAAATTGGTCATGGTGCATTAGGAGAAAGAGCTTTATTACAAGTTATTCCATCTGAAGAAGAATTTCCTTATACAATAAGAGTAGTATCTGAAATATTAGAAAGTAATGGATCATCATCACAAGCAAGTATTTGTGCAGGATGTTTATCACTTATGGCTGCAGGAGTTCCAATTAAAGCACCAGTTGCGGGAATTGCAATGGGACTTATTACTAAAGGTAAAAAATATACTATTTTAACAGATATTCAAGGACTTGAAGATCATATGGGAGATATGGACTTTAAAGTTGCTGGTACTAGAAAAGGTATTACTGCATTACAAATGGATATCAAGATTAAAGGTGTTACTAAAGCAATCTTAAAAGAAGCATTAGAACAAGCTAAAAAAGCTAGAATGCAAATTCTTGATTTAATGGAAAGCGTTATTGCTGAGCCAAGAAAAGAATTATCACCATATGCTCCTAAGATTAAGATGATGAATATCGATCCAGAAAAGATTAAAGATGTTATTGGTAGAGGCGGAGAAATGATTACTAAGATTATTTTAGAATGTTCTCCAGAAGGTGTTAAGACTGTTTCTGATAAAGATGCAGTTAAAATTGATATTGAAGATGACGGAAGAGTTATTGTTTATCATACTAATCAAGAAGTTATTGAAAGAACTATGGAAAGAATTGAACAAATCGTTAGAGAAGTTGAAGATGGTAAAATTTATAATGGTAAAGTTACTAAGGTTGAAGATTTCGGATGTTTTGTTGAATTATGGCCTGGTTGTGAAGGTTTAGTACATGTTTCTCAATTAGATAAAGAAAGAATTAATAAACCTAGTGATATAGTTAAAGTTGGAGATGAAATTGTTGTAAAATCTTTAGGATATGATAATCGTGGAAGACTTAACTTATCAAGAAAAGAAGCTTTATTTGGTAGTGAGAAAAAGAAATCTTCTAAAGAAGAAGTTAAAGAAAATAAAGAAGAAAAAACTGAAAAAAAATCAAGAAAAGGTTTATTTAGAAAAGGTGAGTAATCATCTTTTTTTGATTTTTGTAATAATTTTTAACAAAATGTATAAAATTATGATGAAATAGTATTAAAGATACTTGACAATACGAGCTAAAAATGTAATAATACAGTTGTTTCTAAAAAGGAAAGCGATTGCACAAGTCCACCTGATTGGCACAAGATAGTAGCTGATAGGTTAAAAGCCATGAAATAAAGTGAATTGGTTTTTATATGGATGAATGCATTAAGCATTCATTTTTTGATAATATGGAGGTGCTTTACAATAGCAAATGTCAAAAAAGATGACTTATTAATTAATGATCAAATTAAAGTCAATGAATTAATGGTAATTGGTCCTAATGGAGAGCAATTAGGTACTAAAGCTTTAAAAGATGCTCTAACACTTGCGTCTTATGCAGGACTTGATTTAGTTCTAATGAACCCAGGTAATGATAGACCTGTTGGTAAAATTATGGATTATAACAAACACAAATACGAAAAACAAAAAAGAGCAAAAGAAGCATTAAAAACTCAAAGAGCAAATAATAAAGATATGAAAGAGTATCAATTATCAGTTACTATTGATATTGGCGACTTTAATACAAGAAAGAAAAATGCTGAAAATTATTTAATAAAAGGTCATAAAATTAAGACTTCAATTAGATTTAAAGGCCGTCAAATGGCACATACTGATTTAGGTAGAGATGTTCTAATTCGCTTTGCTGATGAATTATCAGAAGTAAGTGTAGTAGAAGCAAAACCCAAATTAGAAGGTCGTACAATGACTATGATATTGGCACCAAAAAAATAAGAAGGAGAGGATTTAGTTATGCCAAAACAAAAAACACATAAAGCTTCATCAAAGGTATTAAAAAAGAAAAAAAATGGAGCATTAGTTTATAAAGTATCTGGTGGAAATCATAAAACTGCTAAAGATTCTAGTAAACAAATTAGACAAAGAAGAAATAAGGGAATATTAGCGAAAGGAGAAGCTAGCAGATTAAAATCTGTTATCTAAGGTGGTATAAATGGCAAGAGTTAAAGGCGGAAACGTAGCTAAAAATAGAAGAAGAAAAGTTTTAAAACAAGCTAAAGGATATTTTGGATCTAAACATAGATTATTTAAAACTGCACAAGAACAAACTTTCCATAGTGGTGCTTATGCATTTAGAGATCGTAAACAAAATAAGAGAAACTTTAGAAAATTATGGATTACAAGAGTTAATGCTGCTTGTAGAGAAAATGAAATTTCATATTCACAATTTATTAATGGTTTAAATAAAGCTGGAATTGAAATTAATAGAAAAATGCTTTCAGAAGTAGCAATTGATAATCCTAAATATTTTACTGAATTAGTTAAAATTGCTAAAGATGCTTTAAATGGTAAAATGCCTAAAGCAGCTGAAGTAAAAGCAGAAAAAAAGGAAGAAAAAGCTGAAGAAGTTAAAGAAGTTAAAAAAACTGCTACTAAAAAAACTACTACAGCTAAATCTACTGAAAAGAAGACTGCAACTAAAACTACAGCTAAAAAAACAACTGCTAAAAAAGAAGAAAAGTAGTTTAAATATAGAATCACTATTAGAAAATAATGGTGATTTTTTAGTGAAAAATAGGAATTTTGAACAAATTTGACTTTTTAAAATTAAATGCTATAATCAGTCTATACATTATTAATTTAATGTATATTTTTTTAGGAGGAAAATTAAAAAATGGAAAATACAGGTGAGCTGAAACTAACATTAGATAACCTTATGGTTGAATCTGATGCGGTGTTTATAGTTCCACATAATAGACCTGACTATGATGCTCTTGGTGCATGTGTAGGAATGAGTCTAATAGCTGGTAAACATAAAAGAAAGAGCTATATTATTATTAACGATGATATAAAAGAGTTACCAGGTGAAATAAAAAAATTAATAGAAGAAATTAAAGTTAAACATAATATAATAAGAATAGCGGATTTAGATAGTTATCTTACTGATAATAGTTTACTAGTTTGTGTAGATGCTAATAAAGACTATTTAATAAGTGTTAATGATTATTTAGAGAATTTTAAAAATATTCTAATTATTGATCATCATAAAACTGATGAATATACAATTAAAACACCTAATATATTTGTTGATACAACAATTTCTAGTACATGTGAAGAAATATCAAGATTATTATTTATGTCTAAAATTAAAATTACGCCTGACCAAGCAAATTATTTACTTGCTGGTATTGTACTAGATACCAATAGATTAACTAAAAACTTAACTTCGAAAACATTTAGTGTGTTATCAGAATTAACTAGTAGGGGTGCTAATCCTGAAGCTGTTAACAATTTGTTCTTAGAAGAATTTGAACATGAAAGAGTAATGCAAAAACTTGTTGATAGTACTAAGTTCTTTACTTATTCAATAGGTATTGCTGCCGATACCAATGATAGTGGCATAATTTATTCAATAGAAGATATCGCTAAGTGTTCAGATTATATATTAAGATATAAAGTAGATGCTTCTTTTGCAATTGCGTATATTGATCAAGATACAATAAGTATTAGTGCTAGAAGTAAAGGAAATATAGATATATCACAAATTATGAAAATGTTTGTTGGTGGAGGAAGCACTACATCAGGAGCCGCTAGAGTAAAAGGTACAACCATTAAATGTATCGTAGATGAGCTTACCCATATTTTAAATCCAACTGCAACATTAAGTAATGAAAACAGTGTTGGAAAAGTATTAAAATTTACAAAGTAGATTTAAAGTCTACTTTTTATTATAGCACCAAATAAAGCAAATAATTGATAGACTAATTAATGAATAAATATATAGTATATTTATTCAATTTATCATGAAATAATATTAAAATTTTTTTTAATAATTAAGTTTTTTAAATTCTTATTTATATGTATAATAAAAATGTAAAAAATATGATACAATATTGTTAATATGGTAGGTGAATAATTAGAATGAACAATAGTCTTTTATTTAAAAAACATGGTATAGATTTTCTAACTCACTTTACTAGTATTTATAACTTAGAATCAATATTAAATAATGGAATATTATCAGTAGAAAATATGAAAAAGAATAATATTAAATACGTGAATACTGATAAAAATCGTTTTGATGCTCAACTGAACTATATAAGTGTATCAACCAATATTATTAATAAAAGAATGTTATATAAAAAAGAACATAATAATACTAATAATTTGAATATTTGGATTATTCTTGTATTAGATTTATCACTACTTGATAATTCAAACAATAATATTTATTACTGTTATAAGAATGCAGCAACTTCTGAAATAAATTTTTTGCTAAAAACAAATAAAGAAAAATTGATAGGTATGGATTCTATTAAAAGTTTTTTAACAAGTGACGATATACAAAAAGAGATTCTTTTTGAGAATAAAATAGATAAAAATTATATAAAGTGTATTGTTGTAAAAAATCAAAATGATAGGGATATTGTTAAGTCTATAGTTTCATCATTAAATATTAATATTCCAGTAATTTGTAAAAATGAAATGTTTTAAATGAGGTGAAGTATGTTTGAATTTATTAGAGAAATTAATCCCACATTATATAAAGATTTTGATGATATAAATAAAAATATTAAATTAAAAACATCATTATGTGAAACAGCACTACAAATATTTGCAGAACGATTATTAAAAACAATTAATGATAAAGATAAAATCATTATTAGAAAAAAAATATCGTTAGGTGAATTATTAAATAATAGGGAATTTATTACTAAAATATCAAAAAAGTATAATTATTCAGAAGAATTAATAAGAAATTTAAATGTTATAAACAATCTTTCTAATGATCATAAGCATGAAAATAGAAGTGAATTTATTGAAAAAGAATTAAAAAAAATGTATAGAAAACTTTTATATTGTGCAGTAAATTATTATAATGAGGTTTTTAACCAAAAGATTGTATTAGATAATCTTGATCAATATTATGATGAATTATTAAGGGCTGATGATGATTTAGCAGATAGAATTAGAGAAGAAATTAGAAAAAGTTATGAGGATGATAAAAAGGATAGAGAAACTTTAATAAAAGAACAAAAACTAATTTTGCAAATAAAGGAACAACAACTAAAAAATTCACTTAAAAAACTTAAAGAGTTTAATGAAATTAAAGAAAAAATAATTGATTTAGAAAATGAAAATTCAGAATATAATAATAAAATAGATGAATTGAATACAAAAATATCTGAATTAGAAGCTCATGTAAATGATAAAACGAATGATGATTTAATATTTGAAAAAAATCAATTATTAAAAAAATTAGAAGAACAAGAAGAATTACTTTATAACAATAAAGTTGAAATAGAACAATTAAAAGAAAATAATGCAGTTGATCCTACAATTGATGTAGATGAAAAAAATAAGATTATTTATGAACTAAATGAAAAAATAAAATTATTGGAAAATCAAAATTTTTTTACAGAAAATATAAAAAATGATGAGTTATTTGAAAAGCAAATGAAGCTTAATAGAAAAATTTGTTTTGATAATAGTTATGTAAGTAATGATGTTTCATATATATTAAGAAACGTTGGTCTAAAAACTAAATGTACATCTAAATATAAACAATTTTATGCTGTCCTTAATAATTTGCTTCAAAGAGGGCAACTAATCACAATAAGTGAGTTTTTAAAAAAACAGTCTTTAAGTGATGATGATTTAAAAGAAATATGTAGATTACAAATGTTGATATTAACATTGCTAAAAAATGATGTTTTAAAAGATTCAATTTGGAGAATAAACTATATTAAAGGAAAAGAAGAACTGCTCAAATTGGCAATTTTAGATATATTTGAATACATTAAGGATTTTACTAAATTAGCAAATATTAAATATGATGAACCTAAATTAGATATAACAACTAATGCTTATACTAATGATGGATTAAGAATAAATATAGGTTATAATTTAGAATATGATATGAATGCAGAATATATGTTTTATATAGAAGATTATGAAGAAAAAATACTTTCTGAAGAATTAAAAGATGATAAAATAACTAATATAAATTATTGGATTGATAATTCAATAAAATATGATATAAATAGTAATAATTCTTATATTATGAATAAATATCTTAAACTGATTTTTGGTTATGATGAATTTAGACCAGGGCAGTTAGAGATTATTGCACATACACTTGCTGGAAAAAACACAATTGGTATATTACCAACAGGTAGTGGAAAATCAATTGTTTATCAATTGTCATGTTTATTACAACCAAAAATTTCAATTGTAATTGCGCCTACAAACGAACTTATAAAAGACCAATGTCGTATTCTAGAGCAAAGATTTGGTATTACAAGATGTTCAAGAATAACAAGTGATAAAGGTGTTAATAAATCATTGGAATTAAAAAAATTTGGAAATTTAAAAAATATTTTTACATTTATTTCTCCAGAAAGATTACAATCAAAAGAATTTAGGAGCAAGTTACTTATATTAAAAGATGAGCAAGCTTTTGATAAAATAATTTTAGATGAAGTTCACTGTTTATCTGAGTGGGGACATGATTTTAGAATTCCATATTTGATGGTAGCTCACACAATTAAACAATATTGTCCTGATATTAAATTTTTAGGGTTAACTGCAACAGCATCTAAAAGTGTAATAAAAGACTTAATGATTGAACTAAATATTGAAAGTAGAAATGATATTATATTCAATGAAACATATAAAAGAGATAATTTAAAGTTTGAATTTGATACATTTGATACTGAAGATAATATGAATAAAGCAATAAAAACTGAGCTTTTTAAAACTAATGTTTGTTTAAATGGAAACAAAACTAATGCAGCAATCATATTTACGAAAACAAAAAAGAAGGTTGATTGTTTATTCGAAGATCTATCTTCAAAATATTGTTTTGGAGATCTTGTTGGAAAATATTATTCTAATGATGCTTCATTATCAACGGAAAAGTTTATTAATAATTATCAGTCGGTATTAATTTCAACTAAAGCTTTTGGAATGGGAATTGATAAACCTAATATTAGATTAACAATACATTATGGTGTTCCATCATCATTGGAGGGATTTTATCAAGAAGCAGGACGAGCTGGTCGTGAAATTGGAAGTACTGCTAATTGTAAAATATTCACATATGATTATTCTGATGAACAAAATCGATTAATAAATGAATTTTTTAATGAAAATACTTCTATTGATAGACTTAAAGAATTAGCAAAACTACTGAAAGATAAAATTGATATTGCTACTAATTTTTATTTCCTTACTCAAAATTTAGAAGAACCAAAACAAGAAGCAGATGATGCAATTAATTTTTTTTATAAAATATTTAAATCTAAATTAATAGATAATAATAACAAATATAATTATATAGTTTCTAATGAAAAAAATAATAAAAATATTATTGAAAAAAACCTATATATATTACATAAATGTGGTATTGTAGATAATTGGGAAGTTGGATATTTATATAACGAACTTGAGTTTAATATTTTATTTGATTCTGAATATAAGAATCTAAATTATATTAAATCAAAAACAAGACAATATATTAATCAATATCCTGATGATCATAAATCAGTCATAAATTCAATTAATTTAGTTGATAGTTATAATTATAAAGGTTTATCTGACATTATATATTTTATGAGAAAATGGTATTATGATAATTTTATACTAACTAGAAGAATACAATTAAAAAATATTTATAAATATGCTACTAGTGAATACAATGGCAAAGGAAAATCGGATGCTATTCAAAATGTAATTGATGATTATTTTAATATAGCAAGCATAATAAAACCTTTAAAAGATGAAGGCATAACATATGGTTTTGAAAATGTATCAATTGAGAATGTTATAAAGAAGGCTATATCAACTAAAATTGAAGATTTGGAATCAAAAATAATACAAATAGAGAGTGAAATGGAATCAGTTGTAAATAATAAGATGAGAGTATATTTAGCATTATTAAATATTAGAAAAGAAAATTACAATAAGCAATCAGTAATAGAATTATTAAATTATGCCATTTCTACTTCTGAATATCAAGAAAAAGTTGAAATATATAAGAATCTAGGGGCTTTAGCTTATAAAAATGTTAATGATAACGAAAAAGAATTATTATTAGATGTTTTATATAGACAAGATAAAAAAGTATTTAGAGGTGTAATTCTTGATGAGCTTGATAAAGATGATGTAGTAGTAAAATATTGGATTCCATTTATAAATGAAAGATTTGAAAATAGAAAGGAAAATTAGAAATGAACGAATTGGATAGAGAAATTGATCAATTTAAAATAAATTTAAATGAAATAGATAAGTTAAAAAATTCATTATCTGAAAATAATGAAAAAATAAACGAAATCATTAAAGAATCATCTGATATAGAATTAATTAAAAAAGATATTGAAAAAGAAATAGACAAAATAAAGTCTTCTGTTAATGAATATGAAAAAAAACAAAATATTATTCTTATTTTAATTGTTTTATCTATAATAATTGGTATTATTTCGTTAATAATTAAATAATGTTTTAAGAACTTTTTAGTTCTTTTTTTTGTTTAACCTTGTTTAACTTTTTTACTGAATTGTAAAAAGACTAGGAGTTATTACATTTGTTATTGATTTAAAAAGCATTAAAGTAGTATAATAAACTTGTATTTTGAATTGCCCAGTCGCCAAGTGGTAAGGCATTAGGCTCTGACCCTAACATTTCGTTGGTTCGAATCCAACCTGGGCAGCCAAATTATTATTTAACAGAAGATGTTAAGAGTAGTAACTAAAAAATATTTTATAGAGAGTTAATGATTGGTGGAAATTAACAAATATATATAGTGAACTTACTTAACGGATGTTTAAGGTGAAGACCGTTAAAACTAAAAGTAAAAATTAAGGTGGTACCACGGCTTATTCGTCCTTTAGAATTAGTCGTTTTTTTGTTATAGAAAGGATATTTATGGAAAATTTATTTTTATTTTTAATCTTATTTATTATCTTTTTCATTATATTTTTAGTAGACTATTTTATTAAAAGAAAGAAAAATAAATTAAAAAAATTTATTGGAATGGAACTACTTAAAGTTAAAAAAGAAGATTATAATAAATTAGGTATTATATTATCAATAGTAAATGCTTTTATTATTAGTTCAACAGGAGTACTTTGTACAATGATTGATATGGATAAAATATGGCAATTACTATATGGATTCGTTCTATTAGTAGCGCTCATATATGTTTTCTACGGAATTATGGGAAATATATTAGAAAGTATTTATAAGAGGAGGAAAAAATAATGGATTTTAAAAATATTGAAAAGAAATGGCAAGATAAATGGGATGAAGCAAAATGCTTTGAAGCAAGTAATAGTAGTGATAAAGAAAAATATTACTTATTAATTGAGTTTCCTTACCCATCAGGAGCTGGTTTACATGTAGGTCATGTTAGAAGTTATACTGCCCTAGATGCAATGGCTAGAGTTAAAAGAATGCAAGGATATAATGTTTTGTATCCAATTGGTTGGGATGCTTTTGGTTCTCCTGCAGAACAATATGCAATTAAGAATCATGTATATCCATCAAAAATGGTTAATGATTGTATTAAAACATTTAAACATCAAATTAAATCATTAGGTATATCATTTGATTGGAGTAGAGAAATTAATACAAGTGATCCAGAATATTATAAATGGACACAATGGCAATTCCTACAATTTTATAAAGCCGGAATGGCTTATAAAGCTGAAAAAGAAATTAATTGGTGTCCTAAATGTAAGACTGGCTTATCAAATGAAGATGCAGCAGGCGGAGTATGTGAAAGATGTGGTTCTTTAACTACCAAGAAATTAAAAAATCAATGGATGCTTAAAATGAGTAGCTATGCTGATAGTTTAATAGATGGACTTAAAGATACTAATTTTGCTGAAAAAATTAAAACTGCTCAAATAAATTGGATAGGAAAAAGCATTGGAGCCGAAGTTAATTTTAAATTTAAAGAAATAGATGAAGAATTAAAAGTATTTACAACACGATGTGATACTTTATATGGAGTTACATTTGTAGTAATGTCTCCAGAACATCAATTACTAAGTAAATATGCTGATAAAATTAAAAATATTGATGAACTAAAAGAATATCAAAGAGAAAGTGCATTAAAAAATGAAATCGAAAGAACCGATGCTTCCAAAGAAAAAACAGGTATTAAGTTAGAAGGATTAAGCGTAATTAATCCAGTTAATAATAAAGAAATACCTATATATGTAAGTGATTATGTTCTTGCTAATTATGGAACCGGAGCAATTATGGCAGTTCCTGCTCATGATACTAGAGATTATGCTTTTGCGAAAAAATTTGGTATAGATATTATACCCGTAATTGATGGTGATGTTACAAGTGAAGCATATACCGGTGATGGTGTTCATATTAATTCAGGATTCCTAGATGGACTAGATAAAGAAACTGCTATTGATAAAATGCTTAACTATTTAGAAGAAAATCATATAGGTAAGAAAACTACTAATTATCGTTTACAAGATTGGATATTTAGTCGTCAAAGATTCTGGGGTGAACCAATTCCAATGATTGAATGCCCAGATTGTGGTTGGGTACCTGTACCAGAAAACGAACTTCCCCTAGTGCTTCCAGATGTTCCATCATATGAACCAACCGAAACTGGAGAAAGTCCTCTTGCTAACGTAAAAGAGTGGGTTAATGTACCATGTCCTAAATGTGGGAAAATGGCTAAAAGAGAAACTGATACAATGCCAAACTGGGCTGGATCTAGTTGGTATTTCTTAAGATATATGGATGCCCATAATAAGGATGAATTTGTTTCTAAAGATGCATTAAAATATTGGGGACAAGTTGATTATTACAATGGTGGTATGGAACATGCTACAAGACATTTGTTATATGCTAGATTTTGGAATCAATTCCTATATGATCAAGGACTAGTTATTAATAAAGAACCATTTGCTAAAAGAGTTTCTCATGGTATGATTCTTGGTGAAAATAATGAAAAAATGAGTAAAAGTAAAGGTAATGTAGTTAATCCAGATGACATGATTAATGAATTTGGTGCAGATGCCCTTAGAACTTATGAAATGTTTATAGGAGATTATACTAAAGATGCTTCATGGAGTTTAAATGGCTTAAAAGGCTGTAAGAAATTCTTAGATAGAGTTTATCGTTTATATGATAAAGTAGTACCAGGAAATAGTTATAGTGAAGTATTAGAAAAAAATATTCATAAAACTATTAAAAAAGTAACTAATGATTTATTATCAATGAATTATAATACCGCAGTATCTTCATTAATGATTCTTTTAAATGAATATGAAAAATTAGATAAAATAACTGTTGCTGATTATAAAGTATTTATTACACTTTTAAATCCAATTGCACCTCATATAACCGAAGAACTTAATGAAAAGTTAGGAAATAACACTATGCTAGCTGTTAGTTCTTGGCCAACATATGTTGAAGAAAAAACAATTGATAACTGTGTCCAAGTAGGTGTACAAGTTAATGGTAAATTACGTGGAACAATTACAGTAAGTGATGATGATACTGAAGATATAATAAAAGAAAAAGCCTTAAACGAAGAAAACGTTAAGAAAAATATTACAGATAAAGAAATTGTAAAAATAATTATAGTACCAAAGAGAATTGTAAGCATTGTCGTAAGATAGTGCTTTTTTTATATAAACAAAGTGTGAAACTTTTTGTTCAAATTTATATAAAAAAGTTTCACACTAATAAAAAAAGTAGTATAATGATATCAGAGGTGCTTTATATGGATAACCAAATGCAAATACTAAATTTAATAAATCAAAAGGAATTATTAGAATTTGAATTAAATAAACTTGTGTATGGAGCAGTAGAAATTAGAGAAAAAGATAATAAAAAATATATCTACACACATATTAAAGAAGATGGACTACAATCAACCAAATATATTGGAGAATACAATGAAACTCTTTATAATTTAATATTAAATAACAACGTAAAAGCAAAAGACATAAAAAAAACAATTAGAACTATTGAAAAACAATTAAAAGAATTAAATTATGTTGATGAAGAACTATCACTGGAAGTATCAAGAAATATTGATTTTGCAAAAAAACATTTAGCTGATACAATATATAAACAAGCAATTTTAGAAGGTGTTGCAACAACTTTATCAGATACTGAAAGTATTATCGAAGGTGGCAAAGTAAATGATATGTCATCCGAAGATATAATGAAAGTAGTCAATCTTAAACATGCATGGGAGTTTATTCTTAATAAAAATGTAATACTTAATAAGTCAGATTATAACGTTTTATGTACAATAAATAAATTGGTTGAAGAAGGATTTTATTATAATGCAGGACAATTAAGAACTACGCCAGTAAAAATTGGTGGAACAAATTGGATTCCTGATATACCTATTGAATCACAAATAAAAGAAGAATTAAATAATATATTAGAAATTAAAGAAAATGACGTTGATAAAGCTATAAATTTACTTTTATATACAGTAAAAAAACAAATTTTTCTTGATGGAAATAAAAGAACCTCTGTAATATTTGCTAATCATTATTTGATAGGCAAAGGAAAAGGAATAATAGTAATTCCTGTTGAAAAAATTGATCAATATAAATCCTTACTAATTAATTATTATGAAACAGACAATAATACTGAAATAAAAAGTTTTTTAATTAATGAATGTTACATTAATATTAATATAAAATAAGCACTACTTTGATTGGTAGTGCTTATATTCATTTAAAAAGTATTCATCAGTCATTCCAGCAATATAATCGATAATAACTCTTTCATCAGTTGTATTATTTTTATAATCATTATTCATTGGTAAATAAAAATTAGAATATATCTTAGAATTTTCATCTTTTTCCTTTAATGACATTAATAACTTATCAAATAAGAATTCAAATTTATTTTTAATCTCATCTAATTCTTTATTGGTATAAATTTTATCATAAATATTTTTATAATTAAATTTTTTTAGATTAACTATTGCGTTAAATATTTTATCATCCACGCATATATAATCTTTATCTAAACTATTTTGAACAACATTAGTTATAATCGCATTAACAATTTCACGATTAGTTGTTCCTAAAACATCAGATATCTCCTTAGGAATATCTTTTTTATTAAATAAACCTAATTTTTCAGCATCTTCAATATCTCTTCCTAAATAAGCAATAATATCAGATAACCTAACAATACAACCTTCTAAAGTCATTGGAACTAAAGATTTAACATAATTATTAACATTATAACAATTATTATAATCATTTAGAAAATCATCGATAGTTTTATTTTTAGGTCTATATTCCTTAAGCTCCAATTCACCATTATGACATAAAATTCCATCTAATACCTGTACACTTAAATTTAATCCCTCGCCATTATTTTCAAGAACCATTAAATTTCTAACGCTTTGAACATTATGATTAAAATATCCCTCATTATGTTTTAAACTAATATCATTTAAAAATCTTTCACCAACATGCCCATAAGGAACATGACCTAAATCATGTCCTAACGCAATAGCCTCAATTAAATCTTCATTTAATGATAAAGCCCTTCCAATAGAACGAGCAATTTTAGCAACCAATTGAACATGTATGCTTCTTCTTGAAACATTGTCATTTGTTGGTAAAGTAAAAACCTGAGTTTTACCAATATATCTAGTATATGAAGAAGAGTAGATAATACGATCAGTATCTCTAAAGAAATTAGGTCTAAGATCGGGAATATAATCTTTAAATCTTATTGATTCTTTATCAAAAGTTGCATATTTAGAATAATTTTTTTCATGTTTAAGCATAATATCCTTAATTTCCATAATCATTTTCTCCTATTTAAATATTTTTCTATAATAATCAGTATCTAATATATTCTTAGATATCACATACTTGTTATAAACAATGTTATTAATATTTTCAACATAATTATCATCTACATCATCACTATAAGCAGTAAACTTCTTAGTTGCTGCGTTATATTTGCCCTTATCAGTTATCCATGAACGATCATTAAATATAACTAAACCATCACTATCAGATAATAAATCAGTTCCCATTAATAATCTTGAATCATATTCGATATCAAATAAATTTAACACAGTAGGTAAGATATCTAAACTTTCTCCTAATTTATCAACTTCAACTGTTTTAGTAAGTTTGCTATTATATATTATTAAATTATTTTTATGAATATCAAATTTTTCATCTTCAATATCCATTATTTCTTTCATTTGACTAGTAGTTAATCCATAAGGATAATGATCAGCCGATAAAACAATTACAGTATCATCTAAAATACCTTTTTCCTCTAACTTTTTTAATAATTCCTCTAAAGCCTTATCAAGCTCAATTTGTGCAGCGATATAAGCTTTAACTGCGTCATTATATGGTAAATCTTTAACAGCATCTTTATTCTTATAAGACATATTATTACCCATAAAGTTATATTCTAAATGTCCACTAATAGTCATATAATAAGTCATAAAATGTTCATCACTAGAATACATATCAAAAGTAGCATTAATCATCTCTAAATCACTTTGAGGCCATTTCTTACAATTCATTCCTTTAATCTTTTCTAATCCATTACCACAAGCCATATATGTTTGATATCCCATATTAGGATGAGATAAATGTCTATTATAGTATTTATAAGTTCCATCATGAAATGCATAAGTTTTATAGCCTAAACTAGAGAATACATTGCCATAAGCATAAGGCAAATAATTCTTACTAGATTTAGAAAAAGACCAAACACTTTCCTTAGGAAGTAAACTATTTAAAGTAACATACTCACCATCAGAAGTAGATACATAATATACCGGAGTATAAAAATTATTAAATTTAAAACTAGAATTAACAAGTTTATATAAAGTAGGAGTTAAATCCTTATTAACAGCAATAGGACTAAATGCTTCAGCTGTAATTGAAATTAAATTTTTACCCTTAAATATACCTGTATATTTATTTTTATTAGTTGGAGTAACTGTACTAAAATATTCATCTATACTTTTAATATCTTTATTTGTTTCATTAGCTGCAAGTTCATTAAAATCAATATCAATTATATTATATTTCTTAGAATTATCTATTATAACCTCATCACTAGGTTTTATTGTTGTAACATTATCTTCTTCAAAACCAAATAAAGATCTTTTTAAATCTAATCTTAAAGTAGTAAGTATTCCAAACTTTTGAGCAGTTTGATTAGGTACATGTTTATGAAAATATAAATTATTAGCGCTATAAATCTCATTACCATCAATATTTAATGATAATAAAGTTAAAATAAATAAAACAACTAAAACTATCCCTTTAATAACTAATTCTTTATTATTTAAAACATTTGCCTCTCTATATTTATGTAATATAATATTTAAAGGAATAGGTATAAATAATAAAATAATACCAAATATATTTTCTTTAATAACCTTAATTATGGCACTTAAGAAACCAAATACTTGTCCACCATGAAAGATAGAGTAGATACTTAAAGTATTCCCATAAAATTTAAAATTAGTAAAATAAGCAATAAATAAAATACTTAAAAAAGAATTAATAAATATATTTAACCACTTATTTAACTTTTTATTTTTTGTTATTGAACAAACTATATCTATAAACAATGTATTTATTAAACTAAATAAAAGAATAAACAATACCTCATTTATACTAAAACTTTTAAATATTAATATATGATAAATAATTTCTAAATATAAAATATTTATTAAATTTATTATATAATTTTTAATTATTAACTTCATAATTCCAATCACCTAATAATTATATTAACATTTTTTTATAAATATTAATATACTAAACATTAGATTCGCACTTGACCAGGGAAGACGATTTATCCTATAATTAATAAAGATAGAAGGAGATAAAGAAAATGAAAAAAGACAATATTAGCTTAATAGTTATTGGAACAACTATAACAATGCTTTTAATAGTGCTAATAGGTAGTACATTTGCATACTTTACAGCACTAAACAATCAAGGATCAACATCCTTAGTATCCATAGAAGGAGGTAAGATGTTAATAAATTATAGTGATGGAACAAGTGATTTACTAACAAGTAAAAACATTGAACCAAGTAACACTATACTAGCAAATAAAACATTTACCTTAACAGGAACAAATACAACAAATGGTTTAAAAATGCCATATAAAGTAGGACTAAAATATAATTCTACATTTAGTGATGGAATGATCCACTACTATATAAAAAGAACAACAACAAATGAAAATGTAACATCAAATTATGTAGTAACACCAGAAGCAAACAAAACAGAAAGCGATTACTTAAATCAAACAATTCCTGGAAATGCAAGTAAAACAGGATATACTCATGGAACCTTAAAAATTGGTAAAAAATATACCGAAATGGTAACCGGAGAATTTAAAGAAAATAAAGAAAACCAAAGTATTGAATTCAATTTAATAATCCAATTTCCCGATAATGGTTTAAATCAAGATAGTGAAAAAGGAAAAACATTTAATGGTAAAGTAGTAGTAAACTATGAAGCACCAACACCAAAAACATTTGCTGAAGATACATGGGAAACAATAGCTGATAATACCTCATCTAATGTATATAATGTCGGAGATACAAAAACAGTATTAATAGGTAATAAACCATATACAGTAAGAATTGCTAATAAATCAACACCAGAAGAATGCACTACTAGAGATGATTTTTCCCAAACAGCCTGTGGATTTGTAGTAGAGTTTGCAGATATATTAGAAGAAAGAAGGATAAATTCAAATGACACAAATAAAGGCGGCTGGCCAGCAACCACAACGAGAACCTATGCAAATGGAACTTTCTTTAATAACTTACCAGAAGAATTAAGAAATATAATAATAGATACAAAAGTGGTATCAGGTTATGGTAGTAGTGATAATAACGCAAAAAGACCTGATGGTAACTGGGAATCAAACGATAAAATATATTTACTAAGTGAGGGTGAAGTATTTAAAAAAGATCCCAGCATTACATCTTCATCAAATGATACAGCCTATAAACAAACCAGACAATTAGATTATTATGCAAATAAAGGTGTAACCATCACAGATAACAAATCGGCTACTATAAAGAAGAACAAAGGTTCGAATGGACGTTGGTGGCTTCGTGGTGCCACTTCTAACTTTAACGATGCCTTCTTTTGTGTCCATCACACCGGCGACAGTGGTGTCATTGGTACTGGTAATGGCTATAGTGCTGGCTTTGCTCCAGCGTTCCGTATCGGATAATTGTGTAAACTAAGCGTAAAGAAAAACATATAAAGTAAAACAAGACTAGGAAAATTGGTTCCTAGAGGGCCGGCCACGCGAGCGAAAGCGAGTAAAATAGACGGCCCGACAAAATAAAAATAAAAGAAATCATTAAGTTTTTTCCGGTAAGGAAACAATTGAGGTACCAAAAATAATGAAAGAAAAATATAATAAAAAAATACTAAATGTATATAAAATCAGTTTTAATATTAAATGTGAAATGTTATTTTTAGTAGTCAATTTAAAAAATAATAAAAATAGTAGATATAAAGATCCTGTAAGTGATTATTGTGATAAAGAATATAAACTATTTACTTATTTAATAAATTATAAAATAAGTAATTTTGAAGATATAGTATATTGTAATTTAATTATTAAATTAGCTAGAAGTTATTTAAAAGTTTTATATAATAAATTTTTAGATATGTATGATTTACAAGTTAATAGAATGTATGATTATTATGAATGTGTAAGAATAAAAAGAAGATATAAAAAACATAAATATATAAATAAATGTAATAAAGAGTTAATAGATAAATATAATTATGTTAATTCTTTATATAAGAGTATATTTAAAGATATTATATTTTAATAAGAATTAATGAATTATTATTACCTAGATATCGAAAATATTATATTAATACATATAAGTATGCTAATAATTTATTAGATATTTTATATTAGAATAGAGATAGTAAGATGTCAATACCTAAGTTTAAAAGGAAACCTAACCTAAGTTTAAAAGAAAACCTAATGGTTTAGAGTATGTGGATAATTCTTATGTTATTCAAGTGGAAACTTTAAGGCATGTTTCTAAATTAAATAAGAAGTAGGACTAATATTTATATAATACCTATTGAAAAATATGTATGTAAACAAGCTGAACTTGTTTCTATGGCTAATAGTGTTAATCCTGTTAGGTATGAAGACATTTTACTTAGAAGAGTATTATTGCTTTTTTCTAAATCTTGTATGGATGTTCTTGATAAGAAATTAAAGAAGATAAATAATAAAGAGATAGATGATGATAAAAAAATTGATTTATTGGTTTCTAAGTTTGTTAAAAAATGATTTTTGACAACTTTTGAAATAGGAAAGCCGATGTAAATTAGGTGTGCCTGGTTGTTTATTTATTGGTTTTGTTATTTTGCTTGGTGACTTCGTGTGGAGTGACCGTGGTACCAATGGTCTTGCTCCAACATTCCGCAACTGATAATAAAGCTAAAAATAATTGATAGGCAGAAAAAATGAATTTGGTAGAGTTTGTAGTACCGGTTCATAAATGATCATCATCAAGGGAGTAATCACCTAAAAATGCAAACATATAAATGAAATAATAAAACATTTAAAAAGTTCTAAATCTTAATTTATTTAGAACTTTTATTTCTATTAAATATAAATGCAAATATAAGTAGTATAATTGAACTTGTTAAAGTTACTATAAAATTACTAGTTAAAATATTTAAAAAGTCTTTTATTATAATCTTATTACTAAATAAATATGGAATATAATAAATAGTTGTAAATATCATTTGATCTAATATAAATCCAATTAATATTGATGTTAAAAATGCAACTAAATATCCAGCATTTTCACAAGTTACTTCGTATGTAATAAAGAATATATAATGTGAAAAATAATAAACTACTAAATATATAGTTAATTTATATATATCTGGTAAATATATCTTAAATGTACTTAAATATAACTTATTAGGTGTAAAAACATTCTTTAATGAAACTATTAAATCATTTATACTATTAACTTGACATAATATAGTTACAATTATAAAAAATAATATTATATATTTAATTGATGAATAAATATATTTTTTACAATCATTTAATTTATTTCTTTCAATCATTATAGAACTAACTAAGAATGTTAAAGAGTAAAGTAATACTCCTATTGATATACTAGCGTTATTATAAATAATAATATTTACATTATTAAACAAATAACTTAATAATACTAATATAAATAGTATTAATGTATAATTATAATTCTTTTTCACTATATCCCTCATATTCTAAAAATATCTTATCATATTAATTAATAAAATTAAAGATAAAATGAATGTATCATAACTGTACTTAAAAATAATTAAAACTTATTGTTAAAATATTTTTAATGTATTATATTTATAAAGAAAATAAGTAAAATAAAAGGCTATGTTAAATACTCAAACAATGAATCTTGATTTAATAAGAACCTTTGTAATTGTAGAACAATCAAAAGATTATAACGATGCTGCCACTAAACTTAATATAGATAAAACGAACGTATCAAGACATATTAAATCTTTAGAACAATTAATGGGAACTAAGCTAATTAATAAAAAGTCCAAAAATTATATTGAATTAACAGAAGATGGAAAAATATTATTTGATGGCTATGAAAAAGCTTATAATTTATTGTATATCACTGAAAAAACTTATTTACAAAATAAAGATCTAAATAGTGGTAAAATATCTATTGGTATATCATCAGATATTGAAATTGATATTTTGAATGAAAAAATAGAAGAATTTAAGAAAAAATATCCTAAGGCAATATTTAAAATTATTAATTTGCCATCAAAGGAATTATATGAAAAACTATCTCATTATAATATTGACTTTGTTATAGATGAAAAAATAGATTTACAAAAATCTAGTGGTATAGTTAGTAATGATATTGCTGAGAAGAAATATTGTTTATGTTTTTCTAATAAACAATATTTAATTAATACACTTAATGATATTAAAGATTATCCTTTAATATTACCAACAAGTACATAGAGCGAAAGAAAAACATTTGAAAATTTATTACGAAAAAATAATATTGATAGAAATTTATCAATTGAAACATCAAACTATATCTCTTCAATAGACTTTGTAAATAAAGGTATGGGAATTGGATTATTGCCTAAAAGATTAATAAAAGATGATTCATTGAAAACAGTAGATATTGAAATTACGAAAAGAATAGCTATATCTTATGTTGATGAAAATTTATCTCTATCATCAAAAAAATTTTTTTGAAAATTTTTAAAGATGATATTGACAAGTATAAATAAATTTTGATATATTACTAACGAATGGTGCCTAGGAAACTTTTGAAGCCTTAGGTCATTTTTTTTGGTTAAGGAGGCATATATGAAAGAATTTAAAACTAATGATGAATTGATTGATTATTTAATTTCTAAAGGTGTAATTGTTAAAAGCAGAACTAGTGCTATTAAAAAATTAGAAAGATGTACATATTATTCAATAATTAATAGTTATAAAAACAATTTTAAAGATAAAAATAATAATTATTTACCTAATGTTATTTTTGATGAAATATATGCTTTATATGAATTTGATAAAAATTTAAAATTAATAATGATGCAATATGTTTTGGAGGTTGAAATATTAATCAAATCCCTTATGGCTAATTGTATTGCAGAAAATTATGGGCTTCAAGATTATTTAGATATTAAAAACTTTGATCCTTCTGCTTCTAGTAAAACAGTAAATAAACTAATATCAATTATAAATGATGAGATTAATCGTTCATACGGAATACATTTAGCAATAACGCATTATAAGGATAATTATGGATTTATTCCACCATTTGTATTAACGAAAATTTTAACTTTTGGTGTAATGAGTAAATATTATGGATTATTAAAATTACAAGATAGGCAAAAGATTGCTAAATATTTCAATATTCCAGAAAATTTATTAAAGCAAATTCTTAGAAATTTAACAAGTGTTCGTAACATCTCGGCTCACACAGATCGCTTGTTCTGCTTTAGAGAAAAAAGTACATTAGGATTTAAACAAATTGATTCTAGTTATAAATGCCCTACAAATAATGTTACTAATTTTTATATGATAATGAGAGCTTTAGAATTTTTATTAACTAAGAGACAGTATCACAGTTTAACTAAAGCGGTTGATAGAGAGATAAAAAAATTAGATAGTAAATTGAATTCTATTAGTATTAATAATATTTTGAAAATTATGGGCTTTCCAAATGTATAATTTTAAAAAATTTTAATATAATAGTAATGAATAGTGCTTAGAAAACTTTAGAAGCTCTAAGTCATTCAACCTAGTTTTCTTAATTTAGAAGGCTAGGTATTTTTTTGTTTAGATTGCAAAATTGCATTTACGGCAGTAAAAAAGAGTGAATAAATTTCTTTTATTAAAAATAGGTAAAATATATAAAAAAAAATTTTATCTGTTTTTTTCTTCTCAAATCCTAAATATTTTAAGTCATGACGAAAAGACCTTTTTCAGGTTAAAAAATTTTTTTGAATAAAAACACTAGATTTCAAAGAACAAATATTGTATAATTTAATCATCAAATCTTAATTGGAAATTAGTTTCTAAATTATTAAGATCTGAGATGGTTGAAGTAAGTGATTTTAATAAATGGGCACTTACTTCTTTTATTTTGATTTTTAATGATTTAGTTAATATATTTCCTAATTCTAGTAATTGTCTAATAGTATGAGCAAATTGTATAAAGAAGTAGTGATTTTTTATAGCAGTATCATTTCTACTATTTAAATGAGATGTATTGAAAGTTCTATGTTTTTGAGTGTAGAAACCTTCATTTTCTATTTTCCAACGCTTTCTTCCCATAGAAAAAATTTCTTTAATATTAGAGTCTTTGATTTCTAAGTCACTAATATATCTAAAAACAGTAGTTTTTTTCTTTTTAGTTTCTACATATTTAAAAGCGAATAATATAATATCCTTATATTTAATGTTGGTAGATAAATAATAATCTTTATGTGTAGTTTCATTATTATAATTAATATTATCTTCAAAAGTTTCATTTATTTCTTTTAATCTGTCTAGCTTTAAATTAAAAATATAGTTAAAATTATATTTTTTACATAGCTTAATGATTGGAGCAGTAGCATAAAGTCCATCACCAGTAATAATAAATTTTAGTTTTGGATAATTCTTTTTAATTCTTATAATCATTCTTTTAAAAGCATTAGTTTCACAATCCTATTTTTGTTTATCAGTTAACATCTTTTCGTTCTCGATAAATTCAGAATCTAAACTAACAACTATATTACCAACAACTAATTTACATTCTAAAACATATTTATAATAAGAAATTTTACCATTTCTATGCTTTCTGATAAGGCAATTATTGTTTAGATTATAATCATGATTAGATAAACCAGTGCCATCAAATAGTAATTGAAAGCAACCATTAAATCTATATTTATCAAACATTTTAGAACGTATTAATGCTTTTACAAAATATTTCTGAATATTTTTTAGTTCATCAGTTTTAATATTCATAAATACATCTTGAATAGTTTCCCAATAAGGAATTTCTTCTAGATTTTGCCCACATATTTTAGATAAATTTTTAATACAATTATCAGAATTAAAATCATTAGTAGAAGTATCAGTCATAGTGGTTAATCCACAAAGAAGCCCAAATAATCTCGTAACACAAATAGTTTTCATTTTATAAATAACATAACTTTGATTTCTAATATCAGTTAAATTACCAAACATATCTAATAATTTAGGTAAAAATTTTACTATTATAGAATATAGTTCTTTTACTAAATCCTTATCTTTTCTTAATTTTCTTCTTTGCTTCTATTCATTACTACATACCACCTTTATTATGTAGTAATTATATCAAAAATTTATCGCGAAGAAAATTCACTCTTTTTTATTGAAAATATTAAAACTTTATGAAAATATTAAAACTTATTGTTAAAATATTTTTAATGTGTTATATTTATAACTTGAGTTTGACAGCAAAAACGCGCTAATCCTTTTAGTATGAGGGCTAGCGCGTTTTTCATTTGTTGTATATTAAAATAAATTTTTTAGAAATTTAAAATTTTTTTAATTTCTGATAAAGTTAGATACTTTCTAGACAAATCAATATTATAAATATTAGATAAATCTTTAATAATATCATTAGTAAAATTTTGTAGATATACATCATGTTCTAAATTATTAGATGTATATTTTTTGAGTGAATTAATGATTGAAGTAGTAGAGTATTTTCTATTTGTTT
>CAKOIE010000003.1 GCA_934086395.1 uncultured Bacilli bacterium | reverse complement strand
TATTTAAATAAAAATATAGATATAGTAGCGTACGTAGATGGAGTAGAAGTAAAAGAATTACCTACAACTTGTTTTTATAATGCTATATCAACTGCATATAAAAATAATACTGAACTAAAAGATAGTCCAGTAAGTTTCAGTTGTAACTATGCAACTGGAGAGTGGGATTTAAATATTAGTAAATTAAATAGTATTCCAAATAAGTTAATTGTTAATTTTACATCATCTAGTGTTAATGCAGTTGACTACATTACTAAGTTAAAAGAATATGATATTGTCAATAAAAATAGACTATATATTGATTATACAACTGATAAAAATTTACGATATCGTTGGTCAGATCCTAAAAATTATGTAATGTTTGGTAATGATGGAGAACTATGGAGAATCATCGGGATTTTTAATGTAATCGATTCAAGTGGTAAAACAGCTAAAAAAATTAAACTTGTTCGTAATGAAAAATTAGGAAATTATTCTTGGGATTCATCTGAATCTTCTAAAAATTTAGGTAGAGGATTTAATGATTGGACAACCTCTGATTTAGAAGCAGAACTAAATGGAGATTACTTAGATTCATCTAAAACAGGTATAACAACATGGTATAATGGGCAAAGCAATTGTAAAAATGGTGTTTTTGATTATACAAATTCTATCAGATATAATTATAAAAATATGATAGATGATGTTGTATGGAATTTAGGTGGATGGAATGATACAGGTGGAGTAAGCGTAAGAACAATGTATGAAAAAGAAAGAGGCATTACTGTATATAGCGGTAGACCAAGTACGTGGACAGGTAAAGTAGCACTTCCTTATCCGTCAGATTATGCATGGGCTTCTTCAGACAGTGATTGTACATCTGATATTTCAAAATGTAATACTGATAATGCAAAGAATAATAATTGGTTTTTTAACGGTGGATTATGGTTGCTTTCACCTGTATCAAAATATGAACACATATCTTATGTTGTATATTCAACTGGAGCAGTTGCTGCTGGAGATTTATGTTATGATGCTATTGCGGTTCGACCATCTTTATATTTAAAATCTGAAGTTAGGTTTACATCTGGTGATGGAACAGAATCTAATCCATATCGTTTATCTTTATAATCGTGAAACTAAAAAATTAAAAAATATCTCTTTAACTTTATTCTAAATTATGTTATTCTTTATACATAGGGTAGGGTGTTAACTAGTGAAAGATTTAAAATATTTTTTATTATTATTAATAATTATTCCAATAAATACATTTGCTATTGAGTTTTATTGTGATCGTAACGTAAAGTCTAATGGTACATTTAGCTGTATAATATCTAATTCATCAAATAGTTTATACAATTTAGTTGCAAATTTAGATTATCCAAAAGAAGTTATAGTAAAAAAAGATATATATTCAAATGGTTATACAAATAATGGTAGTGTAAAAAATATGAATATAAGTGGTCCTGGATATAACGCTCCAACTACAATTGCTATTATTAATTTTTTAGCACCAACTGTAAGTAGCAATCAATCATATTCTATATCTTTAAAAAATATTAAATATAAGTATTTAGATAGTGAAACTAATTTTAGGGATAATCAAAATGATTTAATTGCTAATATTAATGTTATTGCTGAAACAACAACTACTACTAAAAAAGTATTAACTACTACTGAGACAACTACTAAAGAAGTTCCAACTACAACTAAATTAGAATTAAAATTAAATTATATGATTGCTGATAAATCTAGAATTCTTTCTTGTGATGCAGAAGATGGTAAATGCGAAATATCTTTAAAAAATATTGAGGAACCAAGTAAAGAAGGATATACTTTTTCTGGATGGAGTATCAATTATTCTTGTGATTCTTCTGAAAAATTAGAAACATATATATTGAGTAAAAATGATGAATTATATGCTTGTTATACTAAAAATACAAGTGATAAAGTTATAAATTATTTGGAAGAATTAACTATAGAAAATTTTAAAATTAATTTTAATAAATTTACTTTTAAATATATTATTGATTTAAAAGGAGAAACATCTAAAATTAATATCAATGCAATACCAGTTAATAAAGATGCTAAGGTAGAAATAAGTGATAATGCAGGTAATTTAGTTGATGGTGCAAATTATATTGATATTAAGGTTATATATAATGATATTATTACTAACTATACAATTGTAGTTAATAAAAATTATAAAGAATCTGCAAAGCTAAATGATATAAAAATAGATGGTTATAATTTTGTTTTTAATCAAAATATTTATGAATATAATTTAATTGTTAAGTATGGAACTTCTAATTTAAATTTAACTGTTGATGCTGATAAACAATATAACTATACGATAAGTGGAAATTCATCAGTGTCAAATGGTAGTAAAATATTAGTAGTAGTTGGTGGAGAAAATAGTGCTGTTACAACATATACAATAAATATTGTCTATGATTCATTCTTAAACACATATTTATACTATATTTATGGGGTTATATTTTCAATTTTTTGTATAATAGTTTATTTTGTAGTTAGATCTATTAGAAAAAATAAGAAAACAAAAAACATTTCTATAGAAAATAAAGGTATTACTAAGAAAAAAGAAAAGAAAAAAGTTAAAAAAGAGAAAAAAAATAAAAAATCGAAAGATATTGAAAAAGAAAATATTGAAAAATTATAAAGAAAGAAGCTAAATAAAATAGTTTTTTTTTTTTTTTTATGATAGACTTAAGGAGTGATAATATGGAAGGAAAAGATATAATATATGAATTTTTAGATTATATTTCTTATGAAAAAAAATATTCAGATTATACTGAAAAAAATTATGAATTGGACTTATTTAAATATTTTGAATATTTAGATAAGAATAATTTAAATTATTTAACTGTTAAATATAAGGATGTATCTAATTTCACTTTATTTTTAGCTAAACAAAATTATAAAAGTACTACTATTAATAGAATAGATAGTTCAATAAGAAGTTTTTATAATTATTTAGAGTTAGAAGAAAAGATTAATGGAAATCCTTTTAAGGCAGCAAGTAATTTAAAAGTTCCTAAGAGATTACCTAATTATTTTAAGTATGATGAGTATTTGACAATGATAAGTGTTATTGATAAAGATGATTATGAATATCGTAATAGACTTATTTTGGAAATGCTTTTTGCTACTGGATTAAGAGTTAGTGAATTATCTAATATTAAAATTAAAGATATTGATTTTAGTGAAAGAGAAATTAAGATAATGGGTAAGGGAAGTAAAGAAAGATTTGTGTTCTATAATAAAGAATGTGTTAAAGTTCTTGATTCTTATTTGAAGGAATGTAGAAGTAAACTATTAAATGGTAAAGATAATGAATATTTATTTATTAATCATTTAGGAGATAAGTTAACTGATAGAGGTATAAGACTTATAATTGATAAAATTGTTAAGAAATCATGTATTAAATCAAAGGTATCACCCCATACATTTAGGCATACTTTTGCAACTATGTTGTTAAATGAAGGTTGTAATATTAAAAGTGTGCAAGAATTATTGGGACATTCTAGTTTGGGCACGACAGGTATTTATACTCATTTAACTAATGATGAGGTAAGACTTGCTTATATGAAGGCTCATCCTAGAGCATAATAAACATTATAGGGAGGAAGATTTAATGACAAAGTATGTTTATTTGTTTACTGAAGGTAACGCTGATATGCGTAATCTATTAGGTGGTAAAGGTGCAAATTTAGCTGAGATGACAAATTTAGGACTACCAGTTCCTCAGGGATTTACTATTACTACTGAAGCATGTACAAAATATTATGAAGATGGGAAAGAAATAAGTCCAGAGATTCAAGATCAAATTAATGAATATATTGGTAAGATGGAAGAGATTACTGGTAAGAAATTTGGAGATAAAGAAAATCCTTTACTTGTTTCTGTAAGAAGTGGTGCTAGAGCATCTATGCCTGGTATGATGGATACTATTTTAAATTTAGGTTTAAATGAAGAAGTAGTTGAAGTATTAGCTGAAAAATCTAATAATCCAAGATGGGCATGGGATTGTTATAGAAGATTTATTCAAATGTATTCTGACGTTGTTATGGAAGTTGGAAAGAAATACTTTGAAGAATTAATTGATAAAATGAAAGAGGAAAAAGGTGTTAAGTTAGATGTTGAACTTGATGCTGATGATTTAAAAGAACTTGCTAGAGAATTTAAAGAAGAATATAAAAATAAAATTGGTTCTGAATTTCCAAGTGATCCTAAAGAACAATTAATGGGCGCTATTAAGGCTGTATTTAGATCATGGGATAATCCAAGAGCTAATGTGTATAGAAGAGATAATGATATTCCTTATTCATGGGGAACTGCTGTTAATGTTCAATCTATGGCTTTTGGTAACATGGGTGAAGATTGTGGAACAGGTGTTGCGTTTACTCGTGATCCAGCTACTGGAGAAAAAGGATTATTTGGTGAATTCTTAACAAATGCTCAAGGTGAAGATGTTGTTGCTGGTGTTAGAACTCCAATGCATATTAGTGAAATGGAAGAAAAATTTCCAGAAGCATTTAAAGAATTTGTTAGTGTTTGTAATACTTTAGAAAATCATTATAGAGATATGCAAGATATGGAATTTACTGTTGAACATGGTAAACTTTATATGTTACAAACTAGAAATGGTAAGAGAACAGCTAAGGCTGCTTTAAAGATTGCTTGTGATTTAGTTGATGAAGGAATGCGTACTCCTGAAGAAGCTGTTTTAATGATTGATCCAAGAAATTTAGATACTTTATTACATCCTCAATTTGATGATGCGGCTATAAAGAATGCTAAAGCTATTGGTAAGGGATTAGGTGCATCACCTGGTGCTGCTTTCGGTAAAGTTGTATTTACTGCTGATGATGCTGTTAAATGGGCTGAAAAAGGTGAAAAGGTTGTTTTAGTAAGACTTGAAACATCTCCAGAAGATATTACTGGTATGAAAGCTGCTCAAGGTATTTTAACTGTTCGTGGTGGTATGACTAGTCATGCAGCAGTTGTTGCTCGTGGTATGGGAACTTGTTGTGTATCTGGTTGTGGTGATATCTATATGGATGAGGCTAATAAGAAATTTACTTTAGCTGGTAAAACATTCCATGAAGGTGATGAAATTTCGATTGATGGAACAACTGGAAATATTTATGAAGGTATTATTCCAACAGTAGATGCTACAATTACTGGCGAGTTTGGTCGTGTAATGGCATGGGCTGATGAATTTAGAACTTTAAAAGTTAGAACTAACGCAGATACTCCAAGAGATGCTAAGAAAGCTCATGAACTTGGTGCTGAAGGTATTGGACTTTGTAGAACAGAGCATATGTTCTTTGAAGAGGATAGAATTGCTGCTTTTAGAGAAATGATTTGTGCAGATACTTTAGAAGAAAGAGAAACTGCTTTAGAAAAGATTTTACCTTATCAACAAGGTGACTTTGAGGCTTTATATGAAGCATTAGAAGGTGATAGTGTTGTAGTTCGTTACTTAGATCCACCTCTACATGAATTCGTTCCTACTGAAGAAGCTGATATTGAAAAACTTGCTAAGGCTCAAAATAAATCAGTAGAAAGAATTAAAGAAATTATTGCTGGATTACATGAATTTAATCCAATGATGGGACATAGAGGTTGTAGACTTGCTGTAACTTATCCAGAAATTGCTAAAATGCAAACTAGAGCTGTAATTCGTGCCGCTATAAATGTTAAGAAGAATCATCCTGATTGGGATATTGTTCCAGAAATAATGATTCCACTTACTGGAGAAGTTAAAGAACTTAAATATGTTAAAGATATAGTTGTTGCAACTGCTGATGAAGAAATTGCTAGTGCTAATGTTGAATTAAAATATCAAGTTGGTACTATGATTGAAATTCCAAGAGCAGCAATTACTGCTGATGAAATTGCTAAGGAAGCTGAATTCTTCTCATTTGGTACTAACGATTTAACTCAAATGACATTTGGATTCTCTAGAGATGATGCTGGTAAATTCTTACCAAGTTATTATGCAACAAAGATTTATGAGGAAGATCCATTTAAAACTCTTGACCAAAAAGGCGTTGGAAAATTAATCGAAATGGCTGTTAAGGGTGGAAAATCAACAAGACCTGATATTCAATTAGGTGTATGTGGTGAAACTGGTGGAGATCCTAAATCTATTGAATTCTATCATAATGTTGGACTAGATTATGTATCTTGCTCACCATTTAGAGTTCCAGTTGCTAGACTTGCTGCTGCACAAGCTGCGATTAAAGCAAGAAATAATTAATTAATTAATTAATTTAAAAAAGATTGAAATTAATACTAATAGTGTGCATTTCAATCTTTTTATTTAGGCAAAAAAATTTTTAGGACAAAAAATTTGAACATTTAGATTTTATAAAAGACTAAAATAAAGAATTACTTTAATGATTATTACGATTTGTTGTTTTTTATCCAATCACAGCATTTTTCTAACATAACGTCTTTCTCAGATTTATAATCATCTATTGTTAAATTGATATAATAGTCTATTTTTAAGTATTTTGGCTCAAAAAAACTTTTAGGAAATTTATGAAGTTTCTTTTTAGTATAAATTCCCTTTATTATGTGTCTTTTTTTATCTTCATACCAATAGACCCTTGAAAAGTTAAATGTAAATTTAGTATTTGGGAGTTCTCCATTTCCAAATATATAACCAAAGCAATTTATTGGTGTTCCAATATCTTGACCAACTATTTTACTTCCAATTTTTAACATGTTTATGGCTGCCATTCTTCCACTTGAAAAAACACTTTTATTAACCAAGGTTACTAATTTTAGTCTAGTATGTTTTAAATATTTTATTAATGGCTCTATTAATGAAGATTTTCCACCCGAATTACCTCTTAAATCTAAAATAAAAATATTGATATTATTATCATGTATTAACTTCTTTATCTTTTTGATGTCTGGAATAAATTTATCTGTGCATTTTGGATATTTAAAAATTAATATATTGTCTTTAATTTGATACTGTTTAAAATCTTCTTTTCTAACAAGTGCAAGTTCTTTAGAATAATCTTTATTTATTTCATATTTTATAATTCCTTTTGAAGTTTTATATTCTATATAATTAGCATAATTAGCGTTATTTTTTATGCTTGGCAAAGATAATAAGATGTTTTTATCATTTAAATAAGAATGAAGTCTATTAAAAAACCAATTAGTAGTTCCATAACTAGTACATTTTTCTAATTCTTCTGTTATTTTATTAATACTAACATTATTAATTTCTAGTAGTTCGCTGTAACTATATTTTTCTTCACTACATCTTGTAACATATAATTTATTATTTATAGATTGAATAGAAAGAGGATAAGCATTGTTATTATTACTCATTATTAATCTTGTATGGGCATCAATGTGGCCACTCATATATTTTATAATGCAATTCATAAAGTAATAAAAATCATAATCATCGTTTATCTTGTTATTTTTTAAGAAAGTATTTATAAAATTATTTAATTCTTTTTTACTATGCAAGAAATAGAAATCTAAATGTATGCTTTCGTTATAATATTTTTTATCAAGTTCTTTTCCTCTTTTGCTTTCGGCAAAATTCAAAAAATAGTCTAAATCTTCTTGATATTTTTTGTCCATTTATCCTCCGTTTTTAGGTAGGCATGTTTATTTATATATATTTTTTTTATAATTATAATTTGTTTTTAGAGTATATACTAGATACTGAATCAGTATCTAGTGTTCAAAAAATATATATAAATAAACTATATCCATATAATTAAATTATATCATAAATAAGAAGAAAAGTTGTATTAAATTTTGTCTTTAGTAAAATGCTTTGGTTGTGAAAAAATATTTATAATAGTTAATGATAAATTGACTATTAAAATAGAAACTTTCTATGAGAGATAATATTATAATTTTATTAAGATTTGATAAAAATTATTTAAGAAAAATTTTAGTTTAGTTCATTATAAGGTTATGTGAATTAAAAATATTTGTAAAATCATAAAAAATTGGTATAATGTTCATGTGGTTAACCTACTTTCTAATTTATTATTTCAACTTAATTATAAAGTAAATTTTTAAGGTTTAACCACTTTTTTATACAATAATTTACCACTATACGTAAAATTGCATGTTTCCCCAACTTTGTAAACACTATCAAGATATGGACTAATGGTTTACATAGACAAATATTTATGGTAGATTCTAATATATATAGAGAAAGAGTTTTGCCGAGTGAAAAGGCATTTGCTTATAAAATGAAAATGGATGCTATAAAACATCAAGGAAAAAAACATGTGCAACTGGGTTGCATAAGTCAAGAGATGCAATTGCAAATAGTGAATTTGGAGAAATGGTAAGAAGATATATAAGATTAACTTATTTAATACCTGAATTATTAAAACTTGTTGATGAAACAGTTTTAAAAACAAATAAAAACGGTCTTACTATGGGTATAAAACCAAATGTAGAGTTATCTTATTTAGGATTTGCAGAACAAAAACTGGTATTAGGAGTTATTGAATATTGTTTGGTAACACCTAGTCATGCACAGGCAATTAAATTTAAAAAGATTGCAAAAGATAAAAAAATGATTTTGACATATTAGAAGGAATATTAAACGAAAAGAAGGAAAATCAAAATGATAAAATATCTTTTAATAAAGAAAAGATAGAAAATGTTTTGCTACCCGAAATAAAACAAAGAGATAAAAGATATGTGGAACAATATATAATATATGCAATTATGGAATATAATAAATTAAATAAAAATGAAGAAGAAAATATAATTGTTCAAGATTTAATATGAGTGTTTTTTTAAATTATAAAATTTTTCTAGGGAAAATTCTTGTTGCTAAAAATAACCGGCAAAATAATAGGCAAATTGAAAATTATATAATTATGTAATTAGCAATAGTAGTCAATTTATTTATGGCTTTTATTTGCTTTATCAAAAATATAAAAATAAATAATTTGAACATATTGTAAATATAAATTATATTAAAATATAAGAGATGAAATTTAAATTCTACTTGTTAAAAATATATTCTAGATTTAAAAATAATATGATAGAATATAATTGGAAGGAGGAAGATTTGATGAGCAAATCAAAAAATGTAGTTAAAAAATTAACTACGATATTATTTACATTAGTAGCAGTTTTCACCATTGGACTAACTAATGTAAATGCAAAAACAATTACAGTAGAGACTGAAGAAGAACTAATTAATGCTTCAAAAGGAATTGATTCTGAAATAAATGAAATAAAATTAGCAAAAGATATTACTTTAACAAAGTTCCTAAATTTTTATGTTGTTAATGACATTACTCTTGATTTAAGTGGACAAACATTAGATATAGGTTCCAATGGTCTTTCATTTAGTTATGGACAGTCTGATTATGATGAATCAAATAACAAATACTATTATAACTTTAATAGTAAATTAGCAATTAGGGATAGTAGTAGTAGTAAAACTGGTAAGATTCTTTCAAGAGAAAATATTTTCTTTAATTATTATGATACTAATCATGATGGGAAAATAAAAAAATTTGGACTAACTATTGATGGTGGATATTATGAAATGATTAGTTCAAGGCCTAGTTTCTTTGAATTCTTTTCTAGAGATTACGAAACAAATGGTAAAAATCTTACTGTTGATGTAAATATAAAAGATGCTGTATTTAAATTAAGTGATGGTATGTATCTTTTTGGTACTATATCCAATTCTGATTCGGACATTAAATTTAATTTTAATTTTGAGTCATTGAAAGTGCTAGGACTTACAAGTAAATTAGGTAATTTAAAATTGGGTGAAATGAAATTAGATGAGGTAATTGATCCTAATTCTAAGGCATACTTTCAAAAACTACCTTATACAACAGGAACTCCAGTTTTAGAAGAAGAAGATAGAAATACTTTAGTTAGAAATTTCTATGCAACAGGAGGAAGCAATCCTTACATTATTATAAAAAAAGTTAATGGCTTTGAAATAAATAATGTAGCAATAAATGAAACTTATAAGCAAACACCTAGTCTTACTGGTATACCAATTAAAAATATAAGTGATAATGATTTACAAATTAAAAATGTAACAGTAAATAGTTCTAATTTTATTGTTGAAGGTCCTAGTTCATCACCAATAATTAGCGTTGGTGCAACAAACAGAGATTATAAAATTAAGGCAAAAGAAGGACTTCCTGTTGGAATTTACACAGCTACAATTACTGTAACAGATGAAAATAGTAAAACATATACAGCAACAGTTACATTAAAAGTTGAAAAGAAAAATTATGAGGGAGTAACAATTCATTATCCAAGCAATTGGATATATAATAGTAATCCAACTTTAAGTATAACAGGATTAGAATCTTTAGAAAGTAATGAATATGAAGTTTATTATTCAAAAGAAACAACTTCTGGAAATTATGAAAATATAGGAAAGACATTACCTATATTAGTAGGTAAATATAAAGTAAATGTAAAAATCACAAGCGCAAACTATATTGAAAGTGAAAGTAATGTTGATTTTGAAATTAAACCAATTACTACAGAAGTAAAAGTAAAAAGCTATGATGATACATTTACTTATGATGGAACAGAACATACAAAAAATGCTTATGATGTATTATGGGCAAATAATGCTAGCCCAGTAACTGATAATAAATTACCTAATGGTGATAAAGTTACTGCAGAAATTACTGGTAAAGTAAGAGATGTTAAAGATACAGCTCTTGAAAATAATACAATAGGAAAAATTACAATAACAAATGCAGAAGGTGTTGATGTAACTAATTGTTACTCTAATAAAGTAAAGGCTGCTGGTAAATTAACAGTAAACCCAATTACAACACCAATAGTTGTAACAGCTGGTTCAGATACTAAGGTATATAATGGTACTGAATTAACAAAAAATAATTATACATATACTGATGGTGTATTACTATCTGGTGATATGTTAGAAGCTACAATTACTGGTAGCCAAAAATTTGTAGGTACTTCAAATAATACTGTAAGTAATGTTAAAGTAATGAGAAATGGTGAAGATATTACTGGTAACTATACATTTGGAACACATGTAAATGGTGTGCTTGAAGTAACAAGTGCAGATCAACCTTTAGCAATCGCAGATCAATATGTAAAAGTTAATGGTTCTATATCAAAAGGTTATTTAGAACAATCAGTAACTGGAAATGTAGGAAACATTGATTTTACTATCAAATCAGGAACAGCACTTACATATGATGCTACAAATGATGAATATGTAGCAGGAGCTACTGAAGGAGATGTTGTAATGACTGTTACAGCAGCAAAAATGGATCTTGGTGGCGATAATACTCCTGAATGGAAAGAAACAACAAAAGACTTTACAGTTCATGTTGTAAATAAAACTGATGTAAATATTTCAGGACTTTCTAATAATGAAACATTTACTTATGATGGAAATCCTAAAAAGCCAACAGGAACAATTAGTGTTAATGTTGGAACAGTAAATGTTAGTGATCTAGAAGTATTATATGAAGGAACTGGTTCTACATCTTATAGTAGTGCTACAGCACCTACAAATGCCGGTACTTATACAGTAACATATAAAGTTCCTGATACTAATGCAAATTACACTGGAACATTTAGTGTAGCATTCACTATTAAAAAAGCTCAACTTGATAAATTAACTTTAGTTAAAGATACTTTTGAATATACAGGTGATGAAATAGTTTCAGAAGAAAGTAATTTTGATCCAAATAAGATGAATTTTTCTGGCGATATTAAGGCTACTAATGTTGGAAATTATAGCATTACAGTATCCTTAAAAGATAAAGATAATTATGAGTGGAAAGATGGTACAACTACAGATTTAGTTTTAAATTGGTCTATCACTCAAGCAACACCAGATTATACAGTACCAACTGGTCTTACTGGTTTAAAAGGAGATACATTAAATGATATTCTTCTTCCTGATAGATTTACTTGGAATGATGCAAGTACAGTATTAACAGTTGGAACACATACTTATAAAGCTACATATACTCCAGCTGATACTACAAATTATAAAACAATAACTGATATTGATATTGAAGTTAATGTTAAAGATAAGTTTAATGTAATAACATCAGTTCCTGGTGGAAACGGAACAATTACACCAAGTAAAATAGGTGTTGTTGAAGGAACTAAAGTTGAAATAACATTTACACCAGATACTGGATATATGATTGATAAAGTATTAGTAAATACAGTAGAAACTACTGTAATTGGTAATAAAATAGAACTTACAGTAAACGAAGAAAAAGATGTTAAAGTAAGTTATAAAAAAATACCATTTACTGTAACTGTTAAAGATGTAGATGGTGCTACCATTACTCCAAACGGTGCTGTTGCAGTAAGTTACGGTGAGACACAAGAATTTACTATAACTGCTAATAGTGGATATAAGTTAGTTAAAGTTCTAGTTGATGGAACTGATAAAACTGCTGATATGGTTGGAGATACTTTAAAACTTACAAATATAACATCTAATATCAATTTAGAAGTTGTAGTTGAAAAAATAGTTTATGAAGTAACTGAAGGAGCTAATCAAAAATATACAATTACTAAAAATAATGAAGCTAAATTTAAAATAAATGCTGACTTTAGATTATTTGATGATGGTAAGGTATATGTTGATAATGAATTAGTTGATCCTAAAAATTATACAGCAGAAAGTGGAAGCACAATAATTACATTAAAGAAAGAATTTGTTGATACATTATCAGTTGGAGAACATACTTTAAAAGTATTATTCAATGATGGTGGAGAAGCAATTACAACATTTAATGTAGCAAAAGTTATAGTGCCTACTGACAATCCACAAACTGGAGATAATATTGGATTCTATTTAATAAGTGGAATCTTATCAATCGTAGGACTTGCTGGAGCTGGAATCTTTTATAGAAGAAAACATACAAATTAAACTGTGAGTTAGAGTTTTCTCTAACTCCTTTTTAATATAAAAATTGAGGGATGGTAATGTGAAAAAGACAAAATTAAAGATAAAGAAACTATCTAAAAAACAAATTATCATTATTTCAAGTATTCTTCTAATTGTTATACTAATCATTTTGATAATTGTATAATATCAAATGAAATATATGATAAATTTAAAAGTAATGATCCACTTTATAATATAACAGTTAAAGACTATTCTAAACTATCTAACTTATCAGCTAAAGAGAATTATAATATAAATAAATCTTTACAATTAAAGTTAGTAAAAGAAGATGATAGTTATACTGATTATTATGCAATGACTTGTGGATTCAAAAATAAAAAAGAACTTATGAAATATACTAAAGCAGTTATAAAACTTGCTAATAAAGTTAAATAAAGAATAGATTTTCTAATAGAATTTCTATTCTTTTTTATTTTGGAAATGAGGTGATATGATGCCATTTTGGAAATGGTTAGTATTTATAGTGTTAGTTTTAGGACTATCACTTTTTTTATTTTGTGCATTAAAAATATCTAGTAAGAGTAATAGAGAGGAAGAGAGGCGAATTAAATATAAAAAAATTAGGTGAAATAATTAAAATAGCAAGATTTGATTTAGTAGTTTACGCATGCAAATATTTATGATAGTATGAATATGTAAGGAAAAATGTTAAATTATTTTTGCAGGGGGGGTCTATTTTTGGATAGAACCCTATTTTTTTTAATATTATAGAAAGTAAAAAAATAATATAAATTTATTATCTATGCTAAGAGGTGTGTATGAAAAAAATAATAACAAATATAATAAAAAATATATATTTAATACTAATGTTTTTAATTTTAATAGTAGGGATATTAAGTGGATTAAAAAATGATTTACCATTATTTATAATATCATTACTACTTATAACTTTCTTATTCTTTATAGAAAAAAAGTATTCAATTATAAAGCATATTTTAAAAAATAAAAAATCGATAATATTTTTAATATCTATAGGTATAATTCTAAGAATTTTATTGTTATTGTTTAATTATGGAGAAGTATTTAGCGATGAAGCAACATTTTATAGTAATGCTATAAATTTAAGTTTACATCATCCTTTAAATAACAGATATATAGCAATGTTCCCATATTTATATTCTTATATATTTTTACTAGGAAACATTATGAAAATTTTTACTACTAAATTTATTAATGTAGTAATGTTAAACATAATAATGGACATAACTGCATCTTACTTTGCCTATCTATTTGGTAAAAAAATTAAAAATAAAGAATTCGGCATATTATTAATGATAATTTGGTTATTAAATCCATTTCAAATATTATGGTGTATGAAAGCGTTACCAATTACTGTAGTTAACTTATGTTTTATTGTTTCGTTATATATATTTGCATGTTTAATAAAACAAAATAAAATTATAAATATTATTTTACTAAGTATCTTATTAGGAATAAATTTAGGTATAAGTAATTCATTTAGACCAATATTTATAATATTAGTAATAGCGTTATTTTTATACTATTTATATTTAATTATTTTTCTTAAATCTAATTATAAAAATAAATTAATTAGTTTTATTTTAATACTATTATGCTTTATAGGTATTAATAATTCATATACAAAAATAGTAAGTAACAAAACAAAATATAAAATAGATAGTAGTAGTGGTTGGACTTTGTATCTTGGATCAAATTTTGAAAGTAATGGTGCATGGTTTTCATCAGATGAATATAATGAATTAATGGTTAGCGATAACTTTAATCCATCAGACATACATAAATATTTTAAAAATAAAGCAATAGAAAACTATAAAAGTTATAATATTTTAAAAATAATAAAATTATATGCTAAAAAATATTCAATACTAACATCTAATTTATCATTTTATACTTATGAAAATACAATTGGTACATATATAAATAAAAGTATAATAAGAATTATATTATATATTTTTTGGTTTATTTTACTTTTATCAAATATTTATACATTCTTAAGAAAAAACAAAAATATAGATGATATATTATTTATGATGATATTAGAAATAGGACTAATATTATCTCATTTATTAGTAGAAGTATCTCCAAGATATTTTATACCAGCAACAGTTCCAATAATGATTATTGCGGCTTTTAATATTTATAATAAAAACTGTGATAAAAAGATTATAATAAATAAAAATGAATTAAAGGAGAAATTAAAATGATACCAGCTAAAATAAAACCTTTTTTTAAAATTGATTACATTAAAAATGATATTACTTCAGGAAGAGTTAATTGTTGTGAAACAAATGAATTTAATATTTATTATAATGGTGAGATTGAAAAGAATATTATTCTTGGCACATATTTAAGCGAAGATAATGATTCAATATCTTTAACTGCAAAATGTTTAAAGTGTGGTCGCTTAATTAAAATATTTAATAGTCACTTTGATGGTTATGATGCTAATTGTGAAGATGATAATACTTTAAGAACAATTAATAAAAATAATATTAAAGGTAAACCTTTTAATTGTAGTCGTTGTAAGGATAATAATTTTTCTATATCTATAAAATATGAATATCCTGATAAAGAAGAATTAAAAGAACTTGGATTTAAAGATATATCTAATGCATTTACTTGGATAACTATATCACTTACTTGCAATAATTGTGGAAAGAAATATAAAAAATTTATTGATTTTGAATCTTAATTTAAAAATTTTTTTGCTTGATTATACCTGTTATTATTTGTTATTATAAATTCTAAGAAAGAAGTTATATATCATGATAAAAAGTTTAAAAGACATAAATAAAGATTTAAAGAGACAAATATGTAATTGCTATGAAAAGTACCATGATTTTGATTATTTAAAGGAAAAGTTTAATTATTTAGAAAATAATATTTTATTAAGTATTTTATATTCTACTGGTGAATATGATAAAGAAGTAAATAAACTTTTATGTAAAACAAGTATTAGTAATAAAAAAATATTAATTAATAGTGATGCACATTATTGTTCAATTTATGAAAATATGAATTATACATATGGTATGTTTGATTTTGCTATTGCAAATGGGTTTAATGTTATTTTAAATGGTGGAGATATTATTGAAGGAGATGTTAAGCCAAGAAATGATTTAAATGTTCTACAACAGGCAGAATATTTTATTAATGAATATCCTTTTGATGAAAATATTAAAACATATGCATTACTTGGAAACCATGATTATAGAGCAATAAATAAGCATCCATTTGTAAGAGAAATTATATCATCAAGAGACGATATAAATATTTTAGATTTAAAAAAATCATTTATAAATTGGGATGGAAATATAATTAGTTTACAACATACTATAGATTCATATAAATTAAGACTTCCTTATACTATTGAATGTTTGTGTTTTAAAGGACATTCACATTATTATCATATAAAAGTAAAAACTGGCGACAAGGGAGAAAGAATATTTATTCCGGCTATGTGTGATGATCCAGTTATAAATTTATCAAATGCAGAACTTGATAAAAATGCTACTAGACCTGGATTTTTAACTGCTGAAATATTTGATGATAACATAGTGGTCGTACATTATTCCTTTATTAATAATAAAATTGAAAAGAAAAATGAATTTAAAAAGGTTTTAGTAAAAAAGTAAGTAGATAATGAGTTGTTTTAAATATGTTAAACAGTACTTTAAGACGATATTTTTTATATAACATTGGAGGTATATAATGTTAGAAAATAAATTAGGAATTATAAATTTAGTAGATCTTGCTCATGAAGAAGAAAGAATTTCTAAACTAAAAGCATTAGAATTATTTGACACGAATAAAAGAGATGAATTTGAAATAGGAACATTTAAAGGATTAGCTTGTATTCATAAATATTTATTTGATGATATATATTCATTTGCTGGTAAAATAAGAAAAGAAAATATTGCTAAAGGAAATTTTAGGTTTGCATCTTGTATGTATTTAGAAGATATTTTACATAAAATAGATAATATGCCTCAAGATACTTTTGAAAATATTATAAAAAAATATGTAGAAATGAATATAGCTCATCCATTTAGAGAAGGAAATGGCAGAAGTACTCGTATCTGGTTAGATTTAATATTAAGAAAAAAGTTAAATAAAGTAATTGATTGGAGCAAGGTTAATAAAGAAGATTATTTACTTGCTATGGAAAGAAGCTCAGTTAAAGATTTAGAAATTAGATTATTACTTCAAAATGCCTTAACTGTTAAAATTAATGATAGACAGGTTTTTATGAAGGAAATAGATTCTAGTTATGAATATGAAGGATATAATGCATATCCAATATTTGAATTAGATAATAACAGTTAATAGTAAATTTATTTTATAAAATAGCTAAGATATATGTTTATCCTAGCTATTATTTATTTGTTTTCTTTTTTAATAAGTTTAGCATGAACGACTATTTTATCACTATTATTATAGCAAGTTGATAAAGTAAGTATATTGTCAGTAGATGCAACATTTGTATCAAAGTTATGACCGCTTCTATCTTTAATCATATCTAAAAAGTTTTGATATTCTATATCATCATTAAAATTTGTTTGTAAGTAATCACTAGTAGTTGGTATGCGATAAACACTAAATACTTGCCATAAACTATTTTCTGTTTCTGTAGATATTTTGATAACATAATTATTTGTATTGTTAAGCCATCCGTTATTTAAAACGTTTTTTAATGTTCCAAACATAGTTTTATCGGATCTTCCATGAGCATAGATAATAGTGTTTTTGTTATTAGTTGAATTGTTTCTATAATCTAAAAACACCCATCCACCTCCGTTATAAGATTTATTAAAACTATGTGTTAGATAGTAATCATTGTCACTACTTTGAACAAAAGGATAATTTATATTTGTACCATTTACCTTTAACCAACCAACAACATCTGGATTAGTTCTTTTTAAATCACTAAAATTAACATTTATCATATTCATATTTATATAATCCCAATAAGGATTTTCTTTTGAAACTTCTATTACTGGTTCTATTATTTCAGTGTTTTCGGTGTCTTGTATTTCTTCTACATTTATATTTTCTTGAATATTAGTTATTTCGTAATTCGTTTTATTTGAATCTATTTTCCATTTAATTATATTAAATATGGATATTAATAATGTTATAGTAGATGTAATAATTATTAGAATAAGTACTATATTTTTCCATTTGATTTTTATTTTTCTTTTTTTCATATATTTATTCCTTTACAATTGGATTAAAATTTTCAATTGATTCAATTAATTTAGGGTGTTTTATAACAAAATGTATAGTAGGATTAGAACTTTTTGAAATAATTACATAATTATTTTTAAGGATTGATATAGTAATATTTTTAAATGTTTTTTCCTTTACATAATTTATCTCATAATTCTTTTCGCTTTTTACATAATCTTTTGTTAATTTTAAATGTTCCATATATTCTTTGTAGGTATAGTTAATTTTTTTATTATAAAATAAATTATTTAATAAAAGGGAAGGTGAATCTTTTTTAAAATCATCCTCTTTAATTATATAGATATAATCATTAATTTTACTATTTTTGGTAATATTTTTTATGTATTTTAGTTCATCATTTTTATATTTGATTATTTTATCAATATCTTGGGTATTTATTTTATTTCTTTTTAATATTTTAATAAGTAATTCATTAGAGATAGTAAATAGAGGTAGTGATGAAAGATATCTTGTTCTATCACATATTATGTTTTCATCTTTTCTTAAAAATAGTTCGTATTCTTTTGAATTGTTTTCTCTATATATTTCCATAAGTGGTTTAGCTTTTTTTAGAAGTAATTCACTTTTTTCTTTATAATACTCAATTTCATTTTTGTTTGTGGTTAAGTAGTACATTCCTTTATTATGATGTCCTTTAATGCACTCTCCAGTTAGTGCAACTGTTCCTGAAACATAATTGAAATGATTATATGTATTATTTTTATTATCTTTTAGATAGTAAGGAGAAATTTGTCCAGTCATATAAATTGGAATCCAACTTTCAAGTCCTAACATCATTTCATTAAATGGTCTATCTAAATTGTGAATAATGTTTAAGTGATGCCCTTTTTTTAAACACATTGCGATTGCAAACATCCATTTTTTACCAAAGTCAATATCTTCTGCCATGTCTTCCATTGGCATATCACTACACATAAAAATATCTTCTTTTGATTTAGAGAGAACAGTTGCTTTAAAAAAGTTTAATTCTCCTTTTTTCATTTCTTCTAATCCGTAATAGTGTTTAGTTTTAGCTTTATAAAATGGAATATTTGGAACTTTTAATTCATTAAACTTTATTACTTTTATATAGTCATCTAAATTGAATGAATCAAGATTATATAGAAAATCTGATGCTTGATTTTTAATAGATGTTGCTTCACTAGTTAACCAAGAAAATAAAGTATTGTAATAATTATTGACAGAAAGATCACTTTTTTTACATCCAATTATTGTTTGTAAATTGCATATATCTTCTGCACTTTTATACCTTGAAAAAATATATGAACATATTTTATTAGAAAACTCTATTGGATTAGATGGTTTAGCTTTACCATTTTTTATTCTTGAAATATGTGATGCATCAAATACAATATATTTTGCCATTTCATTTATATTAATATTAAGTGTATTTATTAATGTGTTTAAATTATTGCTAAATGTTGTAAAATTAAAGTTATTATTCGCTAATGTAGCATTAAAATCTTTTTGAATTTTATCTAGTGAATATTGATTTTGTTCATTTTCTTGGGCAATATTAAAAAGTGCTGTTGTTAATTTATTTAATTGCTCACTTTTCATTAAAGGAGTTCTTTCACCACTACGATATCTACTTATAACAGACTCTGATAATCCTGATTTCGTAGATAATTTTTTAGAAGAACAATTTAATTCTTTTAGATATCTATTTAATATTTCATTAAATTTCATAGATTATCACTTCCTTAATTATTATTATACTATATTTTAATTTATGCTAAAATAACTTTCCATTAAAAACATTGATTTTTGTGGCAAGTTAGTTGCTCTTTGAATTGTTTCAAATTATAATTTTAAATATAAAGGAGGAATTTGATATTATGAAACTTGATAAACTAAATATTTCTAAAAAAAATTTTATTATAATAGGTGTTGTTGTTCTTGTTATTATAGGGGAAATTATTTTGCTTATTAAAGGGGGCAGAAATGGTAAAGGATTATTTTATAATCCTGATTCTAATATAAAAATAGTTAAGTCAGAAGCTAGTAAAATAGAACTAGAAGATTATACTACAAATGAGTTTTCTATTAAAAAACCAAAAGGATGGAAAGTTGATACATTAGGTGATTATATTCATTATACAATTAAAGTATATAATCCAGAAAATCCTAATTATCAGTTTTTCTTTAATATGAAAACTGAGGGTTATAACAAATCAGAAGATGCGAAAAGATGGCAACAAAAATATTATCCTAATAATATGTTTGCTAAAACTAGTGTAATAGCTACTAAAGATACTTTAGGTTTTTATAAAATATTTAATGACTTAGGTACTTTAAATAATACTAGTACATTTACATTTCCAACATTAACTGAATTTACAGTAATTGATAATTTAGGTAAAGGCAGTTTAGGTGGAGATATGTTAAGGGCAACATTTAAAGATGCAAATGGTAAAGAAGGAGAAGGAATATTTACGGCTTATGTGTATGATGTGGGTTCTTATTATGTGTCAGAAAATATAATTTCGGGCAAAAAAATAGATATACAATATTTAAATGTTTATGATACTATTTTTATTACTGCGCCTAAAGACGAATTTATTGATTGGCAAGATACGTTAAATACTATTTGTTCTTCACTAGAATTCACAGATACCTTTATAAATGGATTTAATCAACAACAAGATGCAGTCATGAAAAACTTCCAACAAATTAGAGCTATAGGTAATCAAATAAGTGATGGGATAATGGATTCTTGGAATAAGCGAAATAAATCATTTGATATTATGAGTCAAAAACAAAGTGATGCAACTCTTGGTTATGAAAGAGTATATGATACGGAAACTAATGAAATATATAAAGCTTATAATGGATTCACAGATGATTATGATGGGAAAAGATATAAAGCTATAACTAATGATATGTACACGCAAAAAACGAGTGGATATATAGAAAAATAGGTGTGATATGAATAGTAAAAAAATAATTTATGTTGTTATTGTATCTATCGTATTAATAAGCATTATTTCTATAGCCATTATTAAAAATGGAAAACAGGAATTAAATGATCATACACCACCAGAGGCAAATTCAATATTGGATGCACTTAAGAAAAAATATTCAGATAAAGAATATCAAAAACTAAATGGTGGAGAAATATTAACTGAAGATACATCATTTAGTAAATACTCATTTATAGCTAATAATTCTATATATATTTTTAATCCACAAAAGTTAGATAATGGAGAGTTTGTTTATAAAAAAGTATATGATATAGACAAAAATATTAAGGTTATGAATATTGCTCCAAACTCAGGAGCAGACATAAAATTTTACGATTATAATGATATAATATATACCTTACATGATGATAATACCGATAATAAAGTTACAGATAGTTATGATATGTATTTAAATGCTAATTATAATTTAAGTGATTATCTTAAATGGGAATACTCAACAGAATTTCTTGGAAAAAAGATTGATTATGATTTTATGTCCGAATATGCTTATGTAAAGGATAATATTTTATATAGTAAAGATTATGGAAATGATAAATATCCAACTACCCAAAAAATAAGTGGCAATTATGAAGGTGAAAAAGTAATTAGAATATATAATGAAAGAATAGTTAAAACAGATAAAGGTTTTTATGAATTAATGAGTTACTTTGATAATGATTTAAATAAAAGAATTATTACTACTGTAAAAATTAATATGTTAACTAGATATTATGATGAAATATTAACATTTACATATAAATATGTAGTATTAAAAGATTATACACTTATACCTATAAATGATGTTATGGAAAACAGAGTAAGGGAATATTCAGATGATTATTACTTAAGCGGATTTAATTATATGAATGAGGTTAGATATGAGGAATAATGGGAGTAGTGGAACATAGATAAAATATTATGTGTGTTTTTAAGATTGCCCGTTGTGAAAATCGGTTCATGTTATATGTTAGTACTAATATAAAAATGTGTAAAAAATTATATTATTATTTGATCAAACAACATCAATTTTATATTGAAATTAACATATGTAAAAAATAGTTTAATATTTATTAACTGATTTATTGATTTTTAAAATTTCAAATAATATACTTATGATAGTAAGAATGGTAGGAGAGATAAATATTGCAAAGAAAAAAGATATTAAAAGAGATGATTATATGAAAACTAAACAGTTGGTTTTGAAAAGAGATAATTAATTTATAAACTTCATCATTAGTGGTGAAGTTTATTTTTATTTGCAAGACTGCCAGTGAATATTTAACAACTCTAACTTTAGATAAAATTAAAGATAACTATGCCGAATCACCATATAAATGTGAATAGAAAGTCTTTATGTTTAATTTTAGAAAAAGAACATATAATATAATGTATGCTACTAGAGTTATTTGACTTTTCGTTAAAATTATAGTATACTTTTTATGTACTTGAGATAGTATTCGAGGTAAATGTTAGCCGCTTATGGATGGTGCGGGTTATAAATGATTCCAATCGCGAAATGTTAGCCGCTTATGGATGGTGCGGGTTATAAATGATTCCACTCGAAAATGTGTAAAGCTTCATCAATAATGATGGAGTTTTATTTTGGTTTATGATATATTCTCATTGAAAGGGTGATTGTTTTGGAAATTAAAACTGGATACATTTATCATATTAAAGATACTTTTTTTGATAAAAAAAATGACAAGGGATTGATGATTAATCATGAAAATGGGAAGTCTAGACCAACCTATTTTACTATTAAAGATGGAGATATTTTATGGTTTATACCTTTAAGTAGCAACGTATCCAAATATAAGCCAATTATTGAAAAGAAAATAAAAAAATATGGTAGTTGTAAATCTATAATGATAAGTGAAATTGCTAATAAAAAATCTGTTATATTAATTCAAAATGCATTTCCTACTTTAGAAAAATATATTGATCATATTCATACCGAAAATGGTGCACCAGTTAGAGTTGCAGATAACCTTAAAAATGAAATATTATATAACTTCAATTCATTACTTGCTATGAAGAGGCAAGGAATAAATTTATTTTTTACAGATATTGATAAAATAAAAGAAAAAATGTTAAATGAGTTAGAAAATGATAAATTACATAAATAAAAAAGTGTTTCATATTAATATCTTTGATGGAAAGTTGATTCAAAAAATTAAGTAAATAATATTATGACAAATATGAAAATAATTTTGTGCCAAGTGTTATTTTGAGGTAGTATATTGTATGTTTGGAGGTTTAAAATGGAAATTGTTATTAGTGGAATTAATAATGGATTTAAAGATATCACATTAATTGATGGAAATGTTAGGCTTATTATGTCGATTTATGGAAATGGTGATTTGTACTGGACAATAATGGATGATAGTAAATTAATTAAAAATATGTTTTTTACTATCACTAGAGAAAATGGTGCAGTATATTCATCATTTCAAGATTTATTTGCGGATATAGAAAATGTAAATGTTTGTATTTTGGATGATGATATTTTTAATAATTATGAGGCTGAAAAATATAATAAAATATATCGTGAGAAAGCTTTTAAATATGATTTTTATCATTATTCTGAATTGTATGATATAGAAAATAAGGCTATTACTTGGTGTAGTGATGAATTTAATCACGATAATGCTAACATTTTAAAGATAAGAAAAATAGATGATGAATTCGAACTTGAATTTATACCTAAATCTATTTTGCCAGGATTTATAAATGGTAGTTCAAATATTGGAAGAGTAACAATTAAATTTTGTAATTCTGGTAGTTATTATGCTCCTTTTAATGTTATGTTTATGCGTTTATTTAATAAGTTACAATTGGTTGATGATGTTAAAGATATAAAACATCAAGTTTCGATAGATGAATATATGTATAATAAAAATAAAGGAAAAAGATTGGTAAAGAGATAATCGTTAGTGTTACTAGAACTATTTGATTTTTTTTAAAATTATAGTATACTTTCTTTGTACTTAAGATAGTACTTGAGGTAAATGTTAGCCGCTTATGGATGGTGCGGGTTATAAATGATTCCAATCGAAAATATGTAAAGCTTCATCAAAGATCTAGATATCATATAACTTTAACTCATTACTTGCTATGAAAAATCAATGAACAAATTTATTCTTTACCGATGTTGATAAAATAAAAGAAAAAATGTTAGAAGAAAATAATAATTAAAATAGTTAAAGGAAAATTTATGGAAATATATAGTAATAAATATCGTAAATATTTAGGTGTAAAGCCACTTAAAGATAATTATAAATGTGAAATATATGAGGATGGCTGTGTTAAAATACTTGTTTATTTTGATAAAGATAAAATAGTTAAAATAATTAATTTATATGTTACTGATAAGTATTTTTCTTTAAAAGAGAAAGATGTAGATTATGATACAACTAATAATCACCAAATAATACTTCACAAAACAAATAGAGGTAAACCTAAAAAAATAACTTTTTCAGTAATTGAGAATTTAAGTGGTTATGGGGCCTACTTTTATATATCTAAATCAAAAGAAAAAGAAGGATATTACATAATAGGAAACTATACAACTCAAAAAACATTCTTAAAAGAATATTTTGATGAGAAAATTAGTGATTTAGACTCGTTAAATGAATGGTTAAATAACTATATTAACGATTTAACAACTGATGACTTAGAAGAATTAAATTTATTTATTAATGAAAAACGTACCCACATCAACTATAAAGAGGGAGATTATTTTAGAGTAAAGGTTGGAAAACATAGTTATACTTATGGAAGAATATTAATGGATGTATATAAAAGAACTAAGAAAGGCTTTAAATACTGGGATATACTTATGGGAAGACCTTTAATAATAGAAATATTTCATATATTAACTGAAGATAAAAATGTTTCTATAGATAAACTTAAAACATTACCAACATATCCATCACAACATATTATGGATAATAATATATATTATGGTGATTATCAAATTATTGGTCATGATGAACTTCCAAAAAATATTAAATATCCTATAATGTATGGTAAAAGTATTTCAGGAATAGACCCCAACAAGATAATGTTTCAATGTGGCGAAGTTTATAAGGAAATCGAATATAATAACAATTTAATTAAAAATAACAATGAATCACGATATAATGATGCTGATTTTAAAAATCATGGTATAGGTTATGATATAAATTTGAATGAAAAATTATTAAAAGAGACATATTTAGATAAAGATAATAGTAATTATTGGAAAAACAAAGTTTATCAAAGTAATATTGATTTAAGAAGCCCTAAAAATAAAGACTATCTAAAACAAGTATTACAACAAATGGATTTAGAATATCTTTATGATATTTATAAAGATTGTTAAATTAAAATAAATTTCGAATTGACTTTTAAAGTATATTTTAATAATATATTCTATACAAACGGAAGTGATTATCAAGTGGATGAAGGAACATTATTAAATGAAACAACTGGTATAGGAATTATATATGATGGAGAAGAAAAAAATTATATTGTAGATTCTAAAAATATGCCTAAAGAAGTAAATGAAATAATGATAAAAGAAAATAATTTGGAGATTGAACAACATAATTTAAGTGAGAATATCGATACATTAGATTTAATTGAAAAAAATATTAAAGATAAATATAATGGAATAATTATTAGTGTTGTTTTTGAATTTTGTTTGCTATTTGTTATTAATTTATTAGTTACACCCAATAATATTATTTCACTTACAATTGTAGGTATTATATTAAGTTCTATAAATATATTAGTTACTACAGTATTTGAATTAATCAATAAATCATTTAAAGAAAATTATCGATTAAAAAAAGAAGTGCTTCCAAATTTAATTAAAAATAATATAGATAAAATAAGTCTTTTGCAAAAAGAATTAGATGATATGAAAAAACAAGCTAAGTTTAGTAAAACTAATAACTTAAATATTGATGAAATAGATTTATCAAGAATTAATTATTCTAATAGCTTAAAAGAAAAAAATAGAGATTCGGAATTAAGTAACATTAAAATTAAAAATTATGATTTTAATATAAATTAAAGAAAGAGGAAAAAAGAATATGAATAAAGAATTATATTTAAATGAAACAACAAATGTTGGATTAGTAGTAGATTATGAAAAAAAATTAAAAAGAGTAGAATCTAATGAAAATGAAGATACAGTTAAAATTTTGTCATTACAAAATGAAATAGAGAGAGAAAACAAATATGTAACAATGTTTAAAGAACAATTAGAACAATCCAAAGATAATATTAAATGTAAAAATATACTTTCACTTATATGTTTATTAGCACCGGCTCCGTTTTTTATTCCAGTATTAATTGTAATGAACAGTACAATTGCTAAACTAATCGGTTTTCTAATTTTATTTGGTGGAACTAGTATAATTGTACAAATGTATTTAAAATATTTATTTGGAACATATAAAGAAAATAAATTTTACATAAAAGAATTGCCTAAAGGAATAGAAAAATCAGAGGATAAAATTAAAAGTTTAGAAGAAGAACTTAAGAATTTAAAAGAAAAAAGTAACTATAATGAGGATGAACTAACAAATGAAGATGTGATAAAACTTGCAACAGTAAATTATCCTGAAAGAGCAAGTGATGAAACATTAGTTAGCGATATTCAGATACCAGCCAAAATTAAAAAAATAACTTTTAATCATAATGGAACTACAAAATAGTTCCTTTTCTTATTTTTTAAATATCACACAGGTTTTATTAATATGAATTTTAATATAGATAATTTACATCAGATGTTTCGATTGACAAAGTAACAAATGTTTGCTACAATACGATTTAAATTAAAGAAAGAGGAAAAAATAATATGAATAAAGAGTTATATTTAAATGAAACAACAAATGTTGGACTAGTAGTAGATGATGAAAAGAAATTAAAAAGAGTAGAATCTAGTGAAAATGAAGATACAGTTAAAATTTTAGAATTGCAAAATGAAATAGAAAGAGAAAATAAAAGTGTAGTAAGGATGCAAAAAGTATTATCTGACGCTAAAGTTCGTATAATTTTAAAATGTATAAACTTAATGTTTTGGGAGCCTATAATTATTTTGGCATTTAATTTATTTAATGATTTTAATATTATTCAGTTCCTTATAACAACAATGGTTGGCGTTACGATGTCTATAATTCAAATTTTAGGCAAAAAATATTTTGGATCATTTAAGGAAAATAGACTAATTATGAAAGAATTACCTAATGAAATAGAAAAATCTGATGATAAAATTAAGGTTTTAGAAGAAGAACTTAAAAATTTAAAAGAAAAATGTAATTATAATGAGGATGAACTAACAAATGAAGAAGTGATAAAATTTGCAACAGTAAATTATCCTGAAAGAACAAGCGATGAAACATTAGTTAGCGATATTCAAATACCAGCAAAAATTAAAAAAATAACTTTTAATCATAATGGAACTACAAAATAGTTCCTTTTCTTATTTTTTAAATATCGCACAGGTTTTATTAACATTAATTTTAATATAGATAATTTACACATCAGATGTTTCGATTGACAAAGTAACAAATGTTTGCTATAATACGATTTAAATTAAAGAAAGAGGAAAAAATAATATGAATAAAGAGTTATATTTGAATGAAACAGCTAAAGTTGGGGTAGTAGAAGATGATGAAAATAAATTAAAAAGAGTAGAATCTAGTGAAAATGAAGATACAGTTAAAATTTTATCTTTACAAAATAAAATAGAGAGAGAAAATAATTATGTAAGTATGTTAAAAGAACAATTAAAAAAATCTAAAAATAATATTAAAACGAAAAATAAATTTTTTTTCCTAAACATATTTTGGATCTTTATAATTATTTTTATGGGTCGAGATATATTATTAAGTGAGATTGGTTTTTATAAAACATTATTTGGAATATTATTTGCAGCTACCGCTATTACAATTTTTATTCAATTTGTATCATATTCTCTATTAGGAACATATAAAGAAAATAAATTTAACATAAAAGAATTGTCTAAAGGAATAGAAAAATCAGAGGATAAAATTAAAAGTTTAGAAGAAGAACTTAAGAATTTAAAAGAAAAAAGTAACTATAATGAGGATGAACTAACAAATGAAGCAATGGTAAAACTTGCTGTTGTAAATTATCCTGAAAGAACAAATGAAGAAATATTGAGTACTAATTTTCAATTACCAGCAAAAATTAAAAAAATAATTTTTGATCATGATGGAACTACAAAATAGTTCCTTTTCTTATTTTTTTGCATTTTTTAAATAACCTATGATATAATCTAGTTCGTAAGGAAGTGTTCCCTGTGAAAGAGACAATATTAGAAATGGAAAGATATGCTGAAGCAAATAATATTCCTATTATTGAACTTGATTCTATTAAATTTATTATGAAATATATTAAACTTAATAATGTTAAAACAGTTTTAGAAATAGGTACCGCAATAGGTTATTCAGCAATACTTATGGCTAATGCAACCGATACAGTTGAAATTACAACTATTGAAAAAGACGAGAAAAGATATCGTGAAGCAGTTAAAAATGTTAATGCTTGTGGTTTAGATAAAAGAATTGAAATAGTATATAATGATGCATTAGAAGTAAGTTTAACAGGACGTAAATATGATTTAATCTTTATTGATGCTGCTAAAGGTGGATATATTAAATACTTTGAAAGATTTTGTAATTATTTAAATCCAGGTGGAGTAATAATAACAGATAACTTAAAATTTCATGGTTTAGTTAAAGATAAGGCATCTATTAAAAGTAAAAATGTTAGAGGAATAGTTACTAAAATAGAAAATTATATTGAATTTTTAAATAATAATAAAGATTATGTTACTAAATTTTATGATATTGGAGATGGCTTATCAGTAAGCTTTAAAAAGAATAATGAAAAATAAACTATTAATAAGAATAAATAATTTATTAGAAATTGAAGAATATTATAAAGAAGGTATAACAAACTTTCTTTTTCCTTTATCATATTATAGTATTGGTTATAATACTTTTAATTTAGATGAGATGAAAAGTATTAAAGAAAAATACAATATAAATGTTTATTTACTTGTTAATAGAGTGTTAGATAATAAAGACTGTAATAACTTTAAATTAATTATTCCTAAATTAAGTTTTGTAAATGGAATAATTTATGAAGATATCGCTATATATCAAATGCTTAAAGACACTAATATAAATTTAATTTGGAATCAAGCCCATTTTGCGGTTAATTATCATTCAATCAATTACTGGTTATCTAAGGATAATATTATATCTTGTATGCTTGCTAATGAATTAGAAAAAAATGAATTAAAAACAGTTTTAGAAAATGTTAATAAAAAAGTAATATTACCTATTTTAGGACTTAATATGGCTATGTATTCAAGAAGAACTTTATTAAAATTTTATAGTGATACTTTTAAAACTGAATATACAGATGTTGCCATTTTAAAAAATGACGCTGTAGAATTTTTAGCTAAAGAAAATAAATACGGAACAGTTTTATTCTATAATAAATATTTTAATTTAATACCAGAGTTAAAAAATATTAATGATGATAAAATTCTTATGTATTATATTAATCCTAATGGATTAACATATAAAGATGTTATTGCTATTTTAAATGGTAAAAAAATAGATTATGATAATAAGTTCTATGAAAATAAAACTGTATATAAAGTGAGTGATTTAAAATGATAGAGTTATTAAGCCCAGCTGGTGATTTTGAAAGATTAAAGTTTGCTTTAAGATATGGTGCTGATGCGGTTTATATAGGTGGCAAAAATTATTCATTAAGAGCTAATGCTAAAAATTTTACTAATGAAGAAATAAAAGATGCCGTAATTTATGCTCATAATTTAAATAAAAAAGTATATGTTACAGTAAATATCGTATTACATGATGAAAATATAGATGGTTTAAAAGAATATCTATTATTTTTGGATAGGGTAAATGTAGATGCAATTATTGTAAGTGATTACTATATAATGAATTTATGGAAAGAATTACACTTAAAAATGGAACTTCATATATCAACACAAGCTAGTACTTTAAATAAAGAAACCGCACTTTTTTATAAAGAGTTAGGAGCTAGTAGAGTAGTTTTAGCTAGGGAAGCTAGTGAAGAAGATATAAAAGAAATAAAAGAATATACTGGATTAGATTTAGAAGCATTTATTCATGGTGCAATGTGTACATCAATTAGTGGTAGATGCATTATGAGTAATTATGCAACAAATAGAGATGCTAATCGTGGAGGATGTGCTCAAGTATGTCGTTGGAATTTTGCAATTGGTGATATAAATGGTAACGAATTAGGAGAAAACTATCAAATGTGTCCTAAAGATTTAAATATGGCTATTTACATTAAAGATATGATAGATGCTGGTGTTAATTCTTTTAAAATTGAAGGAAGAATGCGTAGTATTTATTATATAGCAACTGTAATTTCAAGTTATCGTAAAATTATAGATGATGTTATAAATAATCGTATAAATGATAAAACTATTAATTATTATCTTAAAGTATTAAATAGATGTGCTAATAGAGAAAGTAATCCTCAATTTTTTAAAGAATTACCTAATTATAAAGATCAATATTATAATGGTAATAAAGAAGTATCTAATCAAGATTTTTTAGGAGTAGTATTAAGTAATGATAATGGATTAATTACCTTAGAACAAAGAAATTATTTTAAAAAAGGTACTATAGTTGAATTTATTAGTCCTAATTTTGAAGAAACTGAGTATACTATAGAAGATATTTATGATGAGGATATGAATTTAATAGAAGAAGCAAATCATGCTCAAATGATTGTTAAATTTAAAACAGACATTCCTCTATGTAAAGACGATATCATGAGATTAAAAACAATTGACAAAGAGTCTATTTTGTAGTATATTCTTGTTATTGTAAATTTTGAAGGAGATTTGATATTAATGTCAAAGAAAGATATATTATTAACAAGTGATGGTTTTTTAGAACTTGAAGAAGAATTAAATGAATTAAAAAATGTGAGAAGACCAAAGGTTATCGAAGCAATTAAAGATGCTAGAAGCCAAGGGGACTTATCTGAAAATGCCGACTATGATGCTGCAAGAAATGAACAAGCTGAAGTTGAGGGAAGAATTAAAGAACTTGAATTTATGCTTGCTAATGCAACTATTATTGAAAAGAAAAATTCTCATATAGTTGATGTTGGTTCAACAGTTACAATTAAATATGTTGATGATGACGAAGAAGAAGTTTATCATATCGTAGGAAGAATGGAAGCAGATCCATTTGAAAATAAGATTTCTAACGAATCACCTATTGGTAAAGCAATTATTAATAAAAGTGAAGGAGATACAGTAGAAATTTCATCTCCTACTGGAAGTTATCAAATTAAAATAGTTAGTGTTGCCTAACTATTTTTTAAAATTTTTTATTACGAATTGTCGTTATTAGATACTTGCACAAACATATAAAATTTGATAATATGAATATGTAAGGAATACTTACATAAAATAAAAAAGGAACATCCAATTTCGCATGTTGGGTGATTACCAATGTTTTGTTCTCACCTAATTCATTGCTGAGTTAGGTGATTTTCTTTATATTAATACTATATATAATAGAATAATTAAAAGAAGGATAAAAATTAATAAAAAGAAAATTAATATATCTCTTTTGTTCATAATTATCTACCTCCCTTCGTTATGAAGCAAGGCGATCACCCAACTAATTAGTTGTTCCTATAAATAAATATATAGTTTCGTAAGAATAAAGTCAATAAAAAAATTACGAATAATCGTATTTGCTGTGCTTGAATAAATTTTGAAAATTTGCTAATATGAATATGTAAGGAATACTTACATAAAATAAAAGGAACATCTATTTGGATAGTTAGATGATTACCTTATATAGGTAGAAATCACCAAAACTCCCTGTTGAGGTGATTTTTTGTTTTTAATAGCTATTTAGATAAAATAACTACAATTAACAATATTATAATTATAAGTAAGATAAAAATTAAATAATCTTTTTTGCTCATAATATCACATTCTTTCATAATAGTTTGAAAAAGGCAATCACCCTATTAATTAAATATTCCTAAGTGATTCTATAACAAACAGAGTATGATATAGTCAACGTAAAACAACCGAAATTCCATAAAAATATATTATTAAACAAATAGTTGCAATTATTTCTAAAAATATGCTATAATACAGGCAATCAGGGGGATTAGAAAATGGAAAAAGAAAATTTAATTATAACCTATGAAGAATTAAAAAATTATCTTAAAGTACGTACTGTTGTAAGTTTTTTTACACTTGATAAAGTAGAAGAGTTTTCAAATAACACAGAATTATTTGAATTACTTTCCAATTTATACATAATAATTTTATTACAAGTAGAAAAACAATTAAAAAATTTAAAATGGCCTGTAAGCAAAATAAAAAATTATATCAATGGTAGAGAAAGAGAAGTTATTGAAGAGTATTTATGTAACTATGAAATAAACAAAGGTGTATCTACCGAAATAGCTAAATTTTATGCTAAAGAAATATGTGAAGCTTTAAATTTAACTGAAGTATTTAACATAGTAGTTGATAAAGTTACAGCAGAAGATAAAAAAATGAAAACTATAAGATAAGAATTAAATTCAAAGTAAGCAAACAAAACTTACTTTTTATTTTGCCTATTTTATGATAATATATGGATTAGAAAAAGAAGTGATTAATTATGCGAAAAACAGTATCCTTAATTGGAAGACCAAATACTGGAAAAAGTTCATTATTTAATAGATTAATAAATGAAAAAAAATCTATAATTGATGATCAAGCCGGTGTTACTAGAGATCGTATCTATGGAATAGTTAACTATGAAGATAAAAGTTTTAATTTAATAGATACTGGTGGAATTGATTTAGAAAAAGCAACATTTAATGAAAATATTAAAATGCAAGCCGAACTTGCTATTGATGAATCAGATTTAATCGTATTTGTTATAGATGGTAAAGAAGATTTAACAAGTAATGATTTATTAATATCAAGTCTTCTTAAAAAGAGTAATAAAGAAGTAATTGTTGCTGTAAATAAATTAGATGAAAAACATATGAATAACAATATTTACAACTATTATGAACTTGGATTTGATGCTTATTATCCCGTATCTGCTGAACATAATAAAGGAATTAAAGAATTATTAAATGCAATTACTAAGGATTTTAATCCATATACAACCGAAGAAGATGATGCTACTTTAAAATTTTCCCTTATTGGAAGACCTAATGTTGGAAAAAGTAGTTTAGTAAACGCCTTATTAAATGAAGAACGTTCAATAGTCTCAAACGTTGCTGGGACTACCCGTGATGCTATTGATTCTCGTTTTACATATGAAAAAAATGACTATATTGTAATTGATACAGCTGGTATGCGTAAAAAAGGTAAGATTTATGAGAATATTGAAAAATACAGTTTGCTTAGAAGTCTTAAAGCAATTGAAAGATCAGATGTCTGTGTTCTTGTTCTAAATGCCGAAGAAGGAATAATTGAACATGATAAACATATAGCATCATACGCTATTGATGCAGGTAAAGCTCTTGTAATATGCGTAAATAAATGGGATTTAATAGATAATAAAGATGAAGCTATTAAAACATGGACAAAATTAATTAGAAATAACTTTCAATTTGCTCCATATGCACCTATTGTATTTTTATCAAGTAAAACAAAATCAAGAATTCATACATTAATGCCAGAAGTAATTAAAGCATATGAAGGCTTAACTAGAAGTGTTAAAACTAGTGTTTTAAATGATGTAATAAGAGAAGCAGTTCTAATTCATGAACCACCTTCTTATAAAGGAAAACGTTTGAAAATATACTTTGTTCATCAAACAGGAACAAAACCACCTAAATTTGAATTTTCTGTTAACAATAAAAATCTAGTACACTTTAGTTATGAAAGATATTTAGAAAATCAAATAAGAGAAAACTTTGATTTTACTGGCACCCCTATAATCTTTAAATTTACTAATCGTAGTGGCGATGATGAATAATAAAATTATAATTGATAATGAAGCATTCGAAATAATTGTTAATCGTAAAAGAATAAAAAACTTATACTTAAGAGTAAAAGAAGAAAATAAAATAGAGGTATCAGCTAATCTTTATACAACTAATAAAGAAATATTAAAAATAATAAATGATAATAAAGCCTTTATAATTAAAGCTAATAATAAACTTAAAGCAAATAAATTAAAACCTAATAAAATAATGTATTTAGGTGATGAATTATCACTAATAGAAAGTGATAAAACATTTATAGATAATAATTATATTTATGCTAAAAGTGAAGAAGACGCTATAAATTATATTTATAGTCTATGTTATGATGTTTTTAAAGTTAGATTAGATCGAATAATGAATATGTTTGATAATCTACCAAAGTTCACATTAAAAGTTCGTAAAATGAAAACTAGATGGGGAGTATGTAATAAAAGTAGTATGACTGTAACCTTAAATACCGAACTAATTACTAAAGATGTTAATTTAATCGATTATGTAATAGTTCATGAATTATGTCACTTTAAACATATGGATCATTCACCCGCATTTTGGAATGAAGTAGCTAAATATTATCCCTATTACAAACAAGCAAGAAAGGAGTTAAATAATAAATGATTGAATCAGTAAATAATGAAAGAGTAAAAGAAATAGCTAAATTACATGATAAAAAATACCGTAAAATTAATAACAAGTTTCTTGCTGTAGGAAAACATTTAGTTGAAGAAGCCTTAAAAAAGAACTTAGTTTTAGAATTATTTTTGCTTGAAGGAACGCCAAATACCTATGGATTTGATGCTACTTATGTATCCGAAAAAGTTATGAAAAAATTATCAGATCAAACAAGTAGTCCTAAAGAACTAGCAGTTTGTAAAATTGAAAATAATAATGAAATAGTTGGCAATGTAGTTATACTAGATAACATAAAAGATCCTGGAAATTTAGGTACAATAATTCGTTCAGCAGTTGCTTTTAATTATCAAACTATTATCTTATCAAAAGAATGTGTTGATGTGTATAACGGAAAAGTTATAAGATCAAGTGAAGGAATGCTTTTTAACATAAACATAATAATAGATGATATTGAAAAAAATATTTATATCCTAAAAAATAATGGTTATAAAATATATTCAACAGATGTAGTTACTGGAGTTAGTCCTCAAAAAGAAAATAATAAGCATGCTATAATTATTGGCTCAGAAGCTAGTGGTGTTAAAGATAGTGTTAAAGCCCTTGCCGATCAAAATTTAAAACTTCCTATGAATCCCTTATGTGAAAGCTTAAATGCCGGGGTATCTGCTAGCATCCTAATGTATGAACTTGGTGGTAAAAGATGAAAGATCTATCGTTTTTAAAATCTCGTTATTTTGTTTATAAAGGAATATATGATAATAAAAATGTTTATGAAAATACTTTAGAGGCAATAAAAGTAGCAATCCGTAAAAATAAAGCTATTTATTTAACCGTATGTGAAACCAAAGATAAAGAATTAATTATTTGTGAAAATGATTGTTTAACCAGAATTCAAAATCAAAAAGATAATATTAAAGATATGACATACGATGAAATATCATATTTGTCTTTTTATCATATTCCTAAATTATCGGAAATCTTAGAACTAACCAAAGACATTCCTATTATTTTAAGCTTAAAAATACATACTAAAAATGAAGAATTATTTAATTTATTGGATAATTATTCTGGTAAATTTGCTCTATTATCAACTGATATTAAAATAATAATGTGGCTAAATAAGCATCGTGAAAGTTATATTGTAGGAGAAGCTGTAACTAAGCATAAGGGCTTTAATCTAGGATTCTATTTTATTAAATCAGACTTTAAAAGCTACAATATAGAATATTATGATAAAATAAAATTAAATAAATTAAGAGAAGAAAATATTGTTATTGGCTATTACGTTAATAATAAAAACAGTTTAAAAAAATATAATAATATGTTTGATTCCTTAATAATAGATAATTATGTTGGGATAACAAGTAGGTGATAAAGTTGGAAAAAATATATGTAGGTAAAATAGTTAATACATTTGGAATTAAAGGTGAACTTAAAATAGTATCCAAGTTCGAAATGCCAAAAAGGGTATTTCAAGTTCATAACCATCTTATAATTAAAGATAAAAACTATGAAATAACAGGTGTGCGTTTTCATAAAAATAACTATTTAGTAGAACTTGATAATATCAAAGACATTAATGATATAGAATATTTAATTGGTAATGATGTATATTTTGCTAAAGAAGATTTAAACTTACTAGATGAAGAATATCTTATAAGTGAATTAGTTAATTATAAAGTAATATCTAATAATAAGGAAATAGGTATAATAACTGATTATGATGATAATAAAATTAATCCTTTAATTAAAGTAAATGATAAATTTTATATTCCTCTTAAAGGTTTTTATAAAAAAATAGATAAATTAAATAAAAAGTTTTATGTTAAAGATGTTAGTGGGTTAATGGTATGAAAATCAGTATATTAAGTTTATTTCCTAATATGTTTGATGGTTTTCTAACTGAATCTATTATTAAAAGAGCTATTAATGATAAAAAAGTAGAAATAGAAATAATAAATTTTCGTGATTACTCACCTTTAAATAATAAAATGGTTGATGATACTCCATATGGTGGAGGAGCAGGAATGGTTTTAAGATGTGAACCTATTTATGAAGCAATAGATGCTATTAAAACAAAAGATTCTTATATAATTATTATGGATCCAACTGGCACAACTTATAAACAAGCAAAAGCTAAAGAACTAAGCACTAAAAAACATCTAATAATAATTTGTGGACATTATGAAGGTTTTGATGAAAGAATAAAACTCTTAGCCGATGAAGTAATCAGTATTGGTGATTTCGTTTTAACAGGCGGAGAATTACCTGCCATGATGATAACTGATTCTATTGTTAGATTAATTAGCGGAGTTATCAATAAAGAGAGTTTAGAAAGTGAAAGTTTTAATGATAATTTATTAGATTATCCAACATATACAAAGCCAGAAGAATATAGAGGAATGAAAGTTCCAAGCATTTTACTTTCTGGTAATCATCAAAAAATAGATGAGTATCGTAAAAGTGAGAAAATAAGAGTAACAAGGGAAAAAAGAAATGATTTAATGGGGGATTAAATTATGTATAAATTATATAAAAATAAGAAAAAATATAAATTTAAAGAATCATTTGATTTCTTTAGTTATCCTATTACATTAAATAATATGGAAGTATCTATCGTAGATGAAAAAATAATTAAAATATTTATAAAATATAATATTAATTTTGATTTTTCTAAATTAGTTTCTAAAATATTAATTTTTATTGATAATGAGGGAAACGATACTGATGGAACTCTTATTTTAACTGAGTTAAGTAACTTAAGTAATATGATATTTAATTTATATGCAGATTATTTTAGTAAAACTGAACTTAATTATTATATGCGAAATATTAGGGTTTTAGTGCAAGAAATTAAAAAAATAGAACTTAAAAAAATGCAACAAAATTCAACAAATGAACTACGTTCAAGAAGAACAAGATAATAGTTACATATAGAATAAATTATAACTAGAACAAACATTTACTTGACTGGAAAGAACTTTTAGTAATATAATTTCACTGTAGGTTAGGTGAAATAAAATGAATAATGTTAAGAATGAAAGAGCAAAAGTATATGTAATGATTGGAACATTATTAATATTATTAATGATGTTTTCAGGAATAACATATGCTTTTTTTACATCAACAAACAATAATGGAAGTACATCAATAGTAGAAGTAACAGGAGGTAAGATGACCATAAGTTATTCTGATGGATCAAGTGATTTGTTAACTAGTAAAAATATTGTGCCAAGTAATGACATTATAGTTAATAAAACATTTAAATTAACAGGAACAAATACGACAAATGGTTTAGCTATGCCATATAAAGTAGGCCTAGATTATGTATCAGAGTTTAGTGATGGAATGATTCATTATTATATAAAAAGAACTAATACAAATAATAATGTAACAAGTAATTTAGTTGGAACAGCAAATCAAACAATACCTGGAAATACCTCAGAAACAGGCTATACTCATGGAACTTTAAAAAATGGAATAGATACCTAGAACTCGCAACAGGAGATTTTAAAACAAATACCACAAATCAAACAATTACATTTAATTTAAAACTACAATTTCCAGATAATAATGAAAATCAAGATAGTGAAAAAGGAAAAAGTTTCGCTGGAAAGATAGTTGTTAACTATGAAGGATCATTTAGTACTGATTCATGGGAAAGAATAGCTAATATTGTTAAAGATGGTTATTTAACAACATATGCAGTTGGTTCTGAAAAAGAGGTAATGATTGATAATCAAGTACATAAAGTTAGAGTTGCAAATAATACAACACCTGAAGAATGCAGTAAACAGGGATTTTCAAAGACAGCTTGTGGATTTGTTTTAGAATTTGTGGATATCGTAGAATTAAAGGAGATGAATCTTACAGCAACTAATACAGGTGGATGGGAAAAATCGGAAATAAGAACTTATTTAAATAATTCTTTTTTTACTAAATTGCCCACGGGTTTACAAAATAGCATTATTTCAACAAATGTTATTTCAGGCTATGGTTCAAGTGATAGTACAAATTTTAGTACTGAAGATAAAATATATTTATTAAGCGCTAGAGAAATATTTAAAGACGGTAAATCTAATCATATTTCTCCTACAGATAGCGCATATAATTTAAGTAGGCAGTTAGATTATTATTCTATAAATAATGTTACTACTGATAATTTTGGTTTATTAATAAAAAAATATGATGGAACAAATAGTTTTTGGTGGTTACGTAATTCAACTAATAGTACTTTTGTATATATTAATGTTTCGGGAGATTGGTATAGAAGTCTTGCTTCAAATACAAAACAAGGAATATCACCGGCATTTAGAATTATGTAAAATATAGGTGAAAAATTAAAATTAACAAAATTACAAAAAAATACTATAAATTAATTATATCCATGATATAATAAATATGATATTTATTATATCAAAGGGAGATAGATGGTATTCTTATAAAATTTTACGAAATAAATAGTAGAGATAAATAAAAAAATATTATATAATGATTTGGGTGTGAGAAGTATGATAATTATCATGAAAATAATTTATTACATATTATTCTATATAACACTAATTTATGGCTTATACTTTGCCGTAAGTGGTTTTTTAGGAATAATTAAAAAAAGTAAAGTAAAATTTAAAAAAAGTAAAAAGAAGAATTTTTTTGCAATTATAGTTGCTGCTAGAAATGAAGAACAAGTTATTGGTAATTTAATTGAAAGTTTAAAACAATTAAACTATCCAAAAGATAAGTATGGAATTTTTGTTATTCCAAATAACTGTATTGATAACACTGCCAAGGTTGCTCTTGATGCTGGTGCATCAGTTATTGAATGTAACAAGCCTACTAAAACTAAAGGTGATGTTCTTAAAGTAGCGTTTGAAAAATTAAAAGATAACAAAGAAATAGATGCATATATTATTTTTGATGCTGATAACGTGGTTCATAATGATTTCTTAAAACATATGAACGATTGCTATAATTCCGGATACAAAGTAGCAGAAGGATATCGTGATAGCAAGAATCCAAAAGATAACTGGATTAGTGGTAGTTATACAATATTTTATTTATTTCAAAATATTTTTTTCAATCAATCAAGAATGGCATTTGACTCATCTGCATCTATTAATGGTACAGGTTTTATGATTAGTAAGGACATTATTGATCGAGATGGATTTGAAACTTACACATTAACAGAAGATGTAGAGTTTACCGGACAATGTGCATTAAAAAACGAACAAATTGCTTTTGTAGAAGAAGCTATAACTTATGATGAATATCCAATTAACTTTGGAGCATCATGGAAACAAAGAAAAAGATGGAGCGCTGGTATTATTCAGTGTATGAATAGATACAGTGTTAAATTATTTAAAAATTTCCTTAAAACAGGAAGATTAGCAAGTTTAGATATGTCCTTAGTATATTTAGGACCACTTATGCAAGTTATTTCCTTCTTTAATTTTGTATTATTAATTGTCTTTAAAATAGTTGGAATACAATTACATGATATATTTTCTTACTTTTTTGCAACAAATATTGTATTTTTCTGTGTTTTACTTGCTATGGGTATTGCTATAGAAATATTTGCTTTATTATATAAGAAAAAAGATCTTAAAGGCATGACAGCAACTATTATATTATTTTCTATATTTTTATTAAGCTGGATTCCAATAAATATTTCTGTATTTATAAAAAAATATGATAAATGGGAAGCAATAAAACATACAAGAAGTATTAAAATAAATGATTTAAAAAAGTAAACTATTAGTTTTAAATAGCTAATAGTTTTTTGTATTAAATTTTAAACTTAAGAAAAAGTTAATTTAAAGTATACTAAAAGTAGTGCTCAGTAGTTATTATTTTAATCATATATTAAAAATAACTAGAAGCTGAAATAGAAATAAAGATGAAAACTAAAATTACTAAATTAATATTAATTATTAATACTTAAAAATCCATTTTAATTTTTATTACTTTTATGGTAAAATTTAACTATAAGGAGAAGATATGAAAGATTATTATAATGAAGAAATAAAAAATGTTATTCTAAATGTGATAGATAAGTTTTATAATGAAGTGTCTAAAAAAAGAAGTTTAATTGATCCAAATGAATTTAAGGAACATATCCTTAAGAGAAAAGAACAACTTGTTTATGTAATTGATAATTTTGATGATTATATGCAATTTGTTAATATGCATTTAGTAGAAAAATATAATACAGAAACTCAAATTAAGGCAAGTATTCCTATTCAAATGGCAGCAGTAGATATTGTATTAGGAAAAAGAATTAATGAAGTTTTATCTACTTTAAATGAGGATATAAATACGGAAAAAGTATCATATTTTAATGATCGTGCAAATCGTATAGATTGGATGCTTTCACATATAGACATAGATACAACCGTAGAAGAATTTAAAAATAAATATTCAAAAGAACATACCAAAACATTTATTTAATATATAATTTATAATATAAATAATAAACAAACACTTTTTCGCTTGACGGGGGGGTGTTTAGTATTATAATTTGATAAGAATAGGAGCTTAAAAATATGAAAACTAAACTTATCAAATTTTTTAATTTAATAAAAAAAGATAAACAAGCAAAGATATTAACTATAATGGGAATTATACTATTATTTATATTTACTTTAGGTTATTCATTATCGATGTTTACAAGTAGTCAAAATAAAAAGATTGCTAATATAAAGGTTAATGATTTATCATTTAATATAACAACAAATAGTGGTGAAACAAATGATAGAATATTACATTTACAAGCAGGTAAGATTGAACAATTTAATATAATATTAACTAATTTAAATAAAATAGATGTTAAGTATGAATTTACTTATGAATTATGTAATAATCAAAATTGTACAGAAACAAATAATAATATACCAAGTGATATAAGTGTATCTAAAGAATATGAATCTAGTGAAGTAAGTGGAACTATAAATTCAAGTAAAACTAAGTCATTAACTATCTTAACAAATAATAAAAGTAATAATGATTATTATATAAAACTTAATTTAAATGCTGGATATATATGGAATGATTTAGAACTAGCAAATCAGATAAAATATATTAAAGGTATTAATAAAGATATAGATATAGTAGCGTATGTAGATGGAGTAGAAGTAAAAGAATTACCTACTACTTGTTTTTATAGTGCCGTATCAACTGCTTATAAAAATAATACTGAGTTAAAAGATAGCCCAGTAAGTTTTAACTGTAATTATGCAACCGGAAAATGGGATATTAATGTTTCAAATTTAGATAATATACCAAATAAGTTAGTAGTAAACTTTGAAAGTAAAGGAATAAATGCAGTAGAATATGTAAGTAAAGTTCAAGAACTAGATAGTAACAATAAACATGGATTATTTATCGATCCAACCGTAGATAAAAATGTAAGATATACAGGTGCTGAGCCTAGAAATTATGTTGAGTTTGCAAACACAGGAGAATTATGGAGAATAGTTGGAGTTTTTAATGTAAAAGATTCAATTGGTAAAATTGAAAGAAAGATTAAATTAGTTAGAAATGAATCATTAGGTAATTATTCATGGGATGCAACTGGAAATAATGATTATGGATTTAATAATTGGACAGAAGCAGACTTAAAAAATGAATTAAATGGTGATTATTTAAATACAGCATTAACAGCAAACAAGAATAATTGGTATAATTCATATTATGATTCAACAACTAAGAAACCAGTACTTCGCCAAACTGGAGAATTTGATTATACTAAAGTTATAAAAAGTAATTATCAAAATATGATAAGTGAAAGTGTATGGAACATAGGAGGAAATACCTGGAATAATCCAAATACTCCACCATATGGATTGCCTCTATTAGATCAATATAATAAAGAAAGAGGAACAATAACATATCAAAATAATCGCCCTACTGAGTGGACAGGTAAGGTTGGACTAATTTATGCCAGTGATTATGGATATGCATCAACACTTGCAGAATGTCATGAAAACCTAAGAGCAGGTGTAACATATGATAAAGAAAGTGATAAATGGGATTACACAAACGGAAAATGTAAGACAGATAACTGGTTATTTAAAAACTCTTGGTATTGGACGTTATCGCCTTACTCTGGTTACTCGCATAGCGTGTTCGTTGTGCTTGGGGACGGTGCTTTCGACTACGGCTTCGCGTATGATTCCTACGCGGTTTGGCCGGCCGTTTTCTTGAAATCTGATATCTTGATAGCTAGTGGAAATGGTGAAAAAGTTGATCCTTATAAATTATCTATTTAATGGAGTCCGTTCAATTAACTGTGTCTTTGTATAAATTAGATTAAAATTTATTTATTTTTGGAAATGGAATTATATCCATTTTTTTCTATATGCATTTAAATTCTTTTCTTTATTAAGTAAATTTGATACAATTTTGATATAAGAAATCGAGGGATATTATGTTAGATAAGTTTGTACCTGATATGTATTATAAAAGTGTTTATGATATAGATTATAATAAATTAAAAAAGAAAGGAATTAAATGTGTTATTTTTGATTTAGATAATACACTTGCTCCTTTAAATATGAATAAACCTTCTAAGAAGTTAAAAGATTTAATAGAAGATATTAAAGAATTAAATTTAAAAATATTAATTATATCTAATTCTAATAAGAAAAGAGTAGAACCTTTTAAAGAAATATTAAATGTTGATTCTGCTTATTTTGCTGGAAAACCATTTAGTAAAAAGTATAAAAAAGTTATGAGTTTATATAGACTTAAAACTACTCAAATAGCATGCGTAGGTGATCAATTATTAACTGATATTTATGGGGCTAATAGATTAGAACTATTAAGTATTTTAGTTAATCCAATAGGTAAAACTGATTATGTTTTAACTAAGTTTAATAGGTTTATTGAGCCATTCATTTATAATAAGTTAGAGAAAAAAGAATTATTAAAAAAAGGAGAATATTATGAGTAAAATATGTTTTGGATGTGGGGCTAAATTACAATATAGTAATAAAGATGCTAAAGGATATGTTCCAGAAAATAAATTAAATGATGCTAAATATTGTATGAGATGTTTTAAATTAATGCATTATGGAGTGAATATTAATGATACAGTTCCTAAAAAGGTTGAAGAGATATTGTATTTAGTTAATAGTGATGATAAATTTACAATATTTATGTGTGATTTTTTATCTTTATCAGATAAAATAATTAATATATATAATAAGATTAAAGGGAAAAAATTGTTGTTATTATCTAAAATAGATGTAATTCCTAAAGATATTAAAATTGATAATATTAGAAAATATATAATGAATAATTATAAAGTAAATAATGTTAGGTTTGTTAGTAGTGTTAATGGTTATGGAATAGATTCTTTAATTAATTATTTAATAACTAATAATATTAGGGAAAGTTACATTTTAGGAGAAACCAATTCAGGTAAAAGTACCTTAATAAATAATATATTGGATGCTTTTGATTCTAAACTAACTAAAACTACTATAAGTAATAGTAAAAATACTACACTAGATTTTATAAGATTAAATATTAATAATAATTTAACTATAATTGATTCACCGGGGTTTGTAACTGATAGTTATGAGGCAAATTGTACTTTAAAGAAGGTTATTAAACCATTAACATACCAAATGAAAGATGGGGAAGTTCTTAAGATAGATAAGTTTTATATTAGGTTTGATTATGCTACAAGTATAACTGTTTATTCTTGTTATGATTTAGAGATTAAAAAGTATTATAAAGATGATATAAGTTTTACATATAATCAGAAAATTAATTCTAATAGTGATATTGTTATATATGGGTTAGGTTTTATAAATGTTAAAAATGAGGGTAATGTTGGCTTATCTAATATAGATAGTAGTTTATTAGAGTTTAGAGAAAGTGTGTTTAAGTAGTATATGACAAGAATTAAAGTAATGGATGAAGATTTATCCAATAAAATAGCAGCTGGAGAGGTAGTAGAAAAAGCAGCTAATGTGGTTAAGGAATTAGTTGAAAATTCTATAGATGCTCAGAGTAAATCAATTAAAATAGAACTAATTAATTCCGGTTTAAAAGAGATAATGATTACTGATGATGGTATTGGAATGAATCATGAAGATGCTATGCTTGCGTTTAAAAGACATGCAACAAGTAAAATATATAAATTAGAAGATTTATTCTTTATTAATTCACTAGGTTTTAGAGGTGAAGCACTTCCATCAATTGCATCTGTTTCTAAAGTTAGTTTAAGAACTAGTGATGGAAAAGAAGGAACTTATTTAGAAATAAATGGTGGTAAGTTAGAAAATACTTCATCATGTGATTTAAGAAAGGGTACTATTATTAAAATAAGAGATTTATTTTATAATACTCCTGCTAGACTTAAATATTTAAAGAGTGAGGTTACTGAACTTAGTTATATAACTAATTATGTGGAGAAATTAGCACTTAGTTATCCTAATATATCATTTAAACTTATGAATAATGGAAATACATTAATAGAAACAACTGGTAGTAATAATTTACTTAAAGTAATACATGAATTATTTGGGGCAAATATCAGTAAAAATATGGTTAAGATAAACGCTAGTAATGATGATTATGATATTTCTGGATATATTTGTAAACCATGTGTATTAAAGTCTAATCGTAATTTTATGATTACAATAGTTAATGGTAGAGTAGTTAAAAATGCTGAGGTAAATAAAACCATTAATGATGCTTATTATACATATAAACCTGATATTAAATATCCGGTGGTAGTTTTAAAGATTGAAACTGATCCTACTTTAATAGATGTAAATATTCATCCAACTAAACAAGATATTAAATTTAGTAAGATAGATAGTTTAACTAGTTTAATTACTAGCACTATTAAAGACGCTTTATATAAAAGCTTATTAGTGCCAAATGTAGAAGTTAAAGAAAGTAAACAAATAAATATTCCTATTCAAACAGTAAGTGAGGTTGATAAATCTTTTAATAATGATAGTGAAGAAGATTATGTTATAGAGGAAACTCCTTTATTTATTAATGATTCTATTAATGATAATCTAAGTGAAAAAGAACAAGTAACTATGGATTTTAAGGTTAATGAAAAGAATGAAGAAATTAAAAAGATTGAGTTTTATCCTTGTGGATTAGTTATGGGAACTTATATAATTGCGCAAAATGATAATGCGATGTATTTAATAGATCAACATGCTGCTCAAGAAAGAATTAATTATGAAAAGATTAGAAATGCATTATATGATGATAAAATTAAAACAACAGATTTACTTATTCCCATAAGTATTGAACTATCTCCTAGTGATTATTTAAAGTTACAAGATAATAAAAAGGTGTTAACTGATTTAGGTTTTGTTATTGATGATTTTGGAATAAATACGATTATTATTAAAACCCATCCAACTTGGTTAATTTCAGGTTATGAAGAAGAAAATATAAGAAGAATTATTGAGTATGTTTTAGAGATGCCTAAAGATTTTGATAGAGTAAGATTTATTGATAATATTTCTGCTACTTGTGCTTGTAAGATGAGTGTTAAAGGTAATACTTCAATTACAATGGAAGAAGCTGAAAGTATATTAAATCAATTAGTTAAATGTGATAATCCTTATAATTGTCCGCATGGAAGACCAACAATTATTACATTTACTAAATATGAATTAGAAAGATTATTTAAGAGGGTAATGAATTAAAATGATTATAGTAGTATGTGGGGCAACGGCTAGTTATAAAACAAGATTAAGTGTTGATTTGGCTAAAAGATATAACGGAATAGTAGTTAATGCAGATTCTTTACAAGTTTATAAAGAACTTGATATTGCAACTGCGAAAATAAAAGAAGAAGAAAAAGAGGGAATTCCTCATTATTTATTTGATATAGTAGATAAAAATGATATGTATACAGTTTATGATTATCAAAAAGATTTAAGAAATATATTAGATAATAATAAGGATAAAAATATTATAATTGTTGGTGGTACTGGTTTATATATTAAAGCTGGGTTATATAATTATGTGTTTGAAGATGATACTTCTTATGATACTTATAATGATATTTCTAATGAAGAATTATATGAGAAAGTTAAAGAAAAATATCCTAATATTGATATACATGTAAATAATCGAAAGAGATTAATAAGAGCACTTAATAAAAAAGAAGATTATGATAATAAAGGTAATGAATTATTATATGATGCTAAGTTTATCGCTATTGATTTGGATAGGGATGTTTTATATGATCGAATTAATAGACGTGTTGATATTATGGTTAAAGCTGGATTAATTGAAGAAGCAAGAAAGTTGTATGATGAACATATTTATTCAAAGGCTGTAATGACTTGTATTGGTTATAAGGAATTATATAGGTATTTTGATGGTAAAATAAGTTTGGATGAAGCTTTAGATTTAATTAAGAAAAATAGTAGACATTATGCTAAAAGACAATATACTTGGTTTAAGAATCAAATGGATGTTAAATGGTTTAAGTTAGATAAAAGTTATGATGATACTTATAAAAAGATAATTATGTATTTGGAAGGAGATAAATAAAATGAATGAATATACAGGTAGATGTATCGGAATTATCACCGATGCACATAGTTTGTTAGTGCCAACTATGGCATGTTTAAAAGATATGAAAAATAAAGGAATAACAGAAATATATTCTTTAGGGGATAATGTTGGAGTTGGACCTAGTCCTAAGAAAATAATGGAGTTATTTGACGAATATAATGTTAAATCAATAGCTGGTAATAGTGAAGATTATATTACTCTTGGAATAGATCCTTTTAAAAGCTATTTTACAGAAGAAAAAGAAGAAAGCTATTTATGGACGTTATCTAATTTAAATAGTTATGAAATAGGAATAATAAATTTATATCCTCATTTTATTGATTTATGTTTGGGCGGTAAGAAAATCGCATTATGTCATTTCGCAAATGATTGTAGATTTGATTATACTAAAAATAGTACGTGGTCTTATCAGGCTAATTATAAAAACGGCATAGATGCATATAAACAATTTTTATATACTAATAGTCAAGAACAAAAACTTGATATGGCAAATAAGATTAAATTTTTAGGAGAAAATAGTGAAGAAGCTAAAGGAATAATATCAGCAATGAATGAACCATTATTTAATGGAAAAAAAGTAACTGATTATGATTCTATATTTCAAGGACATGTTCATTTTGAAATGTTTGAAAGAGGAGAAAATACATCATTTTATACTTTAAGAGCTGTTGGTATGGCTTATGGAAATGATCCAGTTGATACAGCATCTTATGTTATCTTAAAAGAAAAAAGAAATAATCAAGGGTTTGATGTTCAAAAAGTTTTGGTTAGATATAATCGCAAAGAATTAGAAAATGAAATCTTAAATAGTGATGGACCAATGGATACAATTAGAAAATTTACTAACATGAGGTAAAAATTTTTGATTAATTTGATAAATAAAATAAAACATGCTATTATGAATATGTAAGGGAAACTTACATAAAATAAAAAAGGAACATTTAGTTTGCTACGCTGAATGTCTATCCTTTAAAATAAAGTGTCGACATTTAATTATCTTTCTTGATAATTAAGTGTCTATTTTTTTACCATGTATACCAAAATTGATATACATAGAATAATGAAACATACGTATCTTAGAAATTTAATAATAAATATTCTTTTACTCATATGTAGCACCTCCTCATCTTTTTGATATTATAAAAAAGTGAGGATAGACACCCAGCAACTAATTGTTCCTTAGTTGGTATTATACAATTAGTTTAATATATAAACAAGCAAACAAGTGAAAATATATAAAAAACTAATTTGATAAATAAAATAAAATATGCTATTATGAATGTGTAAGGAAGACTTACATAAAATAAAAAAGGAACATTTAGTTTTGCAATGCTGAATGTCTATCCTAAATTTAATTTGGTAAAGACATTTAATTATCTTTCTTGGTAATTAAGTGTCTATTTTTTTACTATGTATACTAAAACAGATATACATAAAATAATGAAACATACGTATCTTAGAAATTTAATAATAAATTTTCTTTTACTCATATGTAGCACCTCCTCATCTTTTTGATATTATAAAAAAGTGAGGATAGACACCCAGCAACTAATTGTTCCTTAGTTGGTATTATACAATTAGTTTAATATATAAACAAGCGAACAAGTGAAAATATTAATATAAATTAAGTAACTATTATTAATGTAACTTTACAGTTTCTTTTTGCATTAAATTTATATATGGTTTATAATTATAATGGAGTTGATAGTATATGGCTAAAAAGAAAAAAAGAAAAGGTGAAAGTGCTAGTAAAACTAAATTTTCTTCAGAACTAATTGGTTTATTACTTGTACTTGTTGGAATAATTGGAATAGGAGCGTTTGGTCCAGTAGGACATCTTATTAAATCTTTTTGTATATTTTTAATGGGGACTTGGTGGGCTATTTTTGTTTTATTATTAATTATTTTAGGAATGTATATGATAATTAAGGGAGATTTACCTAAGTTTTTTAATTCGAGATTAATTGGGTTATATCTTTTGTTAATTGCGTTACTTGCTCTTAGTCATATTAACTATATTGCTGATAGTGCAGTACTTAAAAATAATGATATATTTCAAAATACCATAGATAATTTTATGAATACAATAAATAGTGAAAATTTTATAAATTTAAGTCAGACTGGTGGAGGAATAATTGGAGCATTTTTCTCATGGGGATTTGTTAATTTATTTGATTTGACTGGTACTTATATTATTTTAGCTGTCTTTGCCTTGTTTGGAGTAGTAATGGCTCTTAATGTATCACTTGCTGATATTGTAGTTAAAATTATTAAAGTCTTTAAAGGACTTGGAGATGGAGTTAAATCTAGTAAGGCTTTAAAATTAAGTGAATCTGATGAAGAAGATGATGACGATGATGAGGAGGAAGAACAAGTAAGTCCTGTAAACAACAAAGTTATGATTACTTCTAGTGAAGAAATGAGTAGATTTCATAATGAAAATTATGATAATAATAAAGAAGAAAAAACAACTAGTAGTGCTCCTATAACTATTCAAAATAGTTCAAATGGAGAATATCATTTACCTCCACTTGATATATTAAATCCTTCGGCTAAAACTAAAAAGGTTAATAATAGTGATTTCTTAAATCAAAATAGACTTGCACTTGAGAAGGTTTTAAGAGATTTTCAAATTACTGGTAAAGTAGTTGAAATACATGAGGGTCCTGCTGTAACTCAGTTTGAGGTTGAGATTAAAGCTGGCACTAAAGTTAATAGAATTACAAGTATTAGTAAAGAAATAGCGCTAGCACTTGCTGCTAAGGACGTTAGAATTGAAGCACCTATTCCGGGAAAAAGTACTGTTGGAGTTGAAATACCTAATAGAAATGTTGCTAGTGTTCCAATTAGAGAGGTTCTTAGCACAGTTCCAAAATCAATGAATGATGCTAAGATATTAGTTGCTCTTGGTAAGGATTTAATGGGTAGAACATGCTGTGCTGATTTATCAAAAATGCCACACTTACTTGTTGCCGGTTCTACTGGTTCAGGTAAATCAGTTTGTATAAATAGTTTTATTGCATCAATTTTAATGAGAATGAATCCGAATGATATAAAGTTAGTTTTAGTTGATCCTAAAAAGGTCGAGTTATCTAATTATAATGGAATACCGCATTTATTATGTCCAGTTGTTACTGATCCTAAGAAAGCAAATGTAGTACTTCAAAAAATAGTTGCTGAAATGGAAAATAGATATCAAAAATTTGCTGATAATAATGTTAAAAATATTTCTGGATATAACGAAATGATTGAAAAGAGTAATAAAAAGAATAATACTGATGTCCCTAAGATGCCTTATATTTTAGTTATAATAGATGAACTTGCTGATTTAATGCTTGTTGCGGCTAAAGAGGTAGAAGATTCAATTATGCGTATAACTCAAATGGCAAGAGCCGCTGGAATTCACTTAATTGTTGCAACTCAAAGACCTTCAACTGATGTAATTACAGGTGTAGTTAAAGCAAATATACCATCACGTATTTCATTTGCGGTTGCTTCTCAAATAGATTCAAGAACTATACTTGATCGAAGCGGAGCAGAAAAATTACTTGGTAAAGGTGATATGTTATATTTACCAATGGGTGAAAATACACCAATTAGAATTCAAGGTAACTTTATATCTGATGAAGAAACTCAAAGATTAATTGATTACGTATCTAAAGAACAAGTAGCAAGTTATGATAATAGTTTAACTGAAATACCTGATAATCACATGGCTGGTGCAAATAGTGGTACTGAAGAATATGATGATCCTTTATATAACGATGTAGTTGATTTTGCAATTACAACAGGTAAAATAAGTGCTTCTTTAATTCAAAGAAGATTTAGAGTTGGTTTTTCAAGAGCCGCTAGAATTGTAGATTTACTTGAAGAAAGAGGTATAATTGGACCTCAAAATGGCTCTAAACCACGAGAAGTTATTGTAAAATTACAAAAAGATGAATAAATTGGTAATTTTTTAGAATATTAGAATAAGATATATTGACCACTATTTTATAGTGTTTAAATAGATTAGGATGAGATAATTTCTTGTCCTTTTTTGTTTTCTTTTATTAAAAATTTTGCTATACTTGTTATAGTTGGAGGCTAGTTAATATGAACAATGATAATAAAGATGCTATAGTGTTAGGTACTTTAAAAAAAGAAAAATCAAGTAAACCAGTATTTGTTATTTTTGTATTTGTATTTTTAATTGGTACTTGCTTAGCGTTTCCATATATTAAAGCACTTATTGGAGATGATTTTACTTTAGATGATTTATTAAATAAAAATAATAAAAATAATAATAATACGACTAGTCCTGTAGTTACAACATCTACTACGACAACAATTGTATCTTCATCAACGTCTACAACAACAAGTACTACAACTGTAAATAATAACAGTAATATTTTAACATGTGTATATCGCAATTATGAATATATTTATACTTTTGATAATGAGAATAATTTAATGAAAATAGAAAATAATTATACATATTCTAATGAAAATGAATCTATATATAATGATATATTGTTAAACTATAAAATTAAAAGTAATAATGTTAATTCTTTAGGTGGAAAAAGCACTATAGTTACAAGTGATAATAATTTTAAATATACTGCTATTATAGATAATGATGCTAATTTTAGGGATATAGATATAAATTATTATCTATTAAATACTAAGTATGATATAATAAGTTCTGAGTTAATAAAAAAAGGTTTTGATTGTAAATGAATGTAGAAATTAATAATTTTAATGGACCATTAGATTTGCTACTGCATTTAATTAGGTCTAACAAGATGGATATTTATGATATAGATATAGAATTAATTACTAAAGAATATATAGATTATATAAATAATAATAAAAATTTAACAATAGATGCTTGTAGTGAATATTTAGTTATGGCTTCTGAACTTATTCATTTAAAAAGTAAATTGTTATTACATAGGGATAATGAAGATAATGATGATGAATATGAAATTAATAGTGAAGATGAATTAAGAGAAAGATTATTAGAGTATCAAAAAATTAAAGATATGGCTGGGGATTTTAGAGTTCTTGAAGAAAAGAGAAGTTATGTTTATACTAAGTTACCTAGTAATTTAAATGAATTTAGAAATGAAACTAAATTAAATACAAATATTTCTTTAGATGATTTATTGAATGCTTTTGAAGAATTTTTAAAGAGACAAAAATTACAAGAACCTAAGACTACTACAGTGACGAAGAAAGAAATAAGCTTAGAAAGTAGAAGTATAATGATTAGAAATATTATTAAAGAAAGAGGTAAAGTTAATTTTTTAGATTTATTTGATGATTTTTCTAAACCATATGTTATTGTTACTTTTTTAAGTATACTTGATTTATCTAAGAAAAGGGAAATAGTTATAACTCAAGATAAAAACTTTGGGGATATTTATTTAGAAGGATGTTAGTTATGAGAGATGTTGGGATTTTAGAAGGAATATTGTTTGTGGTTGGTGATGAGGGAATTACTTTAGATAATTTATGCGATATTATGTCTAAAAGTGAAACAGAGGTTAAGAATTTACTTTCTATATTAAAAAAGAATTACGAAGAAGAAGATAGAGGAATAAGAATAAGTTATTTAGGAGATGCTTTTAAGTTAACTACTAAACCAGAGCATAAAGAAATTTATGAAAAATTAGTTAAAAAACCTGAAAGTAATACTTTATCTCCTGCTGCTTTGGAAACTCTTGCAATAATTGCTTATAATGGTCCAATTACTAGAGTAGAGATTGATGAACTTAGAGGTGTTTCTACTGTATTTGTAATTAGAAAATTACTTGCTAAAGAGTTAATTAAAGTAAGTGGGAAAAGTACATTACCTGGTAAACCTAATTTATATGAAGTTACTAATAACTTTTTAGATTATTTTGGACTTGCTACTATTAATGATTTACCTAAATTTAACAATAGTGAAAATGATGAAGAATTAGATTTGTATTTAACTAAATATAATGAAGAAGAAGAAAAATAAATTAATTTTAACATTTTTTAGATATTATGTGTTATAATTAATTTGTTCTTGCTCGCATGGCGAAATTGGTAGACGCGATAGACTCAAAATCTATTTTCTGATGAAGAAGTCTCGGTTCAAGTCCGAGTGCGAGCACCATTTTATAAAGTTTATGAGCCTATTAAAGGCTTTTTTTGTGGGAAAATAGTTCGATAAAAATAAGATTTTAATTAATAAATGTAGGAATTGTGGGATTTAGGTGTAAGTGTAGGCGTGATTTTAATTGAGTTTTAAATCTTATAATGATATACTTTTGATTAGAGGATGGATATGTGATGAGTAATAAAAATAAAAGTTTTTTTGTAATCTTATTTGCTACTTTCTTGTTTGTAATAATAATGGGAAATTCACTTAGTAATAAGATGATAGAAGTAGTTGATAGTAAAAGATTAAATATTTTAGCATCAGCTAGTAATAAACATTTAGAAAGTAAAATATATAAAAAAGGATATGATATTAATTTTACATATATGGGGGATATTGATATAGTAGATGAACTTAATAATAATGCTGATAAGTATGATGGAGTATGGATATCTAATTCAATGTGGTTATATATGCTAGATAATCAGTATTTAACAAGTAATTCTAAATCAATTGCTATTAGTCCTATAGTTCTTGGAATTAAAAAGAGTAAGGCAAAGAAGTTGGGCCTAATTGATAAGGAAATTACTAATAATGATATTGTTGAACTTGTTAAAAATAAGAAAATTAAATATGTTATGCCATCAGTAACAAGTACTAATACAGGAGCTACTGCATATATTGGATTTCTTAATTCACTTGCAGGTAACCCGGAAGTTTTATTAGAAAAAGATTTAGATAATACTAAGTTAGTTACTGAACTTAAAAATTTATTTTCAGGTACTTTGAGAGTTAGTGGTGATGAAGATTATCTAAAAGAGATGTTTTTAAATAATGATGATTATGAAGCAATAATAACTGATGAAGCATCTTTAATAGATATAAATAAACAGTTAAAAAAAGATAATAAAGAAGAATTATATTTATTTTATCCTAAAGATGGGGTATCAATAAATGATATGACTCTTGCTTATATAAGTACTGATAAAAGTAAAGAAAAAGATTTTTTAGGATTTCAAAGATTTTTATTAAGTGAAAAAGGACAAGAATTATTACAAGATAATGGGTATCGAACTTGGTATGGTGGAATAAATAATGATGTTGATGCTGAAGTATTTAATCCTGATTGGGGAATTGATACTAGTAAATATTTAAATGTAACTAATTTTCCATCTAAAAAAGTTATTACAAAAGCTATAAATGTATATATAGAAAGTTTAAGAAAACCTACTCATACAGTTTTTTGTTTAGACTATTCAGGTAGTATGGCTGGTGAGGGGATAGAAGAGTTAAGAAATGCGATGAATTATATTTTAGATAGTGAAGAATCTTCTAAGGATAGGTTACAATTTTCGAAAAATGATAAAATTACTGTTATAACTTTTAGTAGTAGTGTTACGAATGTTTGGAGTTCATTAGGAAGTAATACAAGTGCTTTAATTGAAAATATTAATAATTATAAAGTTGGAGGATCTACGGCTTTATATGATGCAATTGAAAAAGGGTTAGAAGTATTAAAAAATGAAAGTGATGATTATACAACTACGATAATTGCTATGACTGATGGATACGCTAATGAGGGAAGCTTTAATACACTATCTAAATATTACAAAAAGTTAAATAAAGAGGTGCCAGTTTATAGTATAACGTTTGGTATGGCTAGTCTAAAACAACTTAATAATATTGCTAAACTAACTAATGCAAAGGTGTTTGATGGAACTGAAAATTTGTTAGAAGCTTTTAAAGAAGTAAGGAGTTATAATTAAAATGAGTGTTAAAAATAAAGAGGTTATTTCGGCTATTGCTGGTAGTGCTTTCTTTGCAGTTCCTTATTTAGCACTTACTGTTCCATTTGTTCCATCTTTACTAATTGGAGCAGCTGCATTTACTGCTGGTGAGTTATTACTTACTTCTGATAATAAAGGTGAAAAAATAGTTTATGAAAATGTAGATAAAAAAATAGATATTGCTAAAAGTGATGCTAAAGCAATATATGATATGCGTAAAAAGATAGATGATAGTGATATAGTTAAATATATAAGTGAAATATGTGATAGTGCGAATAAGATAATTAATACAATTGAAAAAGATAATAAAAAGATTAGGAATATTAATAATTTTTTTGATTATTATTTACCAGTTACACTTAGTATAATTAAAAGATATGATGAAATAGAAAATCAAGATTTATCTTCTAAAGAAATGAAGGAATTTACTAAAAATACTAAAGAAATGCTTAAAACTGCTAATGATGCTTTTGCTAAAATATTAGATAGTTTATATCAAAATGATATTATAAATATAGATGCAGATATGAAAGTATTTAATACAATGCTTAAAGCGGATGGTTTTGATGATGAAGAAATAATTAAGGAGGATAACAATGAATAAAAAATATATAGGAATTGGAATTTTTATATTACTTATAGGGTTAATAGTAGGAATTAAGTTTATAGGTGATAAAAATGGTGGTGGAAGCACAAACATTACAACTATATATGTAGCAACAGGTGGTGGTAAAGAAGATTTTATTGCTGATAGTGAAGTTGCTAATATTCTTTTAAAGAAATATAAAATTAAAGTTGTTTATGATAATTGGAGTAATGGAAAAACAATTAGTAAACCTTTAATAAGAGAAAGTGTTAATTTAGGTAATAGTGAAGTTATAACTAAAATTAAAAATGGTGAAAGTATTAGTATTAATAGTGAGGATGTTAGTAAGTATGATGCATTATTTACATCTGATCAAAGATTTTATGATTATTATAAGTTATCTCCGGATAAATCTAAGAACGAAGCTGATCGTTATTATGTATTAGATGGTGGTTTAACTCTTAATACGCCAATTGTTATATATAGTTGGAAGGAAGTTGTTAATGCTTTAATAAAAGAGAAAATTGTTACTAATGAAGATGGAGTTTATTATATAACTGATATGAATAAATTAATTGATTATATATTAAATGGTAAAAAATGGAAAGATATTGGACTTAAAGATTTATATGGAAATATTAATATAGCATCTACTGATCCTGTGTCATCATCTCCTGGTGCTACATACTATGGACTATTATTATCCATTTTAAGTGGTGGAGAAATTAATGATGCTACAATTGAAGCTAATTTAAAGAAATTAAAAGTATTTTATCAAAAGAGTGGTTATATGAATAATACACCAGCTGATTTATTTGAGAGATATTTAAAAACTGGTATGGGTGGTGAACCTATGATAGTTGATTATGAAAAGAGTATTATTGATTTTGCTAACTCTAATCCAACGGGATTCAATCAGGTAAAAGATGATATTGTAGTTTTATATCCTAAACCAACTATTTGGAATTCTCATTGTTTAACTATTTTTAGTGAAAATGGTAAAAAGTTATTACAAGCATTTGAAGATGAAGAAATAAGTAAAATTGCTTGGGAAAAATATGGATTTAGAACAGGTGTTACTGGAACAAGTGTAAGTGTAAATGAATTAGGAATAGGCATTCCTAGTAAAATAACTAGTACAGTTACAAGTTTAAAAATGAATTATTATAATGAATTAATAGAATATTTAAGTAAGTAGGAGAAAATATGAATATAGAATTAAAAGTAGAAGATAAATTAAATAGTGAAAATGTTAGTAAGATAACAGAATCAGGTAAAGAAATAACAGATAAAGCAATTGAAAAATCTTTAAATTATGATGCATTATCTGATAGTGAGAAAAAAGCAGTTGATGAATTTATTACTAAAATAGATGTTATGGATCAAAATTTAGTTCTTCAATATGGTGCTAAGGCTCAAAATAAAATAAGTACTTTTTCAGATACAGTACTTGAAGATGTTAAAACTAAGGATATTGGAGATACTGGGGCTTTGCTAGCTAATTTAGTAGGTGAAATTAAATCATTTAATTCATCTATTGGAAGTGAAAAGAAAGGTATATTTAAATTATTTAGTAGTGCTAAGAAAGAAATTGATACAGTTATTGCTAAATATAATAAGATAGAAAAAAATGTTGATTTAATTGAAAAAGATTTAGAGAAAAACAAAGTACAATTACTTAAAGATATTACTATTTTTGATACTATGTATGAAAAGAATTTAGAATACTTTAAAGAAATTTCTTTATATATTATTGCTGGTGAGAAAAAATTAGAGGAACTTAAGAATGTTACTTTAATTGAAGCTCAAAAGAAATATAGTGAAACTCATGATCAATTAGATGCTCAAAAAGTTCAAGATTTAGAAAGTAAAATTAATCGTTTTGAAAAGAAATTATATGATTTAAAAACAACTAGAATTATTTCAATTCAAATGGCACCTCAAATTAGATTATTACAAAATAATGATGCTGAATTAGTTGAAAAAATTCAAAGTTCAATTACTAATACAATTCCATTATGGAAAAATCAAATGGTTTTAGCGTTAGGTATTAATAATTCTAAGAAGGCTTTACAAGAACAACAAGCAGTTTCTAATCTTACAAATGAGATGCTTATGAAAAATAGTGAAACTTTAAAACAAGGATCAATAGATATTGCATCTGAAGCAGAAAAATCTATTATTGATATTGAAACTCTTAAGAAAACTAATCAAGATTTAATTGAAACTATTGATAGTGTTATAAAAATTCATGAAGAAGGACATACAAAGAGAATGGAAGCAGAAGCTGAACTTGAAAATATTGAAAAAGAATTAAAGAATAAATTAATTGAAATAAATATACCTAAAGCATAAATTGTTATGCTTTTTTCGTAATTGGAGGAAGAATAAATGGATAATAGAAGATTGTTAGATGATGTTTATAAAGATTTCTTTGGAGATAAAGCGTTAACTAATATAGAACAAAAAGAAGAACAAAAAGTAGATATAAATCAAATAGATAATATGTTACTTGAAGATGATTCAAAAGAATTATTAAAGAAAATAATTACTTATATTAATAGTTATAAAGATGGTGTATATATTAATTTTAATATGTTGTTATATGGAAATAATAAGGAGACATTAGATAATATTGTTGATTTGATAAAAAGTGTTAGTTCAAAATATTTAATAAATAATAATGTAAGTTATGTTTCTTTAAACGAATTAGATAATATTATTAAGTTAAGAGATTATTATAAATCTGGTATTGTTGTTATTAGTAATTTTTTAGGGTTAAATAATAATGATATAAATAAATTAATTCATATTTTAAAGGATAATAGTAAGAATAAAAATATTGTTATATTAAATGATAGAGATGATGTATTAAAAGATTTTATTAAAAATGATAATGAATTAGAAAATGGTTATTTTAGTTATCATTTAAATGAAGTATTACCTGATACTGAGTATATAATTAATGATATTAAGAATAGATTAAATAAAGAAATAGATAATAAAAAATTAGAAGATTATATAAATAATAGTTTTAATAAAAGTAGTTTAGATTATCCTACTTTCAGAGATAATTTAGTTAGTTATATTGCTTTTAATAAGGATGTTCCTATTTTAAATAAAGAAAAAAATATTGATGATATATTAAAAGAATTAAATAGTTTAATTGGATTAGATGATATTAAGAAAACAATTTATGAGTTAATAGATTTAATTTCTTTAAAGAAGAAGACTTATGGGAATGTTAAAATAAATGATGTTAATTTACATATGGTCTTTTTAGGTAATCCAGGAACTGGTAAGACAACTGTTGCTAGAATACTTGCTAATATTTTATATGATTTAAAATATATTAAGTATAATAAATTAGTTGAAGTAACTGCTAAGGATTTAGTTGGTGAATATGTTGGTCAAACTGGTCCTAAAACAAGTATGGTTATTAATAAGGCTATGGGTGGAGTATTATTTATAGATGAGGCATATACTTTATATAGTAAAAATAATAGTTATAATGAAGAGGCAATAGCAACATTAATTAAGGCTATGGAAGATTATCGAGGAGATTTTGTAGTTATATTTGCTGGTTATACTAAAGAGATGACACCATTTTTAGAATCTAATTCAGGTATTAAATCAAGAATTGGTTATACTTTTAATTTTCCAAATTATACAAGTAGTGAATTATTAGAAATATTTAAGTTATTTGTTGGAAAGTCTAACTTTAAAATAGATGATGATGCTTTAAGTAAGGTAGAGAATATATTTAAAAAACATATTGATGATGATAATTTTGGTAATGCAAGGTATGCTAGAAATTTATATGAAAAGTGTATTATTAAGCATGCTAGTAACTGTAAAGATGTAAGCGATAAAGAAAGATTAGAAACTATTTTAAAAGAAGATATAGTTGAAATATTATAATTAATCTTGAAAATAATTATTTATTAATATAAAATAATGGAATAGTTGAAAAAGAAAGGAAAATATAAATGAATCCATTAATTAGAGAATTAGAAATTATTGAATTAAAAAGAAGAAGACAAAAATTATTATTAGCTAAAAAAATTGCAGCTTTTATAATTAGCGGAACAATAGTTCCTTCATCACTTACAATTTTTCAAGTATTTAAAAATTTTTCTGAATCCTATAAAAATCATGAGAAATCATTTGACTATAGTATTGAAGAAATTTGGAAAGATATTGATATAAATTCGACCATTATTGTTTCTTCGTTTGCAGCTGTAGTTGGAGGATTTTTTACTGGAAATTATATTGATGAAAAAGAAAGGATATATAATCAAAATATAGTTAAAAATAAAATTAATTCTAATTGTTATTTGGTTGATGAAGATGAATTTGAGGTAGAACAACAAGATGTTTCTATTTTAGCTGATGAAAATATCATTTTTTTAGGTATTGAAGAATATCATGAGGATGTCGATCAAATCAATAAAGTGAAACGACATGAATATAATTGTTGCAAGAAGTAGTATCCTATCTATTTTATAGTTTTAGTTATTCCATAAGTTATTCATTTAATGATGATAATTTTGGTAATGCAAGGTATGCTAGAAATTTATATGAAAAGTGTATTATTAAGCATGCTAGTAACTGCAAAGATGTAAATGATAAAGAAAGATTAGAAACTATTTTAAAAGAAGATGTAGTTGAAATTTAAAATCTTACGGAATGAAAATGCAAAATCTCACGGAATGAAAATATAAAATCTCACGGAATGTGATTGAATGATTAATAAAAATGTTGTATAATCTAATTATGTTTAAAGGAGCTTGTCATGGAAATAAAGAATTATAAAAAAAGAATAATTGATGAAAAAATTGAAAGATATTTAAGACTTTTTGGTGCAATATGCTTAGAAGGACCGAAATATTCAGGCAAAACATGGACTGCTAGATATCATGCAAAAAGTGAATCTTTGCTATATGTTAATACGGCAGCTGGAGCCAATGAGTTAGAACTTGCTAAAATGTCACCTCAGGTAATTCTTGAGGGAGAAAAACCAAAACTGATTGATGAGTGGCAAGAAGCTACAAATCTTTGGGATGAAATAAGATATGATGTCGATAGAACAGGATTAAAAGGACAATATATTTTAACAGGGTCAAGTACTCCTAAAAGAGAAGGTATTTCACATAGTGGAGCCGGAAGATTCGGGAAAATTAATATGAGAACTATGTCACTTTATGAAACTGGTGATTCAACTGGTGATATATCATTAAAAGATATTTGCAAAGGAAAATTTATAGATAAAGCAACTGGTAAAGTAGAACTTAGAAATCTTGCCAGATTAATTATTCGTGGTGGCTTTCCTGGAAATATAAATTATTCTGCTAGTGATGCAAAAGAAATAGTTAATGAGTATATAAATTTAATAATAAATGATGATTTATATAGATTGGATGGTATTAGTAGGGATAAACATAAGGTAAAGTTGTTACTTAAATCTTTGGCTAGAAATGAAAGTACGACTGTAACTAATAGTACATTAAAAAATGATATTAAAGAAATAGATAATGAAGACATTGATGTTGATACTTTATCTTCATATTTAGATGCGTTCGATAGATTATTCTTACTTGATAATGATGAGCCATTTAGTACAAATATAAGATCTAGTGTAAGAGTTAAACAAGCTGAAAAAAGACATTTTGCTGATCCATCTATGGCCTGTGCTCTTCTTAATATAACTGAAGATAAACTTATTAATGATTTAGAAACTTTTGGTTTTCTATTTGAATCATTAGTTATACACGATTTAAAAGTATATGCTGATAGTTTTAACGCAAAATGTTATCATTATCAAGATTATCAAAATAAAGAAATTGATCAAGTAATTGAACTAGAAGATGGTTCATGGTGTGCATTTGAAATAAAATTAGGTGCTAATCAAATTGATAATGCGGCTAAGAATTTAATAAATATAAGAGATTCTATATTAAAAGATAATGGTAAAGCACCGAGCACATTATGCGTTATTTGTGGGCTTACTACAGCTGCATATAAAAGGCCAGATGGTGTATATATTGTACCAATTACTGCCTTGAAAAACTAAAATAAACTCCTTAATTGGAGTTTTAATTTTGACTAATTATAGCAACATCTTCTTTATAAAGAACGTTACCATCTTTGGTTATATAATAGTTATTGGTCATATTAACAATAGTTGTAGTAAATTCATGATTTTGATATCTAATTTTTACTTTAGCCGGCAATTTTAATTCGTTTTCTTTTTCAAAAGAACCTCTATAATATTTATCATCTTTGTTTATATTAATTTTGTTTTTAAAGATTTCTGGTAACTCCATAAGTTCCTCCTTATAGTAAATTATATGTAATAAATATAAAAATAATATGCAAAATATTAATATGAAAAAGAAATTTATAATGTCTTTTATTTTATTAATTATTATTAGTATAGTTAATAGTTATTATGGAAAATATTATTTAGATAGTTATAGCAATTATTTTATTAAGGAAATTATTTGGTTTAGTTTAGGCTTTGTAATTTTTTATTTATTATCTGTAATTAATATAAATTTTATATTAGATAATAGTTTATATATTTATTTAATTGGAATAATACTTTTAGTTGTTACTTTGTTATTTGGAGTAAATGTAAATGGAAGCACATCTTGGATTAAAATATTTGGTATTTCTTTTCAAGCTAGTGAATTTATGAAAATAGGTTTAATTCTTTATTTAAGATATATTACTATTAATTATGATTTAAATGATTTTAAATATGTTTTAGTTTGTTTAATTATAACTTTAATTCCTAGCGTACTTGTGTTTTTAGAACCTGATACAGGGCCTATAATTAGTTATATAGTTATATTAATTACTTTCTTATTTTTAAAAAAATTAAATAAGTGGTATTACATATTTGGAGTATCAATTACATTAGTTATTATTATTTCTTTCATATATTTATATTCTTTTGATAATGATTTATTTATTAATTTATTTGGAACTAATTTCTTTTATCGTATGGATAGAATAACTAATTTCATTAATAGAGAAGGTTATCAAATAGAAACAGCTATAAAAAGTATTTCGTTATCTAGTTTTTTTGGTATTAAAAAAAGAGTTTATTTTCCTGAAGCAGTAACTGATTTTGCAATAACTCTTTTAATTGCTAATTTTGGTTTAGTTGGTTTTATTATTTATATGATAATATTTTTAATATTTATTATTAATTTAGGTAAAATAAGTAAAGATAAGTATATAGTTAAACCATGTGTTAATTTTATTGTTATACAGTGTATAATTAATATTTTAATGAATATAGGGTTATTTCCTATTATTGGTATAACTTATCCATTACTAAGTTATGGTGGTAGTTCTAGTTTATCAATAATTATACTTTTAAGTATTATCTATAATATGGGTAATAAGGACTATAGTTATAGCCACCATAATAATTATAACCATATGAAGGTATAGTTTGATATGGCACATAATTTTGATTTGGATTTACATAAACTGGCCTAGGACGTGATGCACCAACTATAGCTGCTCCTCCAAGCCCACCTAAAATTAATGGTACCCAAAAACCTCTATTTTGATCATACTGATAATATGGATAATTTTGCATAAGAAAAACTCCTTTCTTTTTTATTTTATGATAAGGAGTTTTATTTGCTATATAATCTATAAAAATTAATTGAAGGAGTATTTAAAAATCTAATATCATATTTAGGATTACCTAAGCCATTAGATACAAATATATTGGTGTTATTAATGTAATATTTTTCATCATAATATTTTTTTGATCCTTCTTTTTTGATAATAGCTCCAATAAATGGAAGTCTAATTTGACCATTTAGAGAATTACCAGCTAAGAATAAATTTATATTTTTATTTTCAATTAAATCAAAGTTATCTGATTTATGAGATAGTACTATTTTATAGTAATTATTTTCTTCATAGTTAAAAGCTTTATCAATATCTAAATTATTATCAAGTCCAATTAGCATTATGGGTGTATAATTATTGTTATATAAAAGAGTATATTCATTAGTTAAAACTTTGATATTAGTACTACTTATTATTTCTTTAAATGTATCATTTTGATCAGTATCTCCTAGTACGTAATATATTCCATATTTAGAATTAATTGAGTTTAAATAGTTTATTAATTTATCTTTATTTTCTTTATTAAAGTTTGCGTGTAATAAGTTCCCGGTAAATACAACTAAGTCAGGTGCTAATTCATTTATTTTATTGATAATACTAGTTAAATCTTTATCTAAATAATAAATATCAGTTAAATGAACTATTTTATAACCATTAAAACTTTCTGGTATAGATGATGATATAACACTATATTCTCTTACTTTAAATTTATTTGGTTCTATATATTTACTATATAAAAAAGTTAAAGATAATAATAAAATTATAAATATAATTGTTTTTTTCATATGACTCTCCTAAAAATAAAATAATATAATAACATTTATAATGTTGTATAATATATGGCATATAATTGGTGATAATAAATTATTAGTTTTAATGTAAGAATAACTAAACATAATTCCCATAAATGAGTAGGGAATAAGATATAATATTTCATTTAATGAACTAAGGTGTAATAAGCTAAAAAATATTGTTGTAATTATTATGTATAAATATTTATTTTTGATATCTTTAAAATTATATCTAAATAGTAGTTCTTCAATAATTGGAGTAATTAAACAAGAACTTATTATAGATAAAATAGGATATTTAATAAATTCTTTTCTTATTAATTCTTCATTTAAAGGTATAGAAATGAATTTATTAATAATATAAGTAGATAATAAAGTTAATGTGGTAAATATAGAAAAGATTATAATGGTTGTAAGATAATCTTTTTTTGATAGTTTCTTAATAGATTTAAGTTTTATTTTATTTATTTTTAATATTATAAATAAAGTTATAGTTAAAAATATTAATTGTGAGATTGTATATAATAAAACGTTATTCTTATATGTGTTAGTTAAAAAATCCATTAAGACAATACATATAAAATAAGTAAAAAAAGTTTTTAAGATATTTTTATAATTCATTTTAATCACATGTTAATTTTATCTTATTTTTAATAAAAAATAAATATGAGTCTGTTGAAAATTATATAATTTGTATGATATACTTGTTAAAGGATAGAGAGTGATTAAGTGAAATATATTGTGTTATTTATGTTTAGTTTATTTACATATTTAGGTGTTTATGCTGATACATGTGATAGTAAGACTAAATCTAGTTTACTTAAAGAAGCAAATGCGATTAAAATTGATTATGAAGAAAAAAGTGAAGTTGTTCATGTTAATGAGAATGGGGAAGAATTTGATGCAGAAAAATTATGGCTTGAAGTTTCACTTTACAATTTGACTAATAATTTTTCTTTACAAATATCCAATGATTATAATAATGATAAGTTAACCGTTATTAATTCAATGGTAAAAGATGGTAAATATACTTTTAAAGATTATAATTATAATAGAATTATTAAGTATAAAATTGAGGTTTATAATAATGATTGTGATATGTATTTGGTTAAAACTATTAATTATACTAAGCCAATGTTAAATCCTAATTATTATTATCAAGTATGTGAAGAAAATCCGACAGTTAATATATGTAAGAAATTTATAACTAATTCTAAATTAATATATAATATGGGAATTGGTTTAGATGAGGCTATTAAGGAAAATAAAGGAAATAAATCTGATACTGATGATAACGGGAATGAAATTAAGAAGAATTTTTGGCAAAAATATTATATTTATATTATAGCTGGTGGATGTGTTTTAGTTATTTCAGGTGTTGGAACTTGGATTTATATTAATAAAAAAAGGAGTGAAATTTAATGAAAAAATTGTTTTTATTATTAGGTTTAATGTTTATTCCTTTTGTTGCTAATGCTGAAAGTACAAGTGAATCTTTTACTATGAGTGGATTAGGATCATATAGTGAGCCATCTCATCTTGGATTTGAGTATCGTATTGGAGGAGAACTTGCTACATGTGTTGATGCAAATTTATATAATCCATCTCATGTAAATAGTGTGGAAACTTTAAATGTTAAAAGTGGTTCTTTTGCTAAAGGGTTAATTGCAATGGCAAATTATGCTAAAACTAATAATGTTGATAACATGACTCAAGCTCATGCGTTTCGTATTTATACATTAAAAAAGAATCGTAAAGGGGCTAGCCTAAGTGGTTCATTAAATGATGGAATTATAAATAATATGCTTAATTATAATTCAGATGATGCAATAGGTAAAATGGTTAAGATTGGAACTTGTGTTTATGATGGAACATGTAAAGATGAAGAAAGCAAGTATCTTCCATCAAGTACTGGAAATGTTGGTAGTTTTAAGGTTACAAAATTGAGTAATACTTATGATGGGGATAACGGTTATGCTACAGCAGTTGTAAGTATTGTTAATCAAAACAGTGGTGGAAATGTGGTTGTAAGTGGTTGTTCATCTGATGGATTAAGTTGTAATATTTCTAAAGATAGTAGTGGATCTAATAATTATAAAATAATCGTAAAAGGTAATGTTGCTAATAAAAATTCAATTAAAGTAGATATTAATATTGAAGGTAATACTGGAAATGGGTTAATTAATGAGGTTAAATTATATACATGTGATGAAAGTATGGGGAATTGTTCAAGTTATTTTAATGGACCTTTTCAAAGATTTATAAAATTAATTAGTAGTGATTTTAAACAAAATGGTAGTGCTTCTATTTATATAGATGTTCCTAATACATGTGCTAACATAGATGTTTCTACATTGGTTCAGGGATCTAAAGAGGAAGATGATTATATTAAGAAATGTGGACCTATTGTTCATTTAGAACAAAGTTGTGGAAAGAGTTCTTGTGATGGAGATAGTTCATATAAAGCGTTTAATCATTCTTATGTTAGAATGCGTAATATGAAATATTTAATGCAAGATTTAGATAATGAAGGTGCTAACTCTAATGGAGGTTTTATTGGCACTGATAGTAAATATTCTGAATATTTAGATTCAACTGTTAATAATTATTGTGGTACTTTTACTACTGAAAGTGTTGATATGTATACACCAGCTACTGCTGCATCTGTATCTGGACAATTCTTTGTGTTTGATAGCTATACAAGTAATGATTATAATAATGTTAATGGATATTTTAGACAACCATTTATAGTTGAAAGAGTTAAATCGACATTTTTCTTTCATTATAAACAATGGCTTAGTGATTATACAGCTGCTGCTTGGGCTGAAATTAATGCATATGATAATTGGCAAGATGCTGTTAAAGATGTTAAAGTAAAATATGATGCTAAGATTGAAGCTGAAAAAGTTAAAGATGAAGCACAAAGTGCAGTTGATAATGAATCGTGTAGATTTTATAGGGAACATAGATATAAAAATGGAAAAGTTGAGTGGGAAGACGATGGTTATGATAGTGAAACTTGTAATAACAATCTAAAAAATGCAACAGAAGCCTATGAATCAGCACTTAAAGCATATAAAGAATCTTATGTAGTAACAGAACCACAGACTCAACAAGCATATAAATCTGCTATTGCAGCTAGGCTTGCTAAAGAAACTGAACGTGAAACATGTGTTAATGCTTTAAAGAAATATTCTAATCCAGGAGTAAGTTTTAATAGTGTACCGCAAGTAGATTTTACTTATAAACAAAATTCTAAAACTGAGGGAAATAAAGAATATACTATTAATATGGTTAATAATACTGAGGCTGTAAAATATTGGCCTAATGTAACATCTAATTCGGGAATCTCATCTTATTTGGGTCTTAATTATTCTGGCTTAAACTCTCAAGGAAAAAATCCAAGTTCTAGTGCTAATAGTCTTGCTGGAGTTGCTAATAAGCCATATTCTGATGCTGCAACTAGACAAAATAAAGGTGTTGTTCTTAAAAATGCTATAACAGGAGAAACTGATAATTATAATTGGCCTGACGGAAAACATGATAATTGTAAACCTACTGCTAATAGTCCTAAACCTTGTGTTTCATATGATTTTGATAATTTATCTTTTAATTCTATGCAATTAGCAAGTGATGGAACGATTCCTTATAGTTCAAGTGATACTAATATAGTTATTGAGGGTGAAGAAAAGATTAGTAAAATTTATTATTATAGACCACCAAATAATTCATTTTCTTTAATGAATTCTGGAGAATATAAAACTTTAAATTATACATCTAATTCAGCTGTTACAGATATTAATGGTTTAGAGATTGGATATGTTTATAATATAGAACTTACATCATATGCTGGGGAGTATACTACAAGTTTTAAAATGAATAATATTGGTGCTAGTTATTCTACTGGAAAACAAAAAGTTCAAGAACTAATTGATGCATATATAAGAAATAATAATATTACTAATTTTGAAAGTACATGTAATTATTGTAATATGGAAATGGCATTTAATCGTATTTGTGAGTCTTGTGAGGATGATGGCGGTGATGGCGATGGTGAAGGATTTGAATATTTACCTCAGTTCTATTACCGAAGTATATCTCTTTCTGATGTTACTCCTAATGAGAGAAAAGATGGGGAAACAAATTGGTCAGATAATAAGGGAAATGCGGCTAAGGCTTTAATAGAACTTGGCAGTGGATCTGCTTCACTTGATAGTAGTGAAACAAGTGATTATATCGCTCTTAATACATCGAAAGTAAATACTAAAAATAGTAGTGGTGATGCGGCTACATATCTTGCAGATAGCTCTGGTACTGGTAAACATGATATTTATGATGATGTTTCGAGAGATTATTTGGAATATGAAGTTACATTAACAACCAAAGATTTACAATTAATTAAGAAAAATTCTGCAAAGTCATATTTTAAATATTCAGAAATGAATATGTGTGCGGGTATAGTTCCTAATAGTAAGGATCTAGATTCTCAATATTGCTTTAAGTGTAATAGTGATATGAAAGAGTGTGAAAGTTCATTTGTTAGTACATTCTTTAGTGATACAAGTGGAAGAAGTAAGTGGAAATATTATGTTGATGGAAGATATTGCATTGGAACAATAAGTACATGTATAAAAGGACTTGATTATGTGGAAGATGGAAAATATCCAGATCCGTTATTTCCTAAACAATTCTTAGAAAGATATAAAAACTGGCCATAGGAGGTAAATAAATGAAAGAAAGTTTATGGGGTTATTGGCTAATAATTTTAGGATTATTTGTTATAACCATTATGATGTTATTTAATAATTACACAACCACTAATGAACAAGATGCAATACTTATTAGAGAAGTAACAGAAGCTGCTATGGCAGATGCAATTGATTGGTCTCATTTTAGAAAATATGGAGAAATGAGAATCGTTAAAGAAAAATTTGTTGAAGACTTTACAAGAAGATTTTCAGAAACAGTAAATATAAATAAAACTTATAATATTAAATTTTATGATATATATGAAGCACCACCTAAGGTAAGCGTTAAAGTTACAACAAAAACTGAGAATTTTACAATACTTGCTGATACAACATCAGTTGATGTTGTAAATAAGGTAGACGCTGTATTAGAAATTAAGTTAAAATAGAGAGAAATCTCTATTTTTTCTTGATATTAAAAAATAATATGATATTATAGATTTTACAAATTGGTGGTAGAAATGAAAAATGGAAAATTATTTATTGTTAGTTTACCTTTATTATTAATTTTTCTAATAATTGGATTTAGAAATAATAATAGTTATAATAATAATGATAATATAATAGTTACACTTAATTGTAATTTAAATAATAAATTATATACTTATGAAATTATTTATGATAATGATAATAATTTATATAAAATAAAACCTAATAATAATCTTTTAATAGAAATACAAAAATCTAGTGAAGAAGAATTAGAAAATATTATAAATAATATATTTATAAGTAAAAATGGTGGTTGTATTATTGATAATAATTTAGTTGAAGTAAAACTAGATTTAGTTGAGGGATAATTTATAATAAGATAAGAAAATTCTTGTCTTTTTCTTTTATTCTACATTTATTTTAATTTAAATATTATATATTAGACTTGAGGTGATTTAGATAAAAAGATTTATTGCGAGAAAGAAGGTTAATTATTATGGTTTTAAAGTTATTGTTTTATTATTAATTATTTTATTATCATTAATATTATCATTAAAAATGTTTAAAAATGGTACTAATATTGATATTGCTAATAATTTAATAAGTGATTCTTTAAATTATAGTAATGATTTATCTTTTTTAGATATAATTAATTTTAATTTATCGGGGCCAGAGACTATTTTAAAGAGTACATTTTCAGGTATAGAAATGGCTGAGAATATTAAAAAAGTTTATAGTGATAATGGAGATAATAAAGAAAATAATGATAAAATAAATGATACTAAGAAAGAACCAATACTTTATATTTATAATACGCATCAGACGGAGGAATATGTTAGTAGTAGTTTAGCAAATTATAATATAACTCCAACTGTATATATGGCAGGAAATATTTTAAAGCAAGAACTTGAAAAATATAATATTTATTCAGTTGTTGAAGATGAAAATATTAAAACAGTTTTAAATGAACATGGTTGGGTTTATAAAGATTCTTATAGTGCTAGTAGGTTATGGTTAGAGCGAACTAAGGAAAGATATCCTACAATTAAATATTATCTTGATTTACATAGAGATAGTGTTTCATTAACTGCTAACATTAATAATAAAAGTTATGCAAGAATTATGTATGTGTTAGGTATGAATTATGATGGATATGAGAAAAATGAAGCATTAATGGTTAAATTAAATGAATATACTAAAGAAAAATATCCGGGACTTTCAAGAGATATTCTATATGCTAAAAAAAATATTTTTAATCAAGATTTTAGTGGTAATGTCTTTTTAATAGAAGTAGGAGGAAATAATAATAATTTTAATGAGGTGTATAATTCAGTGCTAGCATTAGCTGAAATCATTGGTAATGTGATAGGAAGTGATAATTAAATGGAAGATAAACCTAAAAGTAAGATTAATAAGAAAGTTAAAAGAATATTTTATTTGTTAGTTATATTATTTATAACGCTGTATTTTGCTAATCAAACAGGATATTATGAATCTAGATTACAAAGTAAAACTAATTTAACTAAAGAAGCAATAGAAAGATTTGAAAAAGATGTAGCTGAAGGTAAAGAAGTTGATATAAATAATTATATTGATACAAGTGTTAAAGAATATAATAATAAATATTCTTCTTTAGGACTTGGAATATCCACTGCGATTGATAAAGGAGTTAATAAAAGTATTGATTTCTTTCTTAAAATAATTAGAACTTTATTTAGTTAAAGTAATATGGTAAGATTAAATAGTGATGAATAGATGAATAAATTAAAATATATACTTAAATGTATAAGAACATTAGATTATAAGAATATGATTAAAATAGCTAAAAAGATAGCTAAAAAAGAACATAAATTAACTTTATTTATATTAATAGATATGATTTATTGTGGGTTTAAATATGGTGCTGGTTATTATGATTATCAAGAGTTTGAATTTTATTTACTTAATAAAGATGAAAGAAAAACTTATTTAACTAGAACTAAAAATAATATGATTATTAGAAAATATAATAATAAAAATGATTTTAATTTGTTAGATGATAAAGTATTATTTAATGAAAAATTTAAAGATTATATTAAAAGGGATTATTTAAAAGTTGATAATTTTGATGATTTTAAAAAGTTTACGGATAAACATAAGGAATTTATTGCTAAACCAATTAATGGTGAAGGTGGTAAAGGAGTTATGAAATATGAAGTAGATGATAATATAGATGAACTTTATAAAGCTATTATGGGATTAAAACAAAATTTAGTTGAAGAGGTAATTAAACAACATGATGAAATAAATAAGTTATATGATGGTTCTGTTAACACTTTGAGATTATTTACTTATTATGATGGAAATAATGCTTATGTTTTAAATAGTGTTTTTAAAATAGGTAATGGAGGATGTACTGATAATTTTTCTAGTGGATCGATGTATACTTTTGTTAATGAAAGAGGAATTGTAATAGTTCCAGCTATTGATCAAGCTGATAATATTTATGAAGAACATCCAATTACATATAAGAAGATTATTGGGTTTAAAGTGCCTTTATATAAAGATGCTTGTGATATGGTTATAGAAGCAGCTAAATTGGTTCCTAGTATAAGATATATTGGGTGGGATGTTGCAATTAGTAATGATGGACCAGTAATAATTGAAGGAAATTCTTTTCCTGGGGTATTTCAACCTAAACCAAGTTTATCTAAAGAACATATTGGATTAATACCTAAATATAAAGAATATATGGATATAGATTTGTAAAATAGAACAAATTTTCGCTTGACGGGGGGGCTTTTAGTAATATAATTTGATAAGAATAGGAGCTTAAAAATATGAAAACTAAACTTATCAAATTTTTTAATTTAATAAAAAAAGATAAACAAGCAAAGATATTAACTATAATGGGAATTATACTATTATTTATATTTACTTTAGGTTATTCATTATCGATGTTTACAAGTAGTCAAAATAAAAAGATTGCTAATATAAAGGTTAATGATTTATCATTTAATATAACAACAAATAGTGGTGAAACAAATGATAGAATATTACATTTACAAGCAGGTAAGATTGAACAATTTAATATAATATTAACTAATTTAAATAAAATAGATGTTAAGTATGAATTTACTTATGAATTATGTAATAATCAAAATTGTACAGAAACAAATAATAATATACCAAGTGATATAAGTGTATCTAAAGAATATGAATCTAGTGAAGTAAGTGGAACTATAAATTCAAGTAAAACTAAGTCATTAACTATCTTAACAAATAATAAAAGTAATAATGATTATTATATAAAACTTAATTTAAATGCAGGATATATATGGAATGATTTAGAACTAGCAAATCAGATAAAATATATTAATTATTTAAATAAAGATATAGATATAGTAGCGTACGTAGATGGAGTAGAAGTAAAAGAATTACCTACAACTTGTTTTTACAGTGCTATATCAACTGCTTATAAAAATAATACTGAGTTAAAAGATAGTACAGTAGGTTTCAGTTGCAATTATGCAACTGGAAAATGGTCATATACAGTAGATAATATTTCGTCATTGCCAAATAAGTTAGTAGTAAATTTTGAAAGTACTGGTGTAAATGCTGTAGAATATGTAACAACTTTGCAACAAAAAGATATAAATAATGAAAATGGATTATTTATAGATAATACAAGTGATGTAAACTTAAGATATACAGGAGCAGAACCTAGAAATTATGTTGAGTTTAATAATGAAACATGGAGAATAATTGGAGTATTTAATATAAAAGATTCTAGTGGAGTAACAAGCAAAAAACTAAAATTAGTAAGAGACGAACAGCTAGGTTATTATTCATGGGATGCTACTAAAAATAATAACTATGGAATTAATGATTGGACAAAGGCTGATTTAATGAAAGAGTTAAATGGTGATTATTTAAATACAAACCTAACTTCAAACAAGACAAATTGGTATAATTCATATTATGATTCAAGTGCTAATAAACCAGTACTTCGCCAAACAGGAGAATTTGATTATACTAAAGTTATAAAAGGCACTTATCAAAATATGATAAGTGAAAGTGTATGGAGTATAGGTGGAAATGCATGGAATAATCCAAATACTCTACCATATGGATTACCTCTTCTTGATCAATATAGTAAAGAAAGAGGAACAATAACCTATCAAAATAGTCGCCCTACTAAATGGACTGGTAAGGTTGGACTAATTTATGTAAGTGATTATGGATATGCCTCAACAAATAGTGAATGTAGAGAAAATTTAAGGGCTGGCATAGAGTATAATTCTATAAGTCAACAATTTGATTATACAAATGTGAAATGTAAAATAGATAATTGGTTGCATAAATTAAATTGGTATTGGACATTGTCTCCTTACTCAGGTGACCAGTTTAGTGTTTTAAATGTTCGTAGTAATGGTGATGTTAATAACTATTATACATATAACTCCAGTAGTGTTTTTCCATCGCTTTATTTAAAATATGATATCTTGATAACAGGGGGAACTGGCGAAAAAGGTAGTCCGTATATATTAAGTTTGTAAGGAACTCATTCAATTAATTGTGTCTGAATAAATTAGTTGAATGAATGATATTATATTTTTATAATCAATTAAACGATAAATGTTAATATATTATTATATTGATTAATTTGCTAAAAGTTATATATTTTAATTTGAAAATTGAAAATTATAAAAAGTAGAACATTTTTTCGCTTGACGGGGGGGTATTTAGTAATATAATTTGATAAGAATAGGAGTTCAAAATATGAAAACTAAACTTATCAAATTTTTTAATTTAATTAAAAAAGATAAACAAGCAAAGATATTAACTATAATGGGAATTATCCTTTTATTTATATTTACTTTAGGTTATTCATTATCAATGTTTACAAGTAGTCAAAATAACAAAGTAGCCAATATAAAAGTAAATGATTTATCATTTAATATAACAACAAATAGTGGTGAAACAAATGATAGAATATTACATTTACAAGCTGGTAAATTAGAACAATTTAATATAATATTAACTAATTTAAATAAAATAGATGTTAAATATGAATTTACTTATGAATTATGTAATAATCAAAATTGTACAGAAACAAGTAATAATATACCAAGTGATATAAGTGTATCTAAAGAATATGAAACTAGTGAAGTTAGTGGAACTATTAATACAAGTAAAACCAAGTCATTAACTATCTTAACAAATAATAAAAGTAATAATGATTATTATATAAAACTTAATTTAAATGCAGGATATATATGGAATGACTTAGAACTAGCAAATCAGATAAAATATATTAATTATTTAAATAAAAATATAGATATAGTAGCGTACGTAGATGGAGTAGAAGTAAAAGAATTACCTACAACTTGTTTTTACAGTGCTATATCAACTGCTTATAAAAATAATACTGAGTTAAAAGATAGTACAGTAGGTTTCAGTTGCAATTATGCAACTGGAAAATGGTCATATACAGTAGATAATATTTCGTCATTGCCAAATAAGTTAGTAGTAAATTTTGAAAGTACTGGTGTAAATGCTGTAGAATATGTAACAACTTTGCAACAAAAAGA
>CAKOIE010000002.1 GCA_934086395.1 uncultured Bacilli bacterium | reverse complement strand
AAGAAAAATTCAATAAAAAAATCAAGTATTTATCATACTTGAAAGGCTATTTTTGATTCACAAGTGTCAAAGATGGGGCAAGGTTATATTCTAACCATTGAACCACACCTGCGTTACAAGTTACATTTTATCAAAACATGAAAAGAAATTCAATATAAAAATTGAAAAAAATTTAGAAGAATGATAATATAGTTATTGTAATGTTGAAAATAAGAAGAATATTGAGGAGTTTATGAAAAAATTTATATTAATAATATTATTTATGGTACTTATATATTCAGTTGGGGGAATATATTATATAAAATGTGTTTATAAAGATAATAATGAACCGATTGTTAAAAATTTAGCAGAAATAGAAGGATATCCTTATTCATTAAAGAGTAATGCAAGTAAATTATATAAAGATGAATTTAATATATTAAAAGATAATTTAGAAAATAATTATAATGAAGAAGAATATATTAAAAGTATAAGTAAGTTATATATTATAGATTTATATTCTTTAAAGAATACATTAAATAAGTATGATATTAATGTTGATTTTATATATCCAGATATAGTTAGTAATTATAGATTAAATATAGAAAATACTTTATATAAATATTTAGAAGATAATAGTGATGGAAATAGAAATCAGGAATTACCAGTTGTTAGTAATGTTATTATTGATGAAATATTAGATGAAAAATATTCATTAAATAAAGAAAATGTTCCATGTAAAAAGATTAAAGTAACAATAGAATATGAAAATGATCTTGGTTATGATAAAAGCGCTGTTATTACGTTAGTTAAACAAGATAAATATTATTATATAGTAGAGTATAATTAAAAGAGCTTTTTAATAAGGCTCTTTTTACTTATCTAAATCCATTAATAGGATGCCTATGTTTATAATACTTGTTATTCCTACTATTGAATAAATTATTCTAGAAATAACAGAGCCCGCTGTAAAAATAGCGTCTATTATATTAAAATCTAGTAGTCCAACTAATCCCCAGTTTAATCCACCTATAATAGTAATAACTAAACATATTTTTTGCAGTGTTGTCATTATAACCTCTTTTCTAGTATTAGTATGAGTTTTTTTAGAAATATTATACATAAATATTTTTAATTTAAAATATTATTATGTAGGAGGATTAATGAAAAAATATTTATTATTTTTAATAGGATTATTATTTATCACTGGATGTGCTAGTAAGAGTGGTGAATTAAGTACTGATAATTTTATTAAATTGTATGGTAAAAAAGATACTTATTTAGTTAAGGGTACTATGGATATTGTTAGTAATGAAGATACTTTTACTTATAATATAATAGCAGCTAGAAATAAAAATAATTATAGAGTTGATTTAAATAATACTATAAATAATCATGAGCAAACTATTTTAAGAAGTAATGATGAGGTATATGTTGTAACACCTAGTTTGAATAAGAGTTTTAAATTTCAATCAGAATGGCCTGATAATGGATCTCAAGGATATTTAATAGATAGCTTGGTTAGAGATGTTAAAAATGATAGCGAGGCTAAAGTAGAAAATAGTGATGATGGATTTATTATTACTACTAAAGTTAATTATCCTAATAATAGTTTATTAGTTAATGAGAAAATATATTTAGATAAAGATAGTAATATTGTTAAAGTTGATGTTCTTGATAATAGTGGTAATGTTAAGATAACTGTTAAGTTTAGTTCGATAGATTTTAAACCAACATTTAAGGATGATTATTTTGATTTAGATACTTTAATTGATGAGAATGCGAAGGAAGATGAAAATGTTAGTAAGACGATAGATGATATTATTTATCCTTTATATTTACCTACTAATACTTATTTAAATAGTAAAGATACTATTAATACTGATAATGGTAATAGGGTTATATTAACTTTTAGTGGGGATTCACCTTTTACATTAGTTGAAGAGAAGGCAAGCATTAAGGATGAATTTGAAATTATTCCAGTTTATGGAGAACCTTTAATGCTTAGTGATACTTGCGGGGCATTATCTTCTAACTCTTTATATTGGACTAGTAATAATGTAGATTTTTATTTATCTAGTGATAAGTTATCTTCAACTGAGTTATTAACTATTGCTGAAAGTATATCTACAGGTAGTTTATCAGTTGTTGGTGAAAAATAATTTAGGGAAATCTCTTTATATAGGAGATTTTTTTTGCGTTTTTAACTTTGTTATTATATAATCTAATTAAAGATTAAATTTTATTAATTTTGATCTTATTTGGGAGGTTAAAATGGATTATATTAATGAGTTTGAATTACAAGTAAATAATATATTAGAAAATGGAAATAAAAGTAAAAATAAATATCAAGATGTGGATGTTTTGAATATACCGGAAAAAGCAAAAATTATACTTAAAGATTTGGATGAAAATCATAATTATTCTTTTGCTATGAATGCATATTTAAGAAATAAGAAAAATTTTGAAAGAAATGCAATTTTTTATAGGGGAAATAAAATAGATTATAGGACACTTTTTAATCATGTATTTAGTTATGCTAAAAGTTTAAAAGAGTTAGGGTATAAAAAAGGTGATGAGGTTCCACTATGTGTTAGTAATACTCCTGAATTTGTATATTTATATTTAGCAATTAATTTAATTGGTGGTGTTATTAATTCTTTTGGAGAATGGTTTGATTCTGATTATTTAAAGATGATTATTGAAAAATCTAAAAGTGATTATGTATTTATAAGTGATGATGTTTATGATGAATTAAAGGATAAATTAAATGATATGAATTTTAATAATTTAGTAATAGTTCCACTTTCTAATTCATTACCTAGCTTTAGAGGAAAAACTGTAGATCCTTATGAAGAATTTGATAAAGGTTTTGTTAGTTTTGAAGATAAAACTGATTATATTAAAGATAAGACTTCTAAGAATGTTATAACAATAAATGATTTTGAAAATATTGGTGTAGATTATGATGGAAAAGTAGTTGAAGATGTGGAATTAGATGATCCAATGGCAATAACTTATACTAGTGGTACTACTAATCCAGGTGTTCCTAAAGGCGTGTTGCATGCTAATAGAAGTTATGTAACTATTTCTAGATTTCATGATAAAGATATTTCTGGTCTAGCTAGTATGGATGGAATAAGTGTACTTCATCATATTCCTACATATACACATATGGAATTATGTTCACTTGGGGATTCATTATTTCATGGTTGTTTAATGAATTTAGAACCTATTTATAATAGATGCTTCTTTAAGTATAGTATGGCTATTCATAGACCTAATTATGCTCCAGGTTCTGTTGGATTTTATTTAGATTTTTGTAATAATTTAAATAATAATTCAAAGTTTAAAAATTTAGATTTTACTAATTTAATTGCTCCTACTATTACGGGAGAGGGAATGAGTGCTGGTGAAGAAAAATATTTTAATTATACAGCTAGAAAACATAAATTTGGTACTTCTAAATTACCGTTTCCGTTAGCACCTGTTTCATTTTCAATTGGTGGTGGAACTGGAGAAGCTAGTGGTATATTTACTACTTTGTTTAAAGCGCATTTAGAAAAATTACCTCAAAATATGTTTTTAAAAGAGGGAATTGGTCTTACAACATTACCGTTTGCTGAAACTGAAGTTCTTGATAAAAATGGAAGATATTGTAAATTAAATGAAGTTGGGTTATTAGTTGGTAAGTCTCCGGCTGATATGACTAAATATTATTATGATGAAAATGATTTTGATAAATTACATATTAATGATTTACATGTAGAAAGCGCTGATGGAAAGAGATGGTTATCATTAACTAATTATGCTTTTAAATCTGATAATAATAGAAGAGTTAGAATTAAAGGAAGATTAGATGATGCATTTGTAGTTAATGGAAGAACTATACCTTTATTTGAAATAGAAGATGTGGTTTTAAAAGATACTAAAAACGTTATGAGTACGACTGCTGTTAGGGTAAATGATGATAAAATGGGAGAATCAATTGTTATTCATGTGGAATTTAGTCCGGTTATGATTAGTTGTTTTGCTAAAGCTTTAGACAGTATTAATTCAAGACTTAAAAAAGAATTTCCTAAAGAATTAGTGGATAAAATGTATATTCGAGTACATTCTAATGTTGAATCATTTCCTATTGCGCCAAGTGGTAAAAGAGATCGTGGGGCATTAATTGAAGAAGGACTCGATTTAACTAAATGTTTTGATGTAAACCCTAAATTAACATATATAGAAAAGGTTAAAAAATTAGAATATAAATAATATTAAAATTAGTTCTATGTTGATATAGACTAATTTTTTTTATTGTGATATTCTTTTGGTAAGAAGGTGAATATAATGCAATTCATTTATTTGATGGGTGTAGTTTTGATTTATTTATTTGTACTTATTGTTTCTTATTTTTCTAAGAGTCATTTAAAAACGAAAGAAAATAAATATTATTCAAGACTGTTAATTATAAATTTTATAGGATTATTGCTTGAAATTATTTGTGCAGTATTAGGAAATAAATTACCTGATGATGCAATTATTTGTCATTTTTTCACTAAATTATTTATGTGTTTTATGACATATTTTACACTTGTTATTACTGTATATATTTATTCACTTTGTTTTGAAAAAAAAGAAGATATATTTAATAAAATTAAGAATGTTACTTATATTGCTGGTGCTATATCTACCTTTATTATATTTGTTCTACCTATAAAAACTGGTAATGGTTTTGCAACAGGTTTAGCTTGTGATTATGTATATAATATAGGAACTATTGCAATAACAGCAAGTATAATTACTATTTTTTGTCATATTAAAATTGTTAGAATTAAAAAAATATTACCTTTTTTAGCGTTTACGTTATTTAATATTATTATTGTATTTATTCAAAGGATTAACCCAACCGTTACACTTACAACTTCTATGGAAAGTATAGTTCTTTTTATAATGTATTTTACAATTGAAAATCCTGATTTGAAGATTATAGAAGAATTAACTAAAACACAAGCGATAACTGAATCATCTAATGCCGAAAAAAATAAATTTATTTTTAGTATTACTAATGATATACAAGATAAAATAAATAAATTAGATAAATTATATTTAGAGATGAGTAAAAGTAATTCACTTGATGATATTAAGGAAGATTTAGCAAAATCTAAAAATATTATTGATACAGCTAGAAATAAAATAAGAAATACGATAGATGTTAGTTCAATTGATCTTAGAAATTTAAATGAGGTAAAAAATAAATATAATCCAAAATTATTATTTAATTCTTTATATTATAGTTATCAAAATAAATTAGACAAAAATATAGATTTTAGAATTATTATGGAAGATAATATTCCTAATGAATTATATGGAGATTCAATTAAAATAAAACAAATTGTTTCTACTTTGCTTGGAAATTCTATTAAATATACTAAGGAAGGTTTTATAGAACTTAGGGTAAATAGTATTATTAAGGATAATGTTTGTAGATTATTAATAGTAGTTGAAGATAGTGGAATTGGTATTGATGTTTTTAAACAAAGAGAAATATTAAATAATCATGAAGAACTAACTAATGTTGAAATAAATAATAAAGATAATTTAGAATTGAATTTAAAGATTGTTAGAAAGATAATAAATATTATTGGTGGTACTTTTATTATTGAAAGTTCTTTAGATAAGGGTGCGAAAATAACTGTTACATTAGATCAAGAAATAGTTGATAGTAATAAAGGATTAATTGAAAATAAAATAGATAGTTATAAAAACTATTATAAAGATATTAAAAGTATTGGAGTTATAACAAAAAATGATAAAAATGTAAAAGTAATTAAACAAATTGGAAAGAAAAATAATTATAAAGTAGAATCATTTGATATGACTAAAACTTGTTTAGATAAAATAAGAGATGGAGAAGTATTTGACATAATTGTAATAGATGAAGATATGGATAAAATAGATGCTAGGAGTTTTTTAGATAAAGTAAGAAAAGTAGAAAGTTTTAAAGGAAAAGTTTTTGTTATAACGAAGAAAAAAGGTATTCAATTAAAGAAAGAATTAAAAGATTATGGTTTTGATGCCATATTAATTGAACCTTTAAATAAAAAAGATGTAGAGGTTAATTTTAAATAGGTTATTATAAATGTGAACTATATGAATTTTATTTGATAATTATTTAATGACTTTTTTTATACACGGATATGTGCTACAATGTATTTATTATGTGGGGGGATTATAATGAGGAAGGAAGATTTAATAGAATTAAAGAAAAAAATATTAGAGTTATCTAATGAAGAGAAAAAAGAAAGAGATATTTATTTAAGAAATATTGCTATAGGTAGAACATTAGGTCCTGTTACAAATTATGCTTCAATAGATAAACCATGGCTTAAGTATTATTCTGAAGAAAATATTGATAAATTAAGAGAAAATTGTACTGCTTATGAATTTATGAAGAGACATAATAGTGATAATTTAAGTAGTAATGCTTTAAATTATATGGGACATATTTTGAGTTATAATGAATTAATAGAGTATATTGATAAAGTTACTAAATCTCTTATTAAGTTAAATGTTAAATCAGGAGATGTTGTTACTTTAATAATGGCAAATATACCTGAAAATGTTTACTTGTTTTATGCACTTAATAGATTAGGAGTACTAGTTAATATAATTGATCCAAGATTAAAAAATGATGAGATTTTAGATATTTTAAATAATAGTAATTCTAATTTAGTGTTTGCAATAGATACTTTTATTAAAAATAAAGATATAAAAACCATTAAAGATAAGTCTAATGTTAGAAACTTTATATTAGTAAATCCATTAGAAACAGTTAAAAATGATAATATGTTTTTTAAGATAATTACTAAAGTTAAAAGTATTAAAGATATTATCTTTAATAACGTATACATGTCTTGGGATGAATTTATAGATCTTGGTGATAATATTGAAATTAAAAATCTTAATGTTTATGATGAAAACCAAGAAGCTATTATGGTAAGAACTGGTGGAACAACTGGAAAGCCTAAGTCTGTTGTTTTGACAAATAAAAATTTAAATGAAATGGCAAATCAACATTTTTTAGGAGAATATAATTTTAATAAGAAAGATACTTTTCTTAATTTTTTACCACCTTTTATTGCTTATGGTATTTGTTGTGCTACACATATGCCTTTAGTGTTAGGTTTAGAAAATATTTTAATTCCTAAATTTGATGCAAAAGATTTTCCGAAATTAATGATGAAATATAAACCAAATGTAGTGTTTGGTGGACCAATTTTATATGAAAAAATGATGAATAATAAAATGACTAAAGATACTGATTTAAGCAATTTAAATGTTCCTGTATCAGGTGGTGACACAATGAATTTAGAACTTGAAAAGAAAATAAATGAATACTTTAGAAAAAATGGTTGTTATCATTATATTGGACAAGGATATGGAATGACTGAGGTTTCATCATCAGCATGTTATTCTAAAGAAAATGCATATACAGGTGGTAGTGTTGGAATACCTTTAATAAATAATTCTATCTCAATATTTGATCCAAAAACAATAGAAGAAAAAGAAATAGGTGAAGTTGGAGAAATATGTATTAAAACTGAAACAGTGATGTCTAGATATTTAAATAATAATGATGAGTATAATCTTGTTGTTAAAAAGCATGAAGATGGAGATATTTGGGTACATACTGGAGACTTCGGATATATGAATAAAGATGGTAATTTATTTGTTATTGGTAGAATGAAAAGAATGATAGTTTCTAATGGCAATAAAATTTTTCCTTTCACAATGGAAAATATTATATGTCAAAATCCAAATGTTGAAGGATGTGTTGTGGTTGGTGCGCCACATGCTAAGTATAGAAACGTTCCAATTGCTCATATAATTTTAAAAAATAATGGTGTTAATAAAGAAACATTAATAAAAGAACTTAACAGTGCTGTAAAAAAAGAATTACCAGATTATTATTTACCATTTGTTTATGTTTTTAGAGATAGTTATCCATTAACTTCTATTAATAAAATTGATTATAAGGAGTTAGAAAAAGAGATGTATAATTTTAATAATAAAATTGTAGTTGTTAGTCAAAATAAAAGAAAAGTTTTAAAAAGGGGAAAATAAATTATGGAAAGTTTTATCATCGCTGTTTGTTGTTTACTATTTATATTAGTAATTACAATTGTTTTTTATACTAAACAAAAAATTAAAAAACTTGAGAATGTAGCATTTTCTCGACTATTAATACTTAGTATATTAGGATTGATTTTACAAATTCTAAGTTATTTGTTAATAAAAAATTTTAGTGATTTTCATGATAGTTTTTATTATATAATTTTATTAAGATTTATTTTTTGTGACTATATTTTATGGGAAATATTTTTTGTTTATTATATTATAATTATATCATTTTCTTTAAATGATAAAGAAAATGAAAATAATAAAATAGTAAAATATTTATTTGTAATTGGATTTTTAATATCATTTTTGATATTAGTTTTACCAATATATATCACAAATATGAATGGACTTTATTATCCAACTGGATCAGCAATGATATTTCTAATCTTAGGTGTAATTTATGGAATTTTTATTATATTTGTTTGTGTAATAAGGAATATTAAGCATATTATAAATATAAAATATTTACCTTTGCTATTCTATATTATTTTTGGCTCATTAGCTATAATATGGCAAATTTCTAATCCAATGTTATTACTTGTTACGCCTATTGAATCTTATATTTTATTTTTAATGTATTTTACAATAGAAAATCCTGATTTAAAGATGTTAGAAGAGCTAACAAAGATTAAAGAAATAACAGAGAAAACTAATGAAGATAAATCATCATTTTTATATCATGTTACAGATGAAATGAATTTAGTATTAAATAATGTAAAAACTAAATTAAATAATATTAATAAAATGAATGATGTTAGCGAAATAAAAAATAGTTTAAAAGAAATAGATGCAATAGTTGATAATAGTAAAAAAAGAGTAAATGCAACAATAAATATTTCGGAGATGGATTCTAAAGAATTAAAAGTAATAAATAATACTTATAATATAGTAAATTTATTAAATGGAATAGTAGCTTACAATAGAAATAAAATTAAGAATAATATAGATTTTAGATATGATATAAGTAATACAATACCAGATATGTTATATGGTGATTCTATAAAAGTAAAACAAATTATAAATAGTGTTATAGATAATTCAATAAAAAATACTAGTGAAGGATTTATAGAGCTAAGAGTATCATGTATAGTAAAATATGATATATGTAGATTAATAATTTCAATAGAAGATTCGGGATCAGGAATAGATTTAGTAAAACAAAATAAGATATTAAGTGATAATTCTGAATTAAATGTAAATGAAATAAAAGGAAAAGATGATTTAATAGTAAATTTAAAGATAGTAAACAAATTAATTAATATGATAGGTGGAACATTATCAATGGAATCACTTAATAATAATGGAACAATAGTAAATATAACATTAGATCAAAAGATAGTACAAAGTGATGGAAGTACGTTAGATGAAAAATTAGATACATATAATAAGTATATGAGTGATAAAAAAATTATAGGTGTAATAAGTGAAAATAAAGATAATGTAAAAGTAATTAAGCAAATTGGAAAGAAAAATAATTATATAGTAGAATCATTTGAAATGACTAAAACTTGTTTAGATAAAATAAGAGATGGTGAAGCATTTGACACAATTGTGATAGATGAAGATATGGATAAAATAGATGCTAGAAGTTTTTTAGATAAAGTAAGAAAAGTAGATAGTTTTAAAGGAAAAGTTTTTGTTATAACTAAGAAGAAAAATATTCAGTTAAAGAAAGAATTAAAAGATTATGGATTTGATGCTATATTAATTGAACCTTTAGATAAAAAAGATGTAGAGGTAAATTTTAAATAATTCGACAAAAGTTTACATATCTTGACAATAGTTGTCAGGATATTTTCTTTTTATTTGTCACATTTAGGTGTATAATTAATTTATGTGGTATTTATATAATAAAAGATGAAAAGGAGAGAAAATGAAAACCAAAATACAGGTATTTATGGTAGATGATAACAAAGAGGTTGTCAATGAAGTAAAGAAGTATTTTAGTAGTAAGAATGTTGGTGTAGAAATAGTAGGATCTTGTTTTAATGGAGAAGATGCTTTAAATGAATTAAAAAAGAATTATGGTAGTTATGATTTAGTTTTAATGGATTTAGTTATACCAAAAAGAGATGGACTTAGCGTCTTAGAAGAATTAAAGAAAGAAAATATAAATATTAAAAGTATAATTACTACATGTATAAATTCAGTAGATATAATTAATAAGTGTATGGATGTAGGAGTAAGTTATTATATGTTAAAACCATATAATTTAGATTCTTTAGCTGATATTATTAAAAGAATTGTTAATAATCAAAATAAAATAAGAATTGATAATAAAGACTTACAACAAGCTATAACAAATTTATTACATTCACTTGGAATGCCTAGTCATATTAAAGGCTATAGTTACATTAGAGATAGTATTAGTTTAATGTATAACAAACCTAGTATGTTAGGTGCTATTACAAAAGAATTATATCCGGAAATTGCTAGTATGTATGATACAACTTCATCAAGAGTTGAAAGAGCAATAAGACATGCAATTGAGGTAAGTTGGACTAGAGGAGATTATGAAGTAATGGAAGAAATATTTGGTCACTCTGTTGATTATGATAGAGCAAAACCAACTAATTCGGAGTTCATAGCTACTTTAGCAGATAAATTAAGATTAGAGATACATTAAAAATATTTAGGGAAACCTGAATATTTTTTTAATACTTAAACCATTATATTCATAGAATATTATGGGAGATAAATCATGAAAAATTGTTATAATAGTGAAACAAATAAAATACTTAAAGTTGCAGAAAAAGAAATGCTTAGTTGTCATCATCCTTATGTTGGAACTGAACATTTATTATTATCTTTATTAAAGAATAAAAATATTAGTAAGATCTGTTATAAATATAATTTAAATTATTATAATTATAAAAAGAATTTACTTAAGATTATAGGAAGTGCTACTAAAGAGTCTAAGTATATTTTATATACTCCTTTATTAAAGTTAGTAATTAATAAAGCAAGAGAAAATTCAGATAAAGATAATAAAGAATTAGATGAATATTATTTGTTATCTAGTTTGTTATCTTATAAAGATGGAATAGGTTATAGTATAGTAAATAATATGGGTATTGATTTAGATGCTCTTACTTTAGAACTTAATAATCAAGGTGTTTTAAATGAATTTGGTACTGTTTTAAATGATGAGGTAACTGATAAAATATATTTAAGAGATAAGGAAATAACAAATATTATGGAGATACTCTTAAGGAAAAATAAAAATAATCCTTTGTTAATAGGGCATGCGGGAGTTGGTAAAACTGCCTTAGTTAAAGAACTTGCTAGAAGAATAAAGTTTGGAGAAGTTCCGATAGAACTAAAGGATAAAAAAATAATTTCAGTTCAAGTTAGTTCTTTAATATCAGGAACTAAATATAGAGGAGAGTTTGAAGCAAGAGTTAATGATTTAATTAAAGAGTGTATTAAAAATAAAAATATAATTTTATTTATAGATGAAATTCATACAATTATGAAAACTGGTTCTAGTGAAGGAGCAATAGATGCTGGTAATATATTAAAACCTTATTTATGTAATGGGGATATAAAAATTATTGGAGCTACTACTATAAGTGAATATAATGAATATATTAAGAAAGATCAGGCTTTACTTAGAAGGTTTACTCCTATTATGGTTAATGAACCAAGTTTAAAAGATATGGAATTTATATTAAATAAAGTTAAGAAAAGTTATGAAGAGTACTATAAATTAAAGATAAGTAAAAATTTAGTTAATTATATTATTAGTAATACAGATAAATATATGCCTAATTTATATAATCCAGATAAATCAATAGAAGTGTTAGATACTGTTTGTTCTAAGAAAATACTTGATAATTATGTTAATAAATCTAAAGATATGAACATTAAAATGATAGATGTAGATAATTTAATTAAGGAGAGAGTTAATATTATTAATATAGATGATAATAAGTTTAATGAGGTTAAATGTGAACTTGAGAAAAAATATAATGAATTGATTGTTAAAAATATAATGAATATTATTAGAGATAATAAGTTTAATAAGTATATGTTTTTAAATGGAGAGAGTAAGAGTAAAGAAAAAATAATTAGTTATATTGCTAATAAGTTAGGAATTAATTTAATTAATATTAATTGTTTAGAGTTTAATGATGAATTTGGAATTAATAAGTTAATTAATAATAATTATTTATATGATAAGATAGATGAGAATCCTTATTCAATTATTTGTTTTAATAATTATGATAAGGCTGGGAGAATTATTAGGAATTTAGTTGATTCGATGATTAGTAATGGTTATATAAGTAATATGAATAATGAGAAGGTATATTTAAATAATTCGATTATATTTGTATTTAATAATGAAGAGACAAGTAGAATTGGATTTAATGAATTAGTTGCATAGTGATTATGGTAAAGTAATCACTTTTTTAAGTTATGTTGTTTAATTTTTTGATTATAAATGATAAAATTAGGTATATGAAGGAGGTAATTATGAAGATATATAATACTTTAACTAGAAAAATAGAGGAATTCGCACCTTATAATAAAGATAGGGTTACTTTTTATTCTTGTGGTCCTACTGTGTATCATTATGCACATATTGGTAATTTAAGAAATTATGTATGTAATGATTTATTGGATAGGACTTTAAGATATATTGGTTATAAAGTTGAAAGATGTATGAATATTACAGATGTTGGTCATTTAAAGAGTGATTCTGATTCTGGAGAAGATAAAATGGTTGCTAGTGCTAAGAAGGAACATAAAAGTGTTTTAGATATAGCTAAATTTTATACTGATGCTTTTTTTAAGGATTTTGATGCTTTAAATTGTAAGAGACCAGAAATTGTAAGTAATGCGAGTGATAATATTGATATGTATATTAAAATTATAGAGAAGTTACTTAGGGATGGTTATGCTTATCAAGCTGGTGGTAATGTTTATTTTGATGTTTCTAAATTAGATGATTATTATAAACTAACTAATCATAAGGAAGATGAAATGGTTGTTGGGGTAAGAGATGGAGTAGAGTTTGATGGTAATAAGAAAAATCAGGCTGACTTTGCTTTATGGTTTACTAAAAGTAAGTTTGAAGATCAAGAACTTAAATGGGATTCTCCTTTTGGAACAGGTTACCCTGGATGGCATATTGAATGCTCTGGTATATCAATTAAAAATTTAGGTGAATATTTAGATATTCATACTGGTGGTGTTGATAATATTTTTCCTCATCATACTAATGAGATTGCTCAAAGTGAAGCTTATTTAGGACATAAGTGGTGCAGTTACTGGGTACATACGGAACATTTAATGAGTATTGATGGTAAGATGAGTAAGAGTCATGGTGATGTTGTTACTGTTGATAGTTTAATTAATAAAGGATATAATCCTTTGTCATTTAGATATATGTGTTTAAATAGTCATTATCGTAAACAATTAATATTTTCTTTTGATGCTCTTAATGCGGCAGAAAATGAATATAAGAAATTAAAGAATAAGATTGCTAATTTAAAAGAAGAGGGAATTCTTAGTGATGGCGATTTTGAAAACTATACTAATTTATTTACTGCTTGTATTACTGATGATTTAAATAGCGCTAATGCGATCACAGTTATTTATTCTTTACTTAAAGATGAAACTGTTAATGGTACTACTAAAATTGAACTTATTAGATCTTTTGATAGGGTTTTAGCACTTGATTTATTAAAGAAAGATGTGACTAAGAGAGAAGATCATGATTTAATTATGAAATTAATTGAAAAAAGGGATAAGGCAAAGAAGAGTAAAAATTATGAATTAGCTGATTCAATAAGAGATGAATTATATAGTAATGGTATTAAATTAATTGATACTAGAGAGGGAACTACTTACGAGGAGGTATAAAGTATGGATTATATGTATTTACTTATGTTGTTAATTCCTATGGCTGCTCAAATTTATATTTCAGTAACATATGGAAGATATAAAAAGATTAAAAATTCTAGTAATGTTTCTGGATATGATGTTGCTAGAAGAATATTAGATGATAATGGTTTAAATGATATTTATGTTGTAGAAACTACGGGGACTTTAAGTGATCACTATGATCCTAAAAGAAAGACTGTTAGATTATCTAAAGAAGTATATAATGGAAGCAGTATTGCTTCGATGGCTATAGCTGCTCATGAATGTGGACATGCTATTCAGGATAAAGATGGGTATTTCTTTTTAAGATTAAGAAGTTTTATCTTTCCAGTTGTTAGCTTGGGTACTAAGTTTGCGTATGTTGTTTTAGTTATTGGATTACTTTTAGAAACTATGGATTTAATTACTTTAGGTATTGCCCTTGTTGGACTTGGTTTATTATTCCAATTAGTTACTTTACCAACAGAAATTAATGCTTCTAAAAGAGCCCAAAATAATTTAAGAGAATGTGGATATGGTGATGATACAGATGGAACAAAGACAATGCTTGTTAGTGCAGCTTTAACATATGTTGCCGGAGTATTATCTTCAGCACTAGAAGTAATAAGATTAATTAAAATATTTGGAGATAGAGATTAAAAAAATAAAAACATGGATTTGAATTTCCATGTTTTATTCATTTGATAGATTATCAAAATATCCTTGAATTAGAACAACTGGTGTTCCTTTATCCCCAGAACCACTGGTTAAATCACATAATGATCCAACTAAGTCTGTAATTCTTCTAGGAGTTGTTCCTAAAGATATATTTTGTCCTACAAGGTTATTTTGTTTTGCTTTTATTTCATTAATAATAGCTTTTTTTAGATCATTGCCTGTTAAATCGGCATATTTGTTATCTGCTACATATTTTAATTTTATTTCGTTTGGAGTTCCAATAAGACCATCAGTAAAAGCAGGGGATACAACTGGATCAGCAAGTTCCCAAATTTTTCCAATTGGATCTTTAAAGGCACCATCTCCATAAACCATTACTTCAATTGTTTTACCGGTTTTTTCTTTTAATAAATTTTGAATTCTGTGGACTAAAATATTTCCTGTTTTAGGGAATAACTTTAACTTTTCTTCGGTAGATTTATTTGAACCTAATAATCCATATTCAGGGTTAAATCCAGAGTTGTTAATTGGTTTGTTTAAGATATCTGTTAAAGAATAAACATTCGCATTATGATGCATTAACATATTTTTAGTTTTTTCTCTAGTGTGAATATCACAATTTATTACGTTATTAGTATACTTTAAAATTTCTAATGGATTATTAGAGAAGATAAATTCAGTTTTACAATTTTCTTTTTCACATAATTCCTTATAAAATTTAACCATATTGATACCAGTAAATGGGTGAATCCAGTCACCAAAGTATTCATTGTATTCTTTTTCAGTAAACGAACTTCCTAAATTAAAGTTACTATTATCTAGTTTATTTTCATCTAGGATGCCATTTCCAACTTCGTCAGCTGGAAAAGATAATTGAATTGTTATTTTATCCATATTTCTAGCTATTCCTTTTAAGATATTAGAAAAACGATTTCTAGATAATATTGGATAAACTATTCCAATTTCTTTAGTATTAAATTTAGATGATATGTCGGTTGCAATATCATCTATTGTTACATAATTTCCTTCACTTATGCCGACAACTGCTTCAGTTATACCAACAATATCTTTATCATTAAATGTAAAGTTATGTTCTTTACTTGCCTCTAATAAAGAATTTACAACAATGGCAGCTAAGTCATCTCCTTCTTTAATAATGGGTGTTCTTATTCCTCTTACACATGTTCCTACTATTCTTATATATATCACGTCCTTACAATAAAATTTTACTATATTATTATGATATGAAACAAGATACAATTTATAACTTTACACATAAAAAAGCCAATTTATGGCTTAATTATTTTCTTTTTCAAGTAATATTTTAGATACTTCTTGCCATCCTGTTTTCCAGTTATATCCAGCTCTAATAATATTTTTTTCTTTTAGTAATTTTTCATCAATAGTTTTATTATGATATGAGGGAAAAAGAATTTTAAGATTAACATCGTTATCAAAGTTGGATAAGCAATCATCTATTTGGATATCGGCTTTTACCATATGTTTTGAACTAGTTAATATAAAATTTCTAGGGTCTAGAAATGGTAAATTTTTTCTTAAGAAATCATATTTATTTTTAAATTGAATTCCAGAGTTATCTAAATCAAAGGGATTGATGCAAGCAGAACATATATAAATATTATATTTTTCACTTAATTTTTTTACTGTTTCAATTGAATCTGGAAGTAAAGAAGTATAATTATAGAGATTTCTTTTACTTACAAATTCATTAAATTCATTAAATCTATCTTTAGGTATAACTTTTTCATCAATGTAATAACTGTTAAAATCATCTATGGTGTAGTTAGTATTTAAAAAATCATTTACGGCTTCTAAATAACCAGAAAAACATATAACTTCATCCACATCTAATAATATATCTTTTTTGTTCATTTAATTCATACTCCTTAAAATAAAAACTCAAATCTATTCGACTTGAGTTTAGTTTATTCATTGGTGGAGAATAAGGGACTCGAACCCTTGACCCTCTGCGTGCAAGGCAGATGCTCTAGCCAACTGAGCTAATTCCCCAAGAACAAGATTATATTATCATACTCATTTTAGAAATTCAATAGCAAAATTTAATAAAAATTATATTTTTTTAAAATAATTTTGAATAAAGTTATAAAATATGTCAAACGTGTAAAATAAAAGTAAATAAAATGTAAATTGATGGGGCGTTTAGGAGTATAATTTCACTGTAGGTTAGGTGAAAGAAAATGAATAAAGTTAAGAATGAAAGAGTAAAAGTATATGTAATGATTGGAACATTATTAATATTATTAATGATGTTTTCAGGAATAACATATGCTTTTTTTACATCAACAAATAATAATGGAAGTACATCAATAGTAGAAGTAACAGGAGGTAAGATGATCATTACTTATACTGATGGAACTAGTGATATATTAACTAGTAAAAATATTATGCCAAGTAATGACATTATAATAAATAAAACATTTACATTAACAGGAACAAATACGACAAGTGGTTTAGAAATGCCATATGAAGTGGGACTAGATTATATATCAGGCTTTAGTGATGGAATGATTCATTATTATATAAAAAGAACGAGTGCAAATGATAATGTATCAAGTAATCTAGTTGGAACAGCAAATCAAACAATACCAGGTAACACCTCAGAAACAGGATATACTACTGGAACACTTAAAAAAGGTAATAGATATTTAGAACTAGCAACAGAAGAGTTTAAAACAAATACAACAAATCAAACAATTACATTTAATTTAAAACTACAATTTCCTGATAATGGATTAAACCAAGATAGTGAAAAAGGAAAAAGTCTAACAGGAAAGATAGTTGTAAATCATAAAGAGTCTGCAACAGATACATTAATGGCTCTTTATGATAAAGAAGAAAAAACAAATGAAGTATCAACAAGTGGATTATTTATAGATAATACAAGTGATGTAAACTTAAGATATACAGGAGCTAATCCAAATAATTATGTTGAGTTTGCTAACACAGGAGAACTATGGAGAATAGGTGGTATATTTAACGTAAAAGATTCAACAGGAAAGATAGAAAGAAAGATTAAATTAGTTAGAGATGAATCATTAGGAGCATATTCATGGGATGCAACTGGAAATGATAATTATGGATTTAATAATTGGACAGAAGCAGACTTGATGAAAGAATTAAATGGTGATTATTTAGATACAACCATAACTTCAAATAAGACTAATTGGTATAATTCATATTTGGAATCAGGAAAACCCGTACTTCGCCAAAATGGAGTATTTGATTATACTAAAGTTATAAAAAGTAATTATCAAAATATGATAAGTGAAAGTGTGTGGAATATTGGAGGAAATGGATATAGTAATCCTTATAGTAGGCCTTACGGGTTGCCATTATTAGATCAATATAGTAAAGAAAGAGGAACAATAACCTATCAAAATAGTCGTCCTACTGAATGGGTAGGTAAGGTTGGATTAATTTATTCAAGTGATTATGGCTTTGCTTCAACAGGTATTGAATGTAGAGATAATTTAAGAGGTGGTATAATATATGATAATGTGACTGATAAGTGGAATTATTCTAAAGGTGTATGTAAAACTAATAATTGGCTATTTAATGCAGCTAATTATTGGACTTTATCTCCTTATTATGGTATTTCTAGCTATATATTTTTTGTTTCGGTTGGTGGTGCAATTATTGAAAATCATTCATATTATTTATACTATGTTTTCCCTTCAATTTATTTAAAGTCCAATATATCATTTATAACTGGAACAGGAGAGAAGACAAATCCTTATAAATTAAGTTTATAAGATACTGTTAATTTACTTTTGCCTTTTATATTTATTAATTTGATAAAAGGAATGTATGCAGCATAAAATGTATATTAATTTAAAAATTTATAAAAAATAGAACAAGTTTTCGCTTGACGGGGGGGCTTTTAGTAATATAATTTCACTATAGGTTAGGTGAAATAAAAATGAATAAGGTTAAGAATGAAAGAGCAAAAGTATATGTAATGATTGGAACATTATTAATATTATTAATGATGTTTTCAGGAATAACATATGCTTTTTTTACATCAACAAATAATAATGGAAGTACATCAATAGTAGAAGTAATAGGAGGAAAGATGACTATTAGTTATACTGATGGAACAAGTGATATATTAACAAGTAAAAATATTGTGCCAAGTAATGACATTATAGTTGCTAAAACATTTACATTAACTGGATCAAATACGACTGTAGGAATGAAGACTGGTGATGGACTTCCAATGCCATATAAAGTAGGAGTACAATATACCTCAACCTTTAGTGATGGAATGATACATTATTATATAAAAGAAGTTGAAGGAGAGACAAACTCACAAGTAACAGCAAATTATGTAATAACACCTGAACCAGGTAAAAAAGAAGATGATTATAAAAATCAAACAGTACCAGGAAATGATACATATACAGGATATACTCATGGAACATTTAAAAACGGAAGTAAATATACAGAAATGGTAACCGGAGTATTTCCTGCTTTAAAGACTGAACAAACTATAAAATTCAATTTAATAATACAATTTCCTGATAATAATGAAAACCAAGACTCAGAAAAAGGAAAAACATTTAATGGTAAAGTAGTAGTAAATTATGAACCAAAATATATTTCAACTTATTTAACAAAATTAGATAAAACTAAAAATGGATTAGAAGAAGATGTTACACCAGATAAAAACTTAAGGTATGTAGGAGCATCACCAAAGAACTATCTAAAATTTAATGATGAAATATGGAGAATAGTTGGAGTATTTAATAATATAACTTCAATAGATGAGAAAGGTAAAGAAAAGAAGGAATCACTTGTAAAAATAGTAAGAGATGATCCACTAGGAAATTATTCATGGGATAGCTCTGAATCAAGTGTTAATGAGGGAAAGGGAATTAATGAGTGGAGTCAAGCTGATTTAATGTATGAACTTAATTGTGATGGGAGTGGTAATCCAAAATATTGTCGAGATGCTATTGCTGATGGATATTTATCAAACAAAATTACTGGTGAAACTAAATGGTATAATGGATTAAATAACGAAAAAACAGCAATCTATAAATATGTTAAAAATATAAAAAATAGTTCAATAGGTAAAATTGCAACAGTAAGATGGAACTTTGGTGGAATTTATGAGTACGATGATATTCCAACTATAAAAGCATATAATTATGAAAGAGATATTTTGCATATTAGTAATCCCACAGACGGAATAACAAGAACTAATTATTGGGATGGAAAAATTGCTTTAATTTATCCTAGTGATTATGGCTATGCATCAACAAAAATTGAGTGTAGAAATAATTTATATAATTGCGATAATACAGCATATAATTGGCTATATGATAAAAATAGATCTTGGACATTATCTCCAAGTTCCGGCTATGCATGTTTTGAAATTACTACTGATGGAAGTGTTAGTAATAGTTATACTCATTATAAATATTCCGTTCGTCCAGCCCTTTTCTTGAAATCTGATGTCGTGTTAGCTGGAGGAACAGGAGAAAGCATAGAAAATGCATATACTTTGGAATGAAAAGAAATAATTAAAGATACTTGAATAAATATACAAGTATCTTTTTTAAGTATTATTCTTCTTTTAAAGAATTCTTTAGTTTAGTATGGCTTTCTTTAATTTTAGTTTGGTTTGTTTCTTCTAAGGTGTACCAATTATTATTAAAGCCAATGGTAAATAAGTTTTTGGCAGATGTTGAGATATCTTCAAACATTTCATGATATAAATCATATATTTCATCACATGATGCTTCATTTAAAGCAGTTGCTGTATTTATTTTCATGTTTTTTTCAGTATTTAACATATCATATAGAATAAATTTATCATTCATTAATAAAACCTCCTATATATTTAACTAACTTATCACAATTTTTATAATGCATTTTACTTATTTTTTTAAGTTCTGATTGTAGTTCTTTGTTAGTTACTTTTTTTAAATATTCTTCACATTTTTGATATGCTGTTATATTCCAGTTAAACATATCTTCAATGTAAGATGTATCTTTAGTAGATAACATGCATGGTACTTTTTTCATTATTTTTCCTCCATTTATAATTATGGCTTTATTCTTTTTTAATATACGTGTATAATAATTTTAGAGGTAGTGATAGGATGAATAATGATTTTATACCAGTAATATTAGGAATAGATGTAGGTGCTTATAGTGTTGCAAGAACTATTTATGAGCATTATAAGATTAAATCAATTGTTATTGGAAAATATACTTATTGGATGACTAAATATTCTAAAATAACAGATGTACTTACTATTGATAATATGACAGAAGAAAAATTAATTGATTTTTTAATAGAACTTAAAAGTAAATATGAAGATAAAAAGTTGTTACTTTTTGGATGTAGTGAAGATTATGTTGAAATTATTATTAGAAATAAAGATAAATTAAGTAATTATTATGTTGTACCTACTATTGATTATGATACTTTAGTTAAAGTTTCTTCTAAAGAGGGATTTTATGATATATGTGAAAAAGTAGGTATTAATTATCCTAAAACTATTGTGGTTGATAAGAATGATTATGATAAAACTAAGATAAGTTTTAAGTGTCCTTTTATAGCTAAAGTAAGTAATAAAGCAATGTATCAAAGACTTAGTTTTGAAGGAAAAGAGAAGGTATTTTTATTTAAATCTTTAGAAGAATATAAAGAAATTATGAAAAGGTTATTTGCTTCTGGTTATGATGATACAGTAGTTGTTCAAGAATATATTAAAGGATCAGATGCTAATATGAGAGTTTTAACTTGCTTTGCTGATCAAAATAGTAATGTTATATTTTCATCAGTTGGTAGGGTTTTATTAGAGGAAAAAGGGCCCGATGTAACTGGAAATTATTCAGCTATATATAATACGGAAGATGAAAAAATTGTAGAAGCAGCTAAAAAATTTATTAAAGAAACCAAATATGTAGGTTATGCTAATTTTGATATTAAGTATGATGATGATACTAAAGAATTTTATTTCTTTGAGGTTAATGTAAGACTTGGTAGAAGTAACTTTTATATGGGAGCAGGTAATACGAATTATTTAGCACCACTTGTAGATACTTTTATTTATGATATACATGATAAAACATATAAGCAAGAAGGATGTGAACTTTATAGTATTATTCCTTTTAGTATTATTAAAAAATATTGTAAAGATAAAGAATTAGTTAAAGTTGCTAAAAAATTAAAGAAAAATAATCCACTAGATTATAAGAAAGATTTTAGTTTAAAGAGAAAATATTATATTGTTGGTGCTTTGATTAATCATATTAGAAAGTTCAGGAAATATTATGAATAATTTAATTGGTGTTATTGGAGGATTAGGACCTAAAGCGACAACTTATTTTATGGATTTAGTTATAGATAATACGGTTAGTGAAAGTGATCAAGATAATGTTGATATGTTAGTTTGTCAGTATTCAAGTATTCCTGATAGAACTAGTTTTATTCTTGGTAAATCAGATGATAGCCCAGTATCTGAAATGGTTGATTGTGCTAAATTACTTGATAGAGAGGGATGCAAATATATTGTTATTCCTTGTAATACGGCTAGTTATTTCTTTGATGAGGTTCAAAAAGAAGTTAGCGCCAAGGTTATTAATATTTTAGAAGAAACTAGTAAAGTTGTTTTAAAGGATAATCCTAAAAGAATTGGTCTTATGGCAACTGATGGTACTATTAAATCTGGTGCTTATCATAAGTTTATTAATAATGATTTGTTATTTGTACCAGATGATAAGTATCAAGCAAAAGTTATGAGTATTATTTATGATAAAGTTAAAAAAAATATGGTTGTTTCATTAAAAGAATTTGATGAAATTTTAAATTACTTTAGGGAAAATGGTTGTGAAAAAATAATATTAGGTTGTACTGAATTATCAGTTGTTTATAGTTACTTAAAAATAAATTATAGTGATGTTGTTGATAGTTTAACTGTTCTTGCTAGAAAGACTGTTGAACTATCTGGAAAGAGTTTAAAGGAGTTATAGTTGAAAAAGTTAATAATTGGATTGTATATTATAATTTTTTGTTTATTTGCTTATACTTTTTTTGTTAGATTTAGTAATAAAAATAATATTATTAATGTACCTTTAATTATCAAAAAGACAAGTGAAGATAGTTACAAATTTGATAAAAAGAAGGTTACTTTAAGTTTTGTTGGTGATTGTACAATAGGTTGGGATCCTAGATATTGGTATGGAAGTAGATTTGATAAGTATTTTGATGATAATAATGGGGATTATGCTTATTATTTTGCTAAAGTAAAGGAATATTTAGATCAAGATGATATTACGGTTGCTAATTTAGAGGGACAATTTACTTCCTCAAATGATATAGTGGAAAAGGCATTTAATTTTAAAGCACCTACTAGTTATGTTGATGTTTTAAAAAAAGGTAGTGTAGAAATGGTAAGTTTTGCTAATAATCATGCTTATGATTTTGGTAAAAGTGGTTATGATGAAACTATTAAGACTTTAAATGATAATAATGTATTGCATTATGGTTATAGTGACTATTTAATTAAAGAAGTAAATGGTATTAAAATTGGATTTATGGCTTTTCATGATATTGATTGTGTAAAATATGCAGAAGCTAAAAAAGGTCTTGATTATTTAAAAGAAAATGGTGCTGAACTTATTATTGTTAGTGTACATTGGGGAATTGAGAAAGATTTAATGCAAAATGAAGCACAAAAAAAGATGGGACATTATTTAATTGATAATGGTGCTGATTTAGTAGTTGGAACGCATCCTCATGTAATACAGGGGATTGAAAAATATAATGATAAATATATAATTTATTCTTTAGCTAATTTTGTATTTGGTGGGAATCAAAATCCAACTGATAAAGATACATTTATGTTTAGACAAACGTTTAATTTTTCTAATGGTGAATTACAATTAGATGATAATATTGAAATTGTTCCTGCATCAGTATCTGGTTTTAAAAATAAAAATAATTATCAACCTGTTATTTTAGATGGAAAAGAAAAAGTTAGAGTATTTAATAAAATTATGAAATATTCTAGTGGATTTAATTATGGAATATAAAATAAAAAAGAAATATTATTAGTTATTTTAAACTTTAATATTTCTTTTTTTAATATTTCTTTATGGAAGAAATATAATTTTATTAACGTAGTTTGATATTGTATAATGTATCAGCACTATCTTCTAGAGTTTCTGGATTTTCAAAAATGTATTCTAATAACTTAAGAGATTTTGCAAAGTAAAATCCATCTGCTATTCGTTCATCTATAGTTACTCCAATATCTAACATTTTTCTTATTTCAATTTTACCATTAATAACTTTAGCTTCATCTTCAATTTTGCCAAATGTGATTAAAGCTTCATTAGTACCAAAGTCTGTTAGATGATGATAAATAGAATTACAGTTAATTGAACCTAAGTTAGATAGTAGGGCACTTTGATAATAAATTAGGTTTTCAGTAATAGAATTAGGGATTAAATCATGATTATCTAAAAACTTAAAAATTTTAATAATAATATATCTTATTAATTTAGGCATATGACCTATTTTGTTAACTAAATCATCAGTATTATTAGTTTTATTGTTTCTTAGATTAGTAACTTTACCACTTGTTTTATCACTAATGGTTTTTAAATTATCATTTTTATTAATTTTTATTGATGTAAATACTTCTTCTGAATGGTCAGTAAATTCTTTTTTAGCAACAAAACCTAAAGAAACGTATTTACGATCATAAAATGTTTTATTAATTATAAATCTATTTAGTAATGGTCTATTATAAATTAGTTTTCCAATTGCAATGCAAAAGGTGTGAAAATAAGTTAAATTTTTATAGTCATCTTTCTTTTTTAATTTGTTAACATATTCAACTAAATTAGTAACATCAATTTTAGAAGATATATATACATCTGAATCACATCTTTTGGGCATAATTTCTAACATTAAATTGTGCATTCCGTCTATATCTTTTACTTTAATTCCATCTCTTCTATTCATTTTCATTATCTCCAATCTTAAAAAATTATAACATTTATCAATTTATATGTCTATTTTCTAGGCAAAATTTATAAAATTGTGCTATAATAGGTCTGTTGGATGGAGGAAATTATGAAAGTTTATAAAAAAGAATTACCTAAAAACGTTAGAAAAATGTTCAAATATGAAAAAGGTGTTAAGGTAAAAGTTTTAAATAGTTTATACTATGGCAAGAAGAAACAAAAGTAGTTTCTTTTTTAATAGATAAGTGGTAGATTTATTGTTTGGGATGATGAAGTAATGGATACAAATAAATTTTCAAAATTTATAAAGGAATTGAGATTGGAGCGTGGGCTTAGTCAAGAACAGTTAGTTGAGAAATTATTTGTTCATAGGACTACAGTTAATAAGTGGGAAAATGAGGATATAATTCCACTTAATGATAAGTTAATCTCGATTGCTAATTTCTTTGATGTTTCAATAGATGAATTATTAAATGGTAAAAGAAATGAGAAGAATATTGATACTACGCCTACTAGTAATACTTTAATTACTCTTATTAAATCTAAAAGTAGAAGTAAAAAGATAATAATATTTTTAGAAATTGGTTTATTATTTGTTTTAATATCATTTTTATTTTATTACTTTGTAAGCACTTATAATTCAGTAAAAGTATATATGATTTATGGAGAAAATGACTCTGTTAGAACTAGAGATGGACTTCTAGTTATGAATAAAGAAAAAGTTTATTTTAGACCTGGCAATTTTTATGATAATAAAGATAATTTAATTAGTGTCGATATTATAAGATTATATTATTATGATGAAAATGGTAATGAGGTTATTTTATTAACTGGTGGTGCCAAGAATTTAATTGTAGAAATTGAACAGTCTCAAGAAACATTTATGAATTTATTAAGTAAGAATAAAGAACTTTATTTAGATGCTTGTTATAATAAGTCTTGTACTAAAATTAAACTTGATTATTTTAATGATTTTAAAAATGATAATCTTATGGTAAGTAATTTAAATGATGATAGTGTTGCTGGAGGAAATAATAGGTGTAGCAAAACAGATGATTTAATTAAAGGTTTAATGGAAAATGGATTTAAATATAACAGTGAGGTTGGATATTATTATTTAAAAGAGGATAATGTAGAGTATTCTTATTTCCCAAAAGATAATGTTATTAAAATTAAAAGTAATTTGAATAAGGTATTTATAACACTTTATTTAGATAAATCGATGTTTTATTATTATAATTATGATTTGTATGAGAATTTTTCAGTTAATATTAATGATCAAAAAAATTCAAAATATACTCTTTATAAAAAATATTTTAATCAGTATTTATCTAAGTATTTTAAGGATTTTTTAGAGGTGTGAATGACATTCACTACCTTTTTTAGTTAAGATGCGGTATGGTTGAAATAAGAAAGGAGTGTGATGTATGTTTAAACTAGTGAGGTTATCTTTGATTCTTATTTGTTCATTATTTGTAATTAATGTTTTAAGCATTAATGTCCATGCAGATGATGTATATTATACAAATAAGAATGGAGTAGGTATGACGGAAGAACAGTATAATTTCTTAGGTGAGTTATATTTTGATGGCTATCAAGAGATTATTACTCAAGATAAGTTTAATAAATATCTTTCTATGGGATTATATGGTAAGAAAGTTTATAAGAAAGAGATAGAAGATTTTGAAAGTAGCGTGGAATCACCTAAAGCATTAATTCACGAAACTACAGCGAAAAAATTAACTCTTGCTTATTCTTGTAATGACCGTTTTTGTGGAATGGTAACTGGATTGCAATGGAAAGGATTTCCAAAAGTTTTAAGTTATGATGTAATAGGCTCATATTTATATGGCAATTTAACAAGATTAACAACTCCAAATACATTTTTATACTGGTCTGGAGAAGCGGTCGAATTTACTGATAGAGTCTATAACGGCAATGGTTATGGATGTACTGTTCTTTTACCAAAAAGTTCAGTAAATATGAGAATAGTTCAAGATATTGACTTAGAAGTAAAGGGCGATGGTACTTTTTATTCCTCATATCAACATGCTACTAAGAGAATAACATTAGAAACTAGTAAGAAATATACAACAGGATTTGGTGGATATGGCGGTGTATTCTTCTTCTATGGATCTGCTGTCGGAGTCTACGATCAAATGGGTGGTGTCGATGTTCACTTATCATAATATGCCAGAAGTAGATGATTTGGGTTGTCCTATTGCCGATAAGAAAAAGGTCTTTCGTTTAAATAGAATTTTCAATATTGCTTGGACAATGGTTTTGACTAGAAGCGATTAGAAAGGCGCTTCTAGTTTTTGTTTGCAAATTTTTTCTTTATGAAGATCCATATTTGTGATATGATTATTTAGAGGGATATAGATGAAGAAAATAATAATATTAATATTTAGTGTAACCTTATTGTGTGGTTGTACTAAAATAGATAATAATAATGTTGAACAAATTATTAATAAAGTTATATCTAGTAAAAGTAATAACGCTAATGAATATAAAAATGGTTATAAATTTTATTTGCCATCTAATTTAGTGATAGATAAAATTAATGAGAGAAATATAGTGTTTAGAGAAAATAATCTTAAATATTATATGTTTGTAGATATTGTTAGTTATTATCATAAGGTGGAAAATAGTTATAAAGTTAAAGATAATGTTTATATGAGTGAGTTAATTAATTATGATAATAAGAGTGGATATATTGAAATAAATGTAAAAAATGATAAATATTTAATTGAAATAATGTATAATTATGCTAAAATAGAAGTAATAGTAGATAGTAATGATATTGCTAATGCTATTGCAAATAGTTTAATTATTTTATCTTCAGTAGAGTATAATGATGATATAATTGGAAATTTACTTGAGGAAGATGTACTTAACTATAGTGAAGAGAGTTTTAATATATTTGAGACTAATTCAAAAGATTCAAACTTCTTAAAGGTAGTTGAAGAGTATGATAATTATAAAGATGATGAAGTACCAGATTATGATTTAATAAAAGGAGAATAACTAATGAGTGTTTTTAAGAAAATAAAAGATGTATTATTTGATATTGATGAAGATGAGGAAACTACTTATGAGAAAAAGAGTGTTGTAAAGGAAAGTAATCCGATAAAAGAGGTTAAAATGCCTGTTGAAGATAAGGATGATGATATTGTTAGTGAACCTCAAAAAAAGACAAGTAACTTTAATTTTCCTTTAGATTTCGATGATGATCTACCAACTAGAAGTGATAAGGAATTGAGTGTTAATAAACGTAATAGTTACTCACAATCAAGTAGTAATAGTAGCTTTTTTGATGATGATTATGATGTTCCTAGAAGAAATAAAGATGAATATGTTGTCAAAGAACCTGAAAGAAAGAGAGAACAACCTAGAGATTATTCTAAATTTTTACAGCAAAAGAAAGAAGAAAAGAAAAAGATATTTACTCCGTCTCCAGTAATTTCTCCTGTTTATGGGGTTTTAAATCAAAATTATACTAAAGATGATGTAATTATTAAAACAGATACAGGAGTAAAGGGACCAAGTTTAGAAGATGTTAGAAAAAAAGCGTATGAAAAGAAAAAAGAAGTAGAAAATAAAAAGGTAGATGATGAATTTGCTGAACCTTTAAAGACATTAGATGAAATTCTCATTAGTAATCAAGAGATTCAAAAAGAAAAACCATTAGAAGATGATATTTTGCCTGAAGTTCCTGAAGAAATTAGTAAAGAAGAATTTGTAAGTGAAAATGAAGAAGTAGAGACTACATCTGAAATGCCTATAGTAGAAGATAAAAAAATTGAAGAAACAACAAAAGATGATGAAGATGATACTTTAGAAAAAGATTTATTTAACTTAATAGATTCTATGTATGAAAATAAGGACGAGGAGGAAGAAGAATAATGACATTAATGGAAGTATTACCAATTATTATTTATATTTTACTTATTATTTTATTAGTTATAGGTATTATTTTAGGAATTAAACTTATAATTACAATAGACAATTTCAATTATTTAATTGATGATGTAACTAAGAAAGTAAAAAGTCTAGATAAAGTTTTTAATGTTTTTGATTTATTTACTAATAAAATTGGATTTCTTACTGATTATGTTGCTGGTTTTGTAAAAGGAATTGTCAATAAAATTGTAAGTTTAAAGAAGAGAAAGGAAGAGGAAGACGATTATGAGTAAAAAAGGTGGATTATTTGCTGGACTTGCAGTAGGTGCTACATTAGGATTGTTATTTGCACCAAAAAAGGGTGAAGATACTAGAAAGGATTTAGTTGATAAGATGAAAAATCTTTGGGAAAAAGCTAAAGATATTGAATATGATGATGTAAAAGATTCTATTGAAAAATCTATTAATGAGATCCAAAAAGAATTAAAAGATTTAGATAAGGAAAAGGTAGTTTCTGTTGTTAAGAAAAAAGGTAAAGAGATTGAAAAGAAAGCTAATGATTTATATAATTTAGCTGTTGAAAAAGGAACTCCTGTTTTGGAAAAAGCTGCTTCTGATGTTAGAAAGAAAACTATTGAAGTTTTAAATGAAACTGTTGCTAAATTAGAAAAAACAGAAAATAAAGGAAAATAAAAATAACTTTTTTGAGTTATTTTTTTATTGGATCTAGGTGATAGTTGCTTGTCTTAATAAAACCATTTTTTGGGTATAATATTGGATGTTTAATTTTTTTAATAGTGCTTTATTTTTAATTATTTTGTCGTAAATAACAGCTAATGAAAAATAAATAAAGTTAAGATACTACAATTTTTTTCGACATTTTTTTAAATTTCTATATTTTATAATCTAAATGGTGATGGTAAATGGTAATATATGTTGATTTAATTATTTTATTTAATTTTTTAATAGATTTATTACTTTTAATTGGTGTATCAGTTTTATTAAAAAGAAAACCAAATATATTTCGTATAATTATTGCTTCTATTATTGGTTCATTATCAACTATACTATTATTTTATCTAAACAATAACATGTTATTATTAATGTATAAGTTAATAACTAGTATTATTATGATAATTATTAGTTTTAAATATCAAAACTTTAATTATTTTAAAGATAATCTTATTTATTTATATATTCTTAGTATTATTTTAGGTGGAACAATTTACTTACTTAATGATACAGTTACTTTGTCAAATAAAGGGTATATCTTTGAAAATAATGGTTTAAAAATAAATCTTTATTTACTTTTATTAATTAGTCCATTTATTATAATTAAATTTATTAATAAACAAAAACATTATCAAATTGAATATCAAAACTATTACAATATTGAAATATACTATAATGATAAAGTTATTAAAGATACTGCCTTTTTAGATACTGGTAATAAATTAAAAGATCCTTACTTTCATAAACCAATCATTTTAGTAAATTCATCTTTAATAGATGATCATATTAAAACATTTTTAGTTCCGTATTACACTGTTAATAATAAAGATTTACTTGAAGTGTTTTCCCCTCAAAAAATTATGGTTAATAATAAAAAAACAAAAAAAGCTTTAATTGGTTTGTCAGATGTAAATATAAATGGAATAAAAATTATATTAAATAAGGAGATACTATGAGAAAATTAATTGATTTAATATTTAAGTTGTTAAAAATAGATAATAGTTTACTATTTGTTGGTAGTGCAGATATATTACCACCACCTTTATCCAAAGAAGAAGAGTTTGAAGAAATTATTAAAAGTAAACAAGGTGATATACAAGCTAGAAATAAACTTATAGAACATAATCTTAGATTGGTAGTCTTTTTAGCTAAAAAATATGAAAGTACGGGTTATGACTTAGAAGATTTAGTATCTATTGGATCTATTGGTTTAATTAAAGGAATTGAAACTTATAAACCAGATAAAAATATTAGATTAGCTACCTATGCATCTCGTTGTATCGCTAACGAAATATTAATGTATATTCGCAAAAATAAAAAAAGAAAAACAGAAGTTTCTTTAGAAGATGCAATAAACTATGATCCTGAAGGTAATGAATTGCACTTAGAAGATATTTTAGGAACTGATAATAATATCGTATTTGATGAGTTTTCTTTAAAAGTAGATAAAGATTTATTAAAAAAAGAATTGGTAAAATTAAATGATCGTGAAAAAGAAATTATGACACTTCGTTATGGTTTAAATAATAATGAAGAATATACTCAAAAAGAAGTAGCAGCAATGTTAGGTATAAGTCAGTCTTACATATCACGTATTGAAAAAAAGGTTATTAAAAAACTTCAAACAGTTATGGAAGTTAAATAATATGAAATTGCGTATTTTAGCATCTTGAAAATTCGTCAAATTTTTGCTATAATGAATACGTAAGCAAGACTTACATAAAATAAAAAGGAACACCTAATTTTGGTTAGTTAGGTGATTATCCTAATTTGTGATTTTCACCAAAACCCCCAAAGTTTATGGTGATTTTTTTATATTAATTTAATAATAATAAATAACAATATAAAAATAATTACTATAAGAAAAAGGATTAAATAATCTATCTTTCTCATAAAATCACTCCTTTCTTTAAAAAATAAAGATATGGAGTAATCACCCAAACATATTAGATGTTCCTGAAAATTAATATATCAAATAGATTATAGAATAGTCAACAAAAATATATGAATATTCGTTAAATTATTATGGTAACACTATTGAAGATAAAAATATTTTTTGCTATAATGAATACGTAAGTAAGACTTACATAAAATAAAAAAGGAACACCTAATTTGGATAGCTAGGTGATTACCCTTTATCAAAGTTTCACCAAAACCCCCAAAGTTTATGGTGATTTTTTTATATCAGTTTAATAATAATAAATAATAATATAAAAATAATTACTATAAGAAAAAGGATTAGATAATCAATTTTTCTCATAAAATCACTCCTTTCTTTAAAAAATAAAGATATGGAGTAATCACTCAAACATATTAGATGTTCCTGAAAATTAATATATCAAATAGATTATAGAATAGTCAACAAAAATATATGAATATTCGTTAAAATTTTAATGCACGATTAGAGGCTAAAACCATGAGACCAATAAAATAAATAATTAAGTATGAATAAACATCTCAAAATCTTTCCACTATAAATTAGAGGAGAGATTTATTTTGGGAAAATATAAAGTTGAAATAACTGGAATTGATACAAACAAATTAAAAGTATTAAAAAATGAAGAAACTATTGAATTATTTAAAAAATATCAAAAAGGAGACAAACTTGCTAAAGATGATATAGTAAATGGTAATCTTAAATTAGTTTTAAGCGTAATTAAACATTATAATAGTGGCAAATATGACATGAATGATTTATTTCAAATTGGAACAGTTGGCTTAATTAAAGCAGTAGATAATTTTTCACTTGATTATGATGTTCGATTTTCTACTTATGCAGTACCCCTTATTTTAGGAGAAGTAAAAAGATTTATTAGAGAATCAAGTGTTGTAAGAATATCTAGAAGCATTAAAGATACAGCCTATCAAATTCTAAAATATAAAGAAAATTATTTACTTAAACATGGAATCGAACCATCTAATAAACAAATATGTCATGAATTAAATATTACTGAGTATGATTTATCTCTTGCTTTAGAATCATTAATAGAACCAGTATCAATTTCTGAACCAATTTATAATGATGGAGGAGATACAATTTACTTAGAAGATCAGTTATCAAGTAAAAAAGATTTAATTGATCAAAATGATACAATATCTTTAACTGGTGCCTTAAATCAAATAAACTTGAGAGAAAGAAATGTTCTTTATGCTAGATATATTTATGGTAAAACTCAGTTAGAAATTGCAGCTGATTTAGGCGTATCACAAGCCCAAGTATCACGTATCGAAAAAAATGCCATCAATAATATGAAAAAGTATTTAAGATAAACATATAATTAATTGGTGATACATTATGCTAGTATCCGATATGCAAAATAAAGATATCATAAATCAAAATACTGGTGCTAACCTAGGAAAAATAATTGATATAGATGTAAATGAAAATGGTTCTATTAACTATTTTGTTGTGGGTTCTCTAAAAATGATTAAAAAATTTTCTGCTTCTGAATACAAAATTGATTATTCATCCATTACTAAAATCGGTTCCGACGTAATACTTGTAAATTTAAAATAAACAAAGTATAATAATCCTGTGATTAATATGAAAAAAAAGAAATATATCCTTATAACATTTCTAATAATAATTATAGATCAGTTAACAAAATTTTTAATTAATCAAAATATTGAATATTTAAAATCATTTCAAATTATTAAAAATTTTTTTTATTTAACTAATGCCCATAACAATGGAGCAGCTTTTAGTATTCTATCAGGCTATAATTTATTATTTATTTGTGTAACATTAATAGCTATCTATTTAATAGATAAATATATTGAAAAAAATATCTCATTTTATATATTACTTGGTGGAATAATAGGTAACTTAATAGATCGTTTAATTTTTGGTTACGTTAGAGATTTCCTAGACTTTAGAATCTTTAATTATAATTTTCCTATATTCAATATAAGTGATATTTGTATATGTTTAGGTATATTTCTAATAATTATAAAAACAATAAAAGAGGATAAAAATGATAATAAGTGAAGAAAACGTTGGAAAAAGAATTGATAAATATTTAAGTGAAAATTTAGATTATTCTCGTACTATTATTCAAAAAATGATTGATAATGAGAATATTAAAGTAAATGATAAAAAAACTAAAGCAAGTTATAAATTAGAACTTAATGATAAAATTATAGTAGATGATAACTTTAAAGAAGAAACTGATATTTTACCAGAAAATATTAAATTAGACATTGTTTATGAAGATAATGATTTAATGATAATTAATAAACCAAGTGGAATGGTAGTTCATCCTGGTAATGGTAATCAAGAACATACTTTAGTAAATGCTCTTATGGGATATACTACTAATTTAAGTGATGGTAGTAAAGCACGTCCTGGAATTGTTCATCGTATTGACAAAGATACAAGTGGTTTAATGGTTGTTGCAAAAAATAATAAAGCACATGAATTACTTGCTGAAGCTTTAAAAAATAAAGATATTTATAGATATTATACAGCATTAGTAATAGGTGAGTTAGATACTTCTGAGGGATTAATTGATGCTCCCATTGGCCGTGATCCAAGTGAACGTAAACGCTACACAGTTACTAAACAAAATAGCAAAAATGCTATCACTCATTTTAACGTATTAAAAAGATACAAAGGATATACATTGATAAATTTAAAATTAGAAACTGGAAGAACTCATCAAATAAGAGTTCACATGAAATATATTGGTTATCCAATTTATAATGATCCCGTATACACTAAAATGAAATGCACTCCGTTCGGTCAATTTCTTCATTCAAGAGAAATAGATTTTTATCATCCTATAACTAAAGAACATCTTCATTTTACAGCTCCATTACCTAAAGAATTTCAAGACTTTCTAGATACTCTGACTAGTTTAGAATAAACATTACCATTAAAGATATTAAATTAATTCCATTAAATATGATAGGTATAATTCCAAACATAGAACTATGTCTATCAATTTTTTTTGCTTCTAAATAAACTAAGACACTACTAGTTGCAACTATAGACATACAAATTATACTTAAAATTAAACTATTAAAAACAAAGAAAAATATACCAAATACCTCTGTAAATATATAATTAATTAAAAATATAAATATATAATTATTATTTAAGTCAAAATCAATAAATAACCTATAAAAAGAATAACTAATAAATAAAGAAACAAATCCCCATATAACTAAATAAATATCATAATTAAAGTAAATTAAATGTCTAAAAGTTGTTAAATAACCATAATCAATCGGAAATAAAATTAAGCCTAAATTCCACATTAAAACAATAATTCCAAAGAATACTATTTTCTTTAACATATTTTTCTCCTTTACTAATGAATCCTTTTGTTATAAAATATTATATGAAATTAGGTGAAAAGAAATGAATAATTATATGGATCCCAAAGAAGAATTAATAATGAAATTAGTTCATTACTTTATAACTGAAGAAAACTATGAACCAATGATAGTTAATGGTGTTAAAAATGAAATATGGTTAGAAAATTTAGAAGCACCATATAAAGTAATTCGTATTAATTCTAACTATATTCATAATAATGATCAATTAGCGTTTGATAACTATAAAATAAAGAATGTAACAAGGCAAATTAAACAAAAAACTTTAACATTTAATATGAAAACTTTAAATCTTTTACTAGATGTAGGTGATAATGTTGATTTAACAAATTCTAAAACTATAAATAATTATAAAATAACTGATTTAAAAGATTTAAGAAGTGACAATAATATTGCTGGTATCTTTCCTAAATTAAAAACAGTATCTTTAAAGAAAGATAATTCATTTGATACTTTTATAAATATTACTAATGATATTAATACTAGAAGTGCTGAAAAAAATGAACGATTTGAAAGTATATTTGCTCCAAAAAAAATTATTGTTACTAATATTCTAATTATATTAAATGTTATAGTCTTTGTCTTAACGATGTTTAATGATAACTTATTTAATGCTTTAATATTAGATCCATATAGAGTAAGAAATGGTGAAATATATCGTTTAATTACCTCTATATTTATGCATGGATCAATTTATCACTTGATTGTAAATATGTATTCATTATATGTTATAGGTAATCAATTGGAAACATTCTTAGGTAAATGGAAATATTTAATTATCTATTTAATTAGTGGATTATCTGGTTCATTATTATCATGCATATTAACTAATAGTTATTCACTAGGTGCATCTGGTGCTATCTTTGGATTATTAGGAAGTTTATTATATTTTGGAATGCATTATAGATTATATTTAGGTTCTGTTTTACTTAAAGAAATAGTTCCTATTATAGTACTTAACTTACTTATAGGTTTTACTTTTAGTGGAATTGATAATTGGGCTCATATTGGTGGACTTATTGGTGGAATCTTTATAACTATGGCTTTAGGAATAGATAACAAAACTCAAAAATCAACTAAAATTAATGGATATATTATTTTATCAATCTATTTAGTATTCTTAATTTATTTATTAATAAAATAAAATTGGCTAACTTAATTGTTAACCTTTTTTTATGTTTTTTGTTATTTTGATTAGTAATCATATAATATTTGATTTATTAATAATTATTATTAAGCTATTACTTTACATTTATTTTGTAAATTAATTAAATAAATGATTAAAACCTTGACTATATATGATAACATTAAAATAGGTGATACATTAAATGAGAATGAAAATAAAAAGAATAGAGAAAGCAATTGATTACTATGATAGATTAATAGATGAAACAGAGAGAAATAAAATAAAGCAAAAGGTATCATTAGTTGTAAATATTGGAATGACACTTTTGCTATCATCTTGTGCATATGTAACAGCTGGAGAAGTAGTAGATGCAAATTTTATTAGTTTAGCTAAACCAATCTTGTTTACAATTTTAACAGTTATATCAGTAGGAAGTATTTATGGAAATTTTAAAAGTACAATAGAATTAAATGATGATATTAGAAAGTATAAAAAAATAAAAAGATTGTTAATATCAGGTGATGAAAGACGATATCGTGCTTTTTTGGAATCGGAATATCCAGGGCTATATGATAATATAGTTGAAATACATAATGATAAATATAATAGGCAAAATTATATGAATTGTAATAGAGGAGTAAGATATAGTGGAAGATAAATATATATTAACTTTAGATAATGATGATAAATATGTTATTGTAAGTAAAATAGAATATAATAATGAAACATATTGTTATTTAGGTAAGTTAGATAATGATATAAAATATTTTTATGGAAAAATTATTAATGGAGATTTAGAAATTATTACAGATAATGAATTAATTAGTTATTTAGCCCCTTTGTTAAGTGAAAATGCATAAAGGAGACTTATTTAATGTATACAATATATGATTATATAAAATATTATGGTGAAATAAAAATAGATGAAATTAATTGGAATGTTCAGGATAATTTAATATGTTCACTTTTAGCTTATCTTCCTTTTGAATCATTTAAGAAAAAATATAGTTTATTAGATTTCTATAATTATATTGATCAAAATAAAGATAAAGCTCTTCAAAGTAAATCAAGTCAAAAATCTTTCGATTTATTAAAGAAACTTCTTGAATTACCAAGATATAAAGATTTATATATTATAAATTCTGAATATATTTTAAATACGGAAACTCAGTTTAGTGCTATAACTTATTCTATTAATAAAAACACTATTGTATCATTTAGAGGATCAGATGATTCAATGATAAGTTGGATTGAAAATTTAAAAATTGCATATACTTATCCAACAGTTACTCACAAGTACGCTATTAATTATTTAAATAAGATAAAAGGAAATAATATATTTGTTAATGGACATTCTAAAGGTGGTAATTTAGCGTTAGTTGGTGTGATGGAATGTAAAAGTAGTGTTTATAATAAAATTAAAAGAATAGATAATTTTGATGGTCCTGGTTTAAGAAAGGAAGAATATTTAACTAAAAAATATAAAAAAGTTTCTTCCAAATTACATAATTATTTGCCAAGTGATTCTTTTGTGGGAAGTTTACTGTATAATGATAATTATACTTATATTAAATCAAATGGAATGGGTATAAAAGTTCATTATCCTTATTCGTGGATTTTATTTGGAGAAGAATTTATTAAGCAAAAACCAAGTTCATTTTCCACAAAGCTACATGATATTACTACTAGTGGAATTTCCATAATAAATCAAAATGATTTACAAAAAACTTTTGATACTATTATAAATTATTTAGTTGATAATAAAAAAGCAAAATTGAACATTAAAGAAATTTATAATATAATTTTAAATATTAAAGATATTGATAAAAATACTAAGGATTATTTTATTAAAATGTTAACAATATTAGGAAATGAATTAGTAAAACCAAAAAAAGAAAAGTAACAAAACTTAAATTTTATAAGTTAAATTACTTTTCTTTTTTAATTTATTTTTCTATAAAGTCCTATCGCTTTACCTAAAATAGTACAATTAGGTAAAATAATTGGTGCCATCGTATCATTTTCTGGTTGTAATCTAATATGACCATTTTCTTTATAATATCTTTTTAATGTTACTTCATTTTCTTCAGTCATTGCAACAATTATTTCACCATTTCTAGCAACTCTTTGTTTTTGTACAATAACGATATCTCCATCTAAAATACCCGCATTTATCATACTTTCACCTGATACTTTAAGAGTAAAGATAGTTTCTTTAGGTGGTACTAACTCAATAGGTAATGAAAAATATTCATTTGGATTTTCAATAGCCTCAATTGGGGTACCAGCAGTAACTTTTCCAAGTAATGGAACTTTTACAATTTCTTCATTTTTAGGTACAAATTCATTTTCACATAAAACTTCAATTGTTCTAAATTTTCCTTTACCTTTCCTTATATAACCTTTTCCTTGTAACTGTGATAAATGAGAATGAACTGTTGCAGGGCTAGAAAGGTTTAATCCCTGACAAATTTCTCTAACAGTTGGTGCATATCCATGACTTACAACATATTTCTTTATATATTGAAGTACGACTTTTTGTTTTTTTGTTAATTTTTTTTCGTCCATAATTCCTCCTTACGTGTATATTAACATAAACAAAAAATAAAGTCAAACAATTGTTTAAAAAATATTGACAAATACATTTGTTTGGTTTATATTAATATTGTTGGAAGGAGTGGTAGTAATGACTAACGCATTAAAAGAATATAAAGGATTAATTATTTTTTATCTAATTGTACTAATAATTATTGTTGCAATTGGTTTTCGGAGTAAACAAATAGATAATTACTCCAAAAACTTTAATATTATTACCACAATGGCTTAAAGTATGATATAATCATTAACGAAGTTGGTGATATAAATGAATTATCCAAACATGGCAGATGCCAGAAAAAGAGGAAAAGAAGAAGTAAAATATTTATATGAGAATCGTAATTATAATGAGGTATTTAAAGGAAAAAAATATTTTATTAAAACTTATGGTTGTCAGATGAATGTTCACGATAGCGAAGAAATTAAAAAGATATTAGAAAATTTAGGTTATACTGAAATAGAAGATTATGAACAAGCAGATTTAATTATTTTAAATACTTGTGCTATAAGAGAAAATGCTCATGATAAAGTATTTGGTTTTTTAGGAAGATGTAAGCATTTAAAGAAAACTAATAAAGATTTAATTATTGGTCTTTGTGGATGTATGGCTCAGGAAGAAAATGTTGTAAAAGAAATAAGGGAAAAACATAAATATATTGATATAGTTTTTGGTACACACAATATGAATGAATTACCTGATATGCTAATGAATTTTTATGGTAAGCAATCAATTAATGTTTATAGTAAAGAAGGAGACGTAATTGAATTTGGTAACTTATATAAAAGAGATTCTAAAATAACAGCTTGGGTAAATATTATGTATGGTTGTGATAAATTTTGTACTTATTGTATAGTTCCTTATACTAGAGGAAAACAAAGAAGTCGTAAATCAGAAGATATTCTAAAAGAAGTTAAAGAACTAAAAGAACAAGGATATAAAGAAATAACTTTATTAGGTCAAAATGTTAATGCTTATGGTAAAGACTTAGATGGCGAAATTGAATTTAGTAAACTACTTGAAAAAGTTAGTGATATCGGAATTGAAAGAATTAGATTTGTAACATCTCATCCTTGGGATTTTACTGATAAAATGATTGACGTTATAGCATCAAGAGAAAATATTATGCCATATATTCATTTACCATTACAAAGTGGATCAAATAAAATTTTAAAGTTAATGGGTAGAAGATATACGAAAGAAGAATACTTAGAACTATTTAATAAAATTCGTAACAAGGTTAAAAATGCCTCAATAACAACTGACATTATAGTGGCCTTTCCTGGTGAAACTGAAGAAGACTTTAATGATACATTAGATGTAGTTAATACTTGTAAATATGATGGCGCATTTACATTTATCTATTCTCCAAGAGAAAATACCCCTGCTGCTAAAATGAAAAATGATTTAACTGAAGCTGAAAAAGAGGACCGATTACATCGTTTAAATGAATTAGTTAATAAATATTCTAAAGAAAGTAACGAAAGAATGCTTAACACAATTCAAAAAGTATTAGTTACTGGTGTATCTGAAAAAGATAGTAACAAAGTATGTGGATATACTGAAAATATGAAATTAGTTAATGTAACTGCACCTATGGACACTATTGGACAAATTATAAATGTTAAAATAACGGATGCTAAAAGTTTTAGTTTAGATGGAGAAATAATCGAAAACTAAATTAAAGCTTTCCATGCTGGAATAGCTCAATTAGGTAGAGCAACTGAATCGTAATCAGTAGGTTGGAGGTTCAATTCCTCTTTCTAGCACCATTGGGAAATCTGTCCAGACTTTTTAAAGTTTTGGACTTAATATAGAAAATATCAATTTCTAAAAGAAGTTGGTATTTTTTTGTTAATTAAAGAAAGGACAGATTTAAACGATTAATATTGTTAAGAAAGAATTAGGGTTTGATGATGAATTAAAAAAGAAGATAGAATTTATATGTAGGAAGATTATACGAGAAAAGAAAAATCAGATTTAATAATGAGATATGTAGATAATGTTGAACTTGAATATTATACTGATAACAAAGTCAAAATTGGTGAAGTTAATTTTAGAGAAAGCATTTGTAAACCTTGTAATAATTTATATGATGCAGGTTATTTAGATAAAAAAGATTATGCAATACTTGGTTGTGTTGGAACTAAATTAAGATTTAGTAAATACTTACCAATAGAAAAAGTTAGTGAAATAATATTTACATTAAGACAATTTTATAATGTTGGTTATTTTGAAGCAACTTATTATTATGATGATAAAGTAATGTTCTTTAATGATTATCAAAATAGAAACATTGTAAGAATATTTCCAATAGAAGATTATAAGAAAATGGATAAAATAGATAGAATACAATTAGGAGTTATTTATATTGGTAATGATGAAAAATGATTATTGGATAATGAAGAAGAAGTATTCACATCTATTCCAGAAAGAACAAATTGTAGAGTTTATGAATTAGATGAAGAAGAGATTTTAGATAATGATGATATAGATACAATTAAAAATGAATATAGCAAAGATGATGAATTAGAACAATAAAAAATAATTATGATTTCATAGATTATATATAGAATAAAAGGAAATAAGAGCAAAATAAAGGAGTATGTCTTGACTTTTATTGAGAAAACACTATAATAATAGTAAACTTTTTGAGACGGGGAAAATATAATGAAAAATTATTCGCTAAATTATGATGATTCTAAAAAATTTATATTATCTTATAAAATAGAAAATGGAAAAATTGTTGCAAAATTAGCAAGTGGAGAATCATACACAGTTCCATATTCAGAGGAAAATGAAAATAAAATAATATCTAGAATGGAAGAACAAGCTAGATATGCACAACCAAAACCGCTTAAAATGCTAGATAAAATATTAACAATAAGTCAACCATTGATGTTACCAATAGCTATTATGAATTTTGTAAATAATGGTGGATGGTTTTATGGTATGTTTCTTGCTATTATTGCTGAAGGTGCAATTTATTATCCTGCTAAAACAATAATAAATGCAATAAAGAAAAGAGATATAAAAAAATTAAATTATTTTTTAGATCATAAAGAAGAATTAAATGAAAATATTAAAAAAAGTGAAAATATAAAATTGGGTGTTAGTAAAAAAGCCATTAAACAAATTGAGTTACAGAGGAGTAGAAACAAGCAACCATTTAATATTAATAATATTGATAAATATTCGTTAAGTGATTTAAAGGCATTAAGAGAGAATATCGAAAGAATCTCACCATTTGGATTTAATGACGAAGAAACTATTTTAGAAGATACAATAGAAGAAAAAGGTCCAGTATTAAAAATGACATTAGACAATAAAAGAAAATAAAAGAAATAAAAGAAAATAGTTTATAAAACATGCATAAGTCAAACTAACTAATTGACAAACATGTAAATAAATTCTATAATTTAAGACATAAAGCAATTGATGAAGACGACATTATATGGTTTATTTAGAGAGTCTTATATATGGTGAAATTAAGATATAATAAAATATAATGTAAATCACTTCTGATGTGACTTTCGGATAAGGAAAGTACGGCAATCTCACGTTAAGAGAAAGAGTGTATGAATTAAAGTTCATAAAGTAGAGTGGTACCGCGATTAGTCGTCTCTATATTTATGAACTTTTTTTAATTAAAGGAGGAGTTAAAAATGGATTACAAAGAAACACTATTAATGCCAAAAACCGAATTTCAAATGAAAGGAAATTTAGGCGAAAATGAAATAATTCAAGCCCAAAAATGGGAAGAAATGAATCTTTACGCTAAAACTAGAGAAAAGAATAAAGGAAAGAAACCATTCGTTTTACATGATGGACCACCATATGCTAATGGTTCAATTCATATTGGTCATGCCATGAATAAAATTCTTAAAGATTTTATTAATCGTTATTATATGATGAGTGGAAGAGACGTAATATATATTCCAGGATGGGATACTCACGGACTACCAATTGAACAAGCTGTTACAAATAGTGGTATTGATCGTAAATCAATGTCAAAAGCTGAATTTAGAACAATTTGTGAAAAATATGCTAAAGAACAAGTATCTAAACAAATGGAAGGATTTAAAAGATTAAATGTCTTAGCTGATTGGGAGCACTATTATGCTACATTTCAACATGAATTAGAAGCTAAACAAATTGAAGTATTTGCTGAAATGGCTAAAAAAGGTTTAATTTTTAAAGGTATGAAGCCAGTATATTGGTCACCATCTTCTGAATCAGCCCTAGCAGAAGCTGAAATTGAATATAAAGATAAAAAAGATTTATCAATCTTTGTTGCATTTCCAGTTTGTGAAGGAAATAATTATTTAGAAAATGGAGAATATTTAGTTATTTGGACAACAACTCCATGGACATTACCAGGAAATACTGGAATCTGCGTTAATCCTGATTTTGAATATGTTAAAGTAGAAGTAGATGGAAAACATTATGTAGTAGGAGCAACACTTCTTGATAAAGTAACACTACTATTTAAATGGGAAAACTATACTGAAATTTCAAGATTTAAAGGAAAAGATATTGAAGGAGTTAAATATTCTCACCCATTAGTAGAAAGAATTAGTCCAGTAATTTGTGGAGAAGAAGTATCTGATGAAGATGGAACCGGTTTAGTTCACACAGCACCTAGTTATGGTGAAGTTGACTTTGCTTGGGGTAAAAAATACGGATTAGAAATGATTTTTGGAGTTAACGATGATGGAAAACTAAACGAAAACTCTGGCAAAGAATTTGCTGGTCTATATTTTGAAGATGCTAACAAAGCAATTATTACTAAATTAAGAGAATTAGGAAATTTACTTTGCGTTAAAGAAATAACTCACTCATATCCACATGACTGGAGAACTAAAAAACCAATTATTTTTAGAGCAACATCTCAGTGGTTCTGCTCAATCGAGCCAATTAAAAAACAAATCTTAGATGAAATTGAAAATAATATTAAATGGCATCCAGAATGGGGTAAAGTAAGACTTCATAATATGATTGAAGGTAGAGGAGACTGGTGTATTTCAAGACAAAGAGTTTGGGGAGTACCACTACCAATTTTCTATAATGAAGATGGTTCAGCTATTTTAGATTATGATGTAATGATGCATGTAGCAGCTTTATTTAGAGAATATGGCTCAAACGTTTGGTTTGAAAGAGAAGCGAAAGATTTATTACCAGAAGGATATACTAACCCAGCAAGTCCAAATGGAAAGTTCACTAAAGAACAAGATATTATGGATGTTTGGTTTGATTCAGGTTCAACTCATACTGGCGTATTATGTGCAAGAGGTCTAGATTATCCAGCAGACATCTACTTAGAAGGATCTGACCAATATCGTGGATGGTTTAATTCATCATTAATTACCGGAGTAGCTGTTCATGGAAGAAGCCCATACAAAGAATGTATTTCCCATGGATTCACTCTTGATGGAAAAGGTAATAAAATGTCTAAATCATTAGGTAATGGAATTGATCCTGTAACTGAATGCAATAAAAGAGGTGCCGATGTTCTAAGACTTTGGGCAGCATCTACAGATTATACCGAAGATGTTCGTATCGGCGATGAAATCTTAAAACAAGTTCAAGAAAGTTATCGTAAAATTAGAAATACCTATAAATTTATTTTAGGAAACTTAAATGATTTCAAACCAGAAGAAAACACAATTACATTTGCTGACATGTATCCATACGACAAATACATGATGAGTGAACTAAACAAATATACTAAAAATGTTTTAGATTACTATAGTAAATATGAATTTAATAATGTATATAAAGAAACAAATAACTTTATTTCATTCACATTATCTAACTTCTACTTAGATATGACTAAAGATATTTTATATATTGAAAAAGCTGATTCAAAAGTCAGAAGAAGCGTTCAAACAGTTTTATATAATATTATAAATAATTTAGTTACATTACTTGCTCCAATTTTACCTTACACATCAGAAGAAGCATATAGATATATTCCTGGTGAAAATAAGAGCGAAAGCGTTCATCTATTAGATATGCCTACAGTAAAAGATTATAATTTTGATGAAAAAGTATGGGATTTATTCTTCGAAATAAAAGCAGATGTTAATAAAGCATTAGAAACAGCAAGAAGTGAAAAAGTTATTGGTTCATCTCTAGAAGCCGAAGTTAAACTTAATTTATCAGAAAAATACAATTTAGTTAAAGAAGAATTAGGCAAATATATTCATCAATTATTGATTGTATCTAAAGTTATCTTTACTAATGAAGAATTACCTAAAGGAGAAAATGTAAATCTTTTAGTTGAAAAATCATCTGGTCAAAAATGTAATAGATGTTGGAATTATGTTGATGAATTAGTTGGCGATGTTTGCCCTAGATGTCATGATGTATTAAAAAAATAGTAAGAAATTAATCTTACTATTTTTTTTATAAAAGAAAAATGCTGAGCCTATCATAATTTATTGTTTTTACTTTTCAATTCTTATTCGTTTGTATTTTGTAAGTGTTATACTATCAAAAATAACTTCTATATTTTTTATAACCTTATAAATTAGTCATAGTCTCTTAAAGTAGTATAACTAATTTTTTTACGTTAACTGATATACAAATAGAGTAGCATAAAATATTAAAAAACAAATAAAAAGAACGAATTTCTTCGTTCCTACTATCTGTTATAGAATTCAACTACTAATGATTCATTAACATCAGCGTTAAGTTCACTTCTTTCTGGATATCTAACATAAGTTCCAGTCATCTTATTAGCATCAAATTCAACAAATTTAGCTCTAGCAACAACATTTTCTAAAGCTTGTTTCATTGCTGGATGATTTAAAGATTTTTCCTTAACACTAATTACATCACCAGGTTTAACTGTATAAGAAGGAATATTAACACTCTTTCCATTTACAGTAATATGACCATGATTAACAAGTTGTCTAGCACCTCTTCTAGTGTTAGCAAGACCCATACGATAAACAATATTATCTAATCTACTTTCAAGTAATTTAAGTAAATTTTCACCATGAATACCACTCATCTTACCAGCTCTTTCAAAAGTACGAGCAAATTGTTTTTCACTTAATCCATACATAAATCTTAATTTTTGTTTTTCTTCTAATTGGATTCCATATTCACTAGATTTTTTTCTTCTACTTGTTCCATGAATTCCAGGAGCATAAGGTCTTTTAGCAAGTTCCTTACCATTTTCTAATACAGAAAAACCTAATCTACGAGATTTTTTATAAATAGGACCAGTATATCTTGACATTTTTATTACTCCTTTCTATATATTTGATAAGAGTTATTTTATACTTATTAAATAATTTAACAGTTTATTATCTTTTTCCCTTAGGCAGTTTAAGTTACTAAAGTTATTTCAAATAAACAATTAAATTAAAGCATATATCTGCCTCAAATCATTAACTATTATAACATAATATATTTAATTGTCAAATTAAAATTATTATGCTATTATAAATTAGAATAGAGAGGTTGCTATGACAAGATTAAAAGATCATTTTTTAATAAGAAATTATGAAGAAGCTAAATCACTTGAAGAATCAATGATAATTGGTAAAAACTATCGTATAACTATACTTAGTGATGTTTTAATAAGATTAGAATATTCAAATGAAGGAAAATTTGAAAATAGACCAACTGAATTTGCTTCATTTAGAAGATTCCAACCACCAAAATTCTTTGTAAAAAATGATAAAGAATTTTTAACCATTACAACTAATTATTTTAAACTAGAATATCAAAAAGAAAAACCATTTTATGGAACTAAAATAGCTCCAGATATAAATTTAAGGATTAGTCTAAATAATACTGATAAACTATGGTTTTTTGGTGCTCCTGAAGCTAGAAACTTTAAGGGAACATCATATTCTTTAGATGATATAGATGGAACAGCTAATTTTGAAAAAGGCCTATATTCAACAGATGGATTTGCTTCAATAGATGATAGTAATTCTTTAATAATAAATGATGATGGTTCCTTAATTAAAAGAGAAGATGAAAGAATAGATACATATGTATTTTTATATCGTAAAGATTTTGGGTATTGTCTAAGAGATTATTTTAAACTAACTGGAAAACCACCACTTATACCAAGATATGCTCTAGGTAATTGGTGGAATAAGAATATTGCTTATACTGATAAACAGATAAATGAACTTATAGAAAACTTTAAATATCATAATATCCCTTTATCTATTATATTATTAAATAAAGATTGGCATTTAAAGTATGAAGGAACTAATTCTGGTTTCACATTCAACTATAATTTAATAGATAACCCTAAAGAATTAATAGATAATCTTCACAATAACAATATACATATTGGATTAAATATAAATCCTATGGAAGGAATATCTCCTGATGAAATAGCTTATAATAGATTTAAACAAGAATCAAAATATGAAGGAGAAGGAATTATACCTTTTAATGTTTATAATCCAGATATGTTAAATGCATATTTTGATGAACTAATTAAACCACTATATGATTTTGGTACTGATTTTTTCTGGATAGATTATAATAATCCTAAAAATATTAGTATTTTAAGAACATTAAATCGTTATCATACATATGATTTTAAAAGATTCTTTAATAAAAGACCAATGATACTTTCTCGTAATGGTTTAATTGCATCTCATAAATATCCAATTCTTTATAGTGGACAAACAATTGTAAGTTGGAAGAATTTAAATTTGGTACCTGAATTTAATTCAAAATCATCAAATATTGGAATAAGTTTTTGGTCTCATGATATTGGAGGATATAAATTAGGAACTGAAGATCCTGAACTATATATGAGATTTGTCCAACTAGGAACATACTCTCCAATACTTAGATTTTCATCAGATACATCACACTATTATAAAAGAGAACCATGGTTATGGGATGTTAAAACATATCTTATAGTTAAAGATTATTTAAATTTAAGACATCGTCTTATCCCTTATATTTATACAGAAACATATAAATATAGTCAAACTGGATTACCATTAATTCAACCAATATATTATCGTTATCCTGAAATATATGATGAACTAGATTATAAAAATGAATATTATTTTGGTAGTGAATTATTTATATCTCCTATAACAACTAAAAAGAATATAATAATGAATAGAACAGTCCAAAGAATATTTTTACCAAATGGAATATGGTATGACTTTAAAACTGGTAAAAAATTTATGGGAGGAAAAAGATATGTTACATTCTATGAAGATGAAGATTATCCTGTATTTGCTAAAAGAGGAACTATAATTCCTTTGGCTATATTAGATGAAAAAAATATTAATGATACATCTAATCCGAAAGATTTAGAAATACAAATATTTCCAGGACAAAGTAATACGTATAAATTATATGAAGATGATGGGACAACTCTTGAATATGAAAAAGGAGCTTATTTAATAACAAATATAGACTATAATTATCAATTAAATAATTATACTGTAATTATAAGACCAACAAGTGGAACAACTAGAGTAATAATGCCTACTAGAAATTATAAAATAAGATTTAGAAATGTTCGTAAACCAAGTGATGTATTAGTATATATTGGTGAAGAAAAACAAGATAATTTTGAATATTCTATAGAAGAAAATGACTTTGTAGTATCTATTTTAAATGTTCCAACTAATACTCAATTATCTATTAATTGTAAAGGAAAAGACATTGAAATAGAAGCAGAAAGAATAATAAATGAAGATTTAGATTCAATTCTATCTGATTTACAAATAACAACTGAATTAAAAGAAAAAATTGCGACTATATTATTTAGTGATGAAGAAATAAGAACTAAAAGAATATCTATTCGTAAATTAAAAAGAAAAGGATTACATCCTAAATATATAACAATGTTCTTAAAATTATTAGAATATATAGCAGAATTATAAAAAATAATATATAATCATAAAAGAAGGTGAGTAAATGAAAAATAACAAAATTATTATAATAACTTTATTAGTATTCTTATTAACTATTGGATTATTTTTTGGTATAACTTATGCATATTTTGATTTAAATATAAAGTCAGAAGATTCATCAACTATGATTATTGGAGGTGCTCAGTTATCTGCAAAGTTTGAATCGACGAGTACTATAACTATTGAAAATGCATTACCTGGTGATACACCAATTGGTTATAAGGATTTTTCTATAACAGTAAAAAACACTTCTAATAATAGTTATAAATTGTATTTGAAGACAATAATAGATTTAAATACATTTACTGATACTGAAAATGACGGTGTTCTATATTATGATATTTATAGTGGAACAAATTATAGTACAGTAGTTCAAGAAAAGACAATGTTTCCAACTATAGCAGCTGGTAAAGCAATTTTAAAAGAATTAACAATATCACCTAAAACAAATACAACTACTAAGTATCGTTTAAATTTATATTTTCCTAAATCAGATAAAATTCAAAATAAAAATGGGCAATTAGTTTTGAACGCTAAAATAACAATAGAAAATACAAACGATACATCATCACTAACCCCCTTATTTTTACATTTAAATAATACATACAATAAAGCAGCAACAGATAATGGATTAGAAAAAGATGATACACCAGAAAAAAATATAAGATATGTAGGAGCATCACCAAGGAACTATCTAAAATTTAATGGTGATGAAATATGGAGAATAATAGGAGTATTTAATAATATAACAACAATAGATGAGAATGGTAAAGAAAAGAAGGAATCACTTGTAAAAATAGTAAGAAATGATTTACTAGGAAATTATTCATGGGATACTTCTGAATCAAGTATAAATAATGGATGGGGAGTAAATGAATGGAGTCAAGCAGATTTAATGTATGAATTAAACTGTGATGGTAGTGGAAGCACAGCATATTGTCGAAGTGATATTGCTGAAGGGTATTTATCAAATAAAACGAGTGGTACAACCTTATGGTATAATGGACAAAATAATGAAAAAAATGGATCATACGATTATAGAAAAAATATAAAAAGTAGTTCATTAGATAAAGTAGCAAAAGTAAGATGGAATCTAGGTGGTTATAATACATATTCAGTTTCTGCTTTGAATATGTACAATGCCGAAAGAGGAACATTACATATCAGTAATCCATCAGACGGAATAGCAAGAAAAAATGCATGGGATGGAAAAATCGCCTTAATTTATCCAAGTGATTATGGATATGCATCAACCGGAGCTGCATGCAGAAATAGTTTATACGACTGTGATGATGCTGATAGTAAAGTAAATAACTGGTTATTTAACAGTGCATATCAATGGACTTTGTCCCCTAGTTCTGGCGATGCGGATTATGTGTTCCGTGTCGGTTCGGGCGGGGATGTCAGCGACCGCGTTGCTTTCAGCACGTATGGTGTGCGTCCGGCCCTTTTCTTAAAATCTGATGTCGTGATAGCTGGAGGAACAGGCGAAAGTATAGAAAATGCATATACACTTGAGTGATATATAGCGAAGCGCGAGGGAGAGCAGGCAGGTAGGGACCTGCCACGCGATTATAGGAGCCCGTTCTTAGGAAAACTTTATAAACATTTTCTATTTCTTACAGTGTTATTTTTAACAATATATGAAGTTATTTTATTTAGATATTATAAGTTAAAATGGATATTGATTGGTTCAATGTCTTTTTTATTTTAATTAAATTCTATTTTATTTACAAAAAAAACAAGTAAATTAATAAACTTTATACTAAATATATATATAGAAGAGGAAAATATTTCCTCTTTTTAGAAAGGAATAAAATTTATGGCAAAATTAATTACAATATATGATCTAGATAAATTAAATTATAATCTTAAGTTAATTAATACTAATAATTATTTAAAATGTAATAATGATTTTCATTTACCAATAATTAATGAAGAAGTATTTAAATATTTATTTAATAAATATAATATATATTTTAAAACTATTATATCTAAAGTATTTGATATTGAACTTAATAATATTATTAATTCTTATGTTATTACTAATGATAGTTTTAAATACATGAGATATGAATTAAATAAACCAGTTATTGATATATTTATAGATTCTTCTAATATTAGTAATAATTATAATAATAAATTATTAATTAGTAGTAATTCTTATATTTTTCGTTTTGAATTAAAAAATAATTTAACTTTGAATAATAAAAAAATAGGATATGCTTCAGTTGTTTTACAAACTTATGAATATAATAATAATTTTTTAATTGAAAAGTATGTTTATAGTGATTATAAAACAGGAGAGATTATTAAAAATACTCCTTTAACTACTTATGTATCTTTAAATAAATTAAATAATGTTAATAGTTGGTTAACTAAAGCATTAAAGTTATTAACATCTTTAAGTATAAGTTATTCATATCAATTAGCAGGTGATGATGAAATATTACTTAATGTTGTTAAATTAATAGAAAATTATTCAAATAAACCAATGAATTTACTTATGTTAGATGATAATGTTACGTGTATTAGCTACAAATAATATTGATAATAAGAAAAAATAAATTAGAAAGAAGGATAAAATGAATTATTATGAAGAAATAAAAAATAAAATAATCGATAACGAAATATACTCTAAAGTAAAAGATTATTCAAAAGAAAGAAATACCGTAAATACTTATTTTGAAATAGGTAGACTATTAACCGAAGCTGGTGGTAAATATGGCGATAATATTATTGACGAATATTCTAAAAGATTAGTTGTAGAAGTAGGCAAAAAATATAATCGCCGTACCTTATTTAGGATGAAGCAATTTTATAAAGTATTTAGTGATGAAAAAGTGTCGACACTGTCGACACAATTGACTTGGAGTCATTATTCAGAATTATTAAAGCTAAAAAATATCAATGCAATAATATACTACATAAGAATTTGTAATAACTTTAATATTAGTATAAGAGAATTGCGAAATAAGATTAAATCTCAAGAATATGAAAGACTTAGTGAAAGCGCTAAGACTAAACTTATTGCAAATGTAAAGCCATTATTACCTGATTTAGTAAAGAATCCAATATTGATTAAAAATACAAATAAATATATTGAAATATCCGAAAAAGTATTGCAACAAATTATATTAGAAGATATTAAAAATTTTATGCAAGAACTAGGATCAGGCTTTAGCTTTATTAGTAATGAGTATCCTATAAAATTAGGTGATAGATATAATTATATTGATTTATTACTATATAACATAGAGTTTAATTGTTATGTTGTAGTAGAACTTAAAGTTGCAAAACTAAAGAAAGAACATATTGGACAAATAGAAATATATATGAATTATATAGATAATAATTTAAAGAAATCAAATCAAGATAAAACAATTGGAATAATTGTATGTAGAGAAAATAATGAATATATTATTGAATATTGTAGTGATAAAAGAATTATAGCTAGAAATTATGAATTAGTATAGAAAGAAGGAAGATAAATGAATTATTATGAAGAAATAAAAAATAAAATAATAGATAATGAAATATACTCTAAAGTAAAAGATTATTCAAAAGAAAGAAATACTGTAAATACTTATTTTGAAATAGGAAGATTATTAAATGAAGCAGGTGGTAAATATGGCGATAATATTATTGATGAATATTCTAAAAGATTAGTTGTAGAAGTAGGCAAAAAGTATAATACTAAAACCTTATACAAAATGAAACAATTATTTAAAATTTTTAGTAATGAAAAAGTCGCTCCATTGGTGCGACAATTATCTTGGAGCAATTGTTTACTTTTAATTCCATTAAGAAATTATGACGAAATTAACTATTACGCTAATGAATGTATAAAATATAATTTAACAAAAAGACAATTAGACGAAAAAATTAAATTCAAAGAATACGAAAGATTAAATGAAAGCGCTAAGACTAAACTTATTGCAAATGAAGAACCATTATTACCTGATTTAGTAAAGAATCCAATATTGATTAAAAATACAAATAAATATATTGAAATATCCGAAAAAGTATTGCAACAAATTATATTAGAAGATATTAAAAATTTTATGCAAGAACTAGGATCAGGCTTTAGCTTTATTAGTAATGAGTATCCTATAAAATTAGGTGATAGATATAATTATATTGATTTATTACTATATAACATAGAGTTTAATTGTTATGTTGTAGTAGAACTTAAAGTTGCAAAACTAAAGAAAGAACATATTGGACAAATAGAAATATATATGAATTATATAGATAATAATTTAAAGAAATCAAATCAAGATAAAACAATTGGAATAATTGTATGTAGAGAAAATAATGAATATATTATTGAATATTGTAGTGATAAAAGAATTATAGCTAGAAATTATGAATTAGTATAGAAAGAAGGAAGATAAATGAATTATTATGAAGAAATAAAAAATAAAATAATAGATAATGAAATATACTCTAAAGTAAAAGATTATTCAAAAGAAAGAAATACTGTGAATACTTATTTTGAAATAGGTAGATTATTAACCGAAGCTGGTGGTAAATATGGCGATAATATAATTGATGAATATTCTAAAAGATTAGTTGTAGAAGTAGGTAAAAAATATAATCGGCGTACATTATTTAGAATGAAACAGTTTTATAAAGTATTTAGTGATGAAAAAGTGTCCCCAGTGGGGACACAATTGTCATGGTCAAACTGTAGATTGTTATTATCTCTTTATAAATACAATGAAATAAATTATTAGATTAATCAAATTAAAAAATGTTATAATTTTGAAATGATAAACAATTTATTTGTTAATTGAAAAAGGTGCGACATTGTAGCACCAATTAAGTTGGAACAAATATTGTTATATAAAAAAGTGTCGCCATTGGCGACACAATTGACATAAAATAATTATTAAATATTATCTGGAATAAGCACACTCAAATAATTAATAATATCTTGTTTACTATATTTATTATCACTCTTTAAATAATTAAGTCCAACCATTGAAACAGCACCTAAATAAAAATTAACAATTACATCAGCTGGAACACTTTTTCTATCAATATTACTAATATTTAATCTTTTATTAATATCTTTAATTGTAGTATCTAAAATGATATCAACAACTAAACTATTTCTATTACTTAAAATTATAGAATAATATATATTTTTATGTTCTTCTAAATGGTCAAGTAATAGTCTAATTAGTTCCATATAATATTCTTTAGTACTAACAATATATTTATTTTCATCTAGCTTATCAAATAGTTCTTTTTTTAAAGTATTAAGTAAATCAACAAATAAATCATATTTATCATTATAATGAGAATAAAATGTTGATCTATTAATCATACTTATAGTACATAGATCATTTACTTTTATATCTTCAAAAGCTTTTGTTTCCATTTCCTTTAAAAGGGCTTCATATAATAACTTTTTAGTCTTAGTAATTCTTAAATCTTCTTTCTTTTCCATTTAATTCACCAATTTAATGATACATCAGTTTATTAAAAATTAAAAGTAAAACAACATTAGTCTATTATTTATTAATACATATTCATAATTATGTTGCTTATCAAACAAAAATATTAACATGTTGGTGTTAATTTAGTTTCATAAGTATATTATTATTAAGTGGAGGGAAAAATGAAAAAAATAAGTAAATTTATAATTAACAATAAAACAAAAGTGTTAATTATATCATGTATCCTTTTAGCTCTATCATTTATTGGTATGAAACTAACAACAATAAATTACAATATCTTAGTTTATTTGCCAAGTGAAATAGATACTATTAAAGGACAAGATATCTTAACTGATGAATTTAATATGGGTTCTTATTCTATGGTAGTTGCTGAAAATTTATCTCCTAAAGAAATATTAAACTTAAAAGATAAAATTACTAAAGTTGAAGGAGTAAATGAAGTTTTAAGTATCTATGATGTATTAGGAACTAACATACCAATTGATGTTTTACCATCAGAAATTAAAGATAAAATTCATCAAGATAATACCGACTTAATGTTTATAACTTTCAAGTATTCAACAAGTGATGAAAGAACCATTAATGCTGTAGAAGAAATAAGAAATATCACAGATCACAAATTAATGCAAGGTGGTATGAGTTCAATGGTCTTAGATACAATGAACTTATCTAATGAAGAAATAACTATTTATGTAATAATTGCAGTTGTTCTTTGTTTATTAGTTCTTGAGTTATCTCTTGATTCATATGTTGTACCAATTCTTTTACTTGCTAACATAGGAATGGCTATTATGTTCAACTTTGGTACCAACGTATTCTTAGGAGATATCTCATATATAACCAAAGCGTTAGTTGCTGTTTTACAATTAGGTGTAACAACTGATTACTCAATATTTTTATATCATGCTTATGAAGATAAAAAAGAAAAAATGAGTAAAGAAAAGGCTATGGAAGAAGCTATCTCTGAAACATTTACATCAGTAGTAGGATCATCCTTAACAACAATTGCGGGTTTCTTAGTCTTATGTACAATGAAGTTAACGTTAGGTACTGACCTCGGAATAGTTATGGCTAAAGGTGTATTACTAGGAATTATCTCAGTACTTACTATCTTCCCAAGTTTATTATTATTCTTTGATAAACAAGTAACAAAAACAAAACATAAAAAGTTAATGCCAAACTTTAATAAAATAAATACATTTATAGTAAATCACAACAAAGCATTCTTTGTAATATTCATTATATTATTAATACCTCTTTACTTAGCCAATAATAAAGTAGAAGTATATTATAAGTTAGATAGATCACTTCCAAGTTATTTAGAAAGTGTTAAAACAAATGAATTATTAAAAGAAAAATATAATATAGTTAGTCCTCAAATTATCTTAGTAGATAAAAATCTAAAAACAGATGACTTAACAAATTTAACCAATGAATTATCATCATTAAAAGGAATCGATTTAACCTTATCAACAACCAAATTAGTAGAATATGGTCTATCAGATAATATGATTAACTTATTTGATAGTGATAAATATAACTTAATATTAATAAATTCTGAATATGATGTTGCAACTAATGAATTAAATAATCAAATCGAAGAAATAAATAAAATAGTTAAGAAATATGATCAAAATGGAATAGTTGCTGGAGAAGGAGCCTTAATGAAAGATTTAGTAACAATTTGTGATACTGACTTTAAAAATGTTAACTATTCATCAATATTATGTATTTTCTTAATCCTATTTATTATATTAAAGAATTTCTCCTTACCATTCTTACTAATAATTGTTATTGAAGGAGCTATTTTTGCTAACATGAGCATTTCATACTTTACAGGAAGTGTTCTACCATTTATTGCTCCCATCGTTTTAGGAACAATCCAATTAGGTGCAACAATTGATTATGCTATTTTAATAACTACAACATATGTAAATAATCGTAAAACTAATAAGAGTAAAAAAGAATGTATGATTAATACTTTAAATTACTGTGGACATTCTGTTCTAGTAAGTGCGGCTTGTTTCTTTGCTGCTACATTTGGAGTAGGAGTATATTCTAAAATTGAAATGATTGGTTCAATTTGTAACTTAATAAGTAGAGGAGCCCTAATAAGTATGTTATTCGTTTTAACTATTTTACCATCAATTCTACTTATATTTGATAACATAATAAATAAAACTAATATGAAAGGAAATAAAATGAAAAAATTAAATTTAGCCGTATTAACAGTTGCTATGCTAAGCCCCTTATGTGTTTTTGCCAATACTAAAAATGAAACTGTTTATTCTAAAATAGATGAAAACGGTAATGTTATAAGTACAACAGTTAATGAACAAATAAAAAATACTAAAAAATTAGATACCATCGAAGATTATACTGAATTAGAAGATATTTTAAATATCTCATCAAACGATGAAATAACTAAATTAAATAAAAATATAACAATTAATGTCCTAGGAAAAGATGTATTCTATCAAGGAACTAGTAAAAAAACATTACCGATAGGAGTTAACATTAAATATTATCTAGATGGAAAAGAAGAATCTTTAGATAATATCTTAGGTAAATCAGGTAAAATTAAAATCGTAATTAATTTTACTAATAATGAAAAACATAATGCTTTAGTTAATGGAAAACAAGAAACTATGTATACACCATTTTTAGTAACTATGGGAACTATGTTAGATAGTAGTGCTACAAATATAAAAATTAATAATGGTAAAGTAGTTGCTAGTGGAAATAAAAATATAGTTGTTGGTATCTCTTCACCATACTTAAATAGAAGTTTAAATATAAGTGAACTATCTTCTTTAAATACATTAACTCTATCTTATGAAACTGATAATTTTAAATTACCAACAATGTACTTTGTTGCAACTAATAAATTACTTTCTGATACTGACTTGTCTGTTTTTAATAAATTAGATGGCTTAAACTCTAAAGTAGATGAATTACAAACTAATATGAATAAGATTGATACTGGTGCAAGTGACTTATCTAAAGGAATTAATAAATTAAAAAATTCTTTATCATCTTCAATTAACAATTTAAAAAATAATAATGAAGATGCTTTAGATGAAAATACTCTTGCTGGTATTAGAACTCAAACTATGCATACTGTTCAAAATACTTTTACTAATGATTATAAAAAGAAATTAAGTGAAAGTGCATGGATTAAAGTAGAAGAAAACTTGAAAAATTCAAATGATACTTATGTTACTGACTTAGCAACTAAAACTGTATCAAAAATATTATTATCTTATTTAGGTAGTGAAGAAGCCTTAAATAAATATATGTTATGTGTAAGTGGTAATATGGAATCATGCGCATATCTAATTCAAAATAATTATGATATTGATAAAATAAATGCTTTTGCTTTAACTTTAAAACAAGAAATAACATCACTTACTACAAATACAACTAATTATATTGCTGAAAAAGTTTCTAAAAGTGTAGCATCAACAGTTGCTGAAGAAACAGCTATGAGCACTGCTGAATCAATTGTAAATACTTTAGCCCCAACTTTATCTAATCAAGTTAAAAATGAATCAATTAAATCATTTACTTCATCACTAAATACATTATATACAAATATTGATTATATCGATTCAAATATGAACACATTATCAACTGGTATTACAACATTTAACAAAGAAGGTATTGAAGAAATATCAGCATTAGTTAATGGACCTATTGCTTCATCAAAAGCTAGAGTAGAAGCATTAAGTAAACTTGCTGACAACTATACATCATATGCATCAAAAGGTACTAGCATAAATGATGAAACCAAGTTTATAATAGTGTTAGATGGTAAAGAAAAACAAGAAGAAAAAACAAACGTAACTGAAGAGACATCTAAAACAAATTTATGGACAAGAATTAAAAACTTGTTCAAATAAAAAAGAAAAGAAAGAGGTAAAAAATGTTAAACAAATTAAACAAGTATTTAAACTCAGGAATAATACTAACAATCGTATTCTTATTAGTAGGAGGTATCTTAATAGTTAAACCAGATATATCTTTTAATATTATATCTTATCTAATTGGAGCATCTCTTATAGTATCAGGTATTTATCTATTTATTATTGATTCTAAAACAAAAAATATCTTTATTAACGTATTTCTATATGCAATTCTTTTAACTTTAATAGGTATCTTAATAATTTTAAATCCAGTTACATTAAAAGTAATACTACCAATATTCTTAGGACTATGGTTCTTAATATCAGGTATCTTTAAAATTAGATTAGATATTTATATGAAAGATGAACCATATTTTATCCTATCATTAATAACTAATATTATTACTGTAATATGTGGTGTTATCTTATTAATTAATCCAGTAGAAAGCGTAAGTGCTATTACAATTAGTTTAGGAATTATAATTGTTGTTTCAAGTATTTCATCTTTAATAGATATTATTATCTTTAAAAAGAATATTAATAATGTAGTTAAATACTTAAAAGAAGAATATAATAGATTTAGTAATTTTATATAAAAAGATAGTTCTAAAAAACTATTTTTTCTTTTCAATAAAATTAATGTAGGGATTTCTAAAATATATGTGGTACAATTAAATTAGATAGGTTTATTTGGAAATGTAAGTGAGGTAAATATGAATAAAGAAAAAAAGAATAGATGTTTATATAAATGTGAAAGTATAACTGATGGATATGAGTATAGTAAAATGGCAAAGTATTTTCCAAAAAGAATATATTGGGTATATATTAAATTAGAAACTTTATTAAATTTTGTTATAACAGGTTTTATTTCATTACTTTTTAAAAATTGGATTATTAGTTTAATTTTCTTTGTTTTATTAGAAATATATATTTTTATTTATTATAAAACTTGTTTAGAATCTGTAACTGAAAGATTTCAAAATAATAGAATTAAAAAAGGTATGGCAGAGGTTAGTGGTGAAAATGAGTTTTATGAAGATTATATTATAATTAATCATAAAAAAAGTTCTGTAACTATTAATTACTCTGAAATAAGTAGATGTGTGGAAACTGATACTAATTTTTATTTTGAATATCCTAATAAGAATATAATTATAATTATACAAAAAAATAAATGTGATTTAGAATTAATTAATTTTATAAGAAGTAAGTTCAAAAATTTGGAGAATAATTTAGGAGATAATTCAAAAATTAAAGGAGTAGATAATTTTAAAAATATTGATAATACATTATCAATAAGTTATTTTATGACTTTTTTATTTATTTTAACTATTGGTAGTTTATGGGGCGCTTTATGGTTATATTCTGTAATTGATGAATTAAATCCTCAACATGGGTTTAATTTTTTAAAAAATACTTGGATATTTTGGTGTTGTTTACCTATTCCAATTACATCAATAGTGCTTGGTTATAAATATAAAAATAAAGGAATAAATTGTACTAAAAATATTGTTGGTGGATTTATAATAGTTTTTTTATTATTAATTTATGGTTCTTTTTGTTTGATGCCAACTTTTAGTGAAGACTATAGTAAAATTAATGATTATAGGAATTATATAGATGCTAATATACCTAGCAATGGAGAGTTAGAAATTCATTATTGGGGAAATTATTTTGATGATGATAAGAGAGAGTATTCTATTATTAATGTTTATTATGATAATGAAGATGTTAGTAATTTAGTTAGTAGTATTGAAAATAGTATGAATTGGATTTTAAGTACTAAAATGAAATCTGAACTTAAAATATTATTACCTTCCGAGTTTAGGGCTAAAGAAGATTTATATTATTCAGTATATAATAAAACTACTAATGAATATAATGCTATTCCTAATGAATCTGGTGTGTATGAAATATATGCTATGAGGTATGATAAAACAAAAAAGGAATTAACAATCCACAAATATAAATTTATGTACAATAAGTGAGATATTATATTAAATAGTATCTTTTTGTTAATAAAAAAACACTATCAAGAAATAATAGTGTCTTTATATACAATCATGGCAGGGGTGGAGAGAATCGAACTCCCATCAAAAGTTTTGGAGACTCCTATGCTACCATTATACCACACCCCTGTGTGTATGAATTAATTATAGCATAAAATTAGATAATTTCAATATTTTTGTTGTTAAAACATATAATAAAATGGTGGTTATTATGTTAATTAATTATACAAGTAAGGAACTTGATATGATGGCTAGGCTTATGAGGGCTGAGGCGCTAGCTGAAGGAAATTTGGGGATGCTTATGGTTGGAAATGTTATAGTTAATAGAGCAATAGCGTCTTGTTATACATTTAAAAATATTAGAAGTATAAGTGGGGTAGTTAATCAAAATCCTGGTGGTTTTAGTGGAGTCAATAGTTCATTATTTGTTGGAACAGCAACAACAAAAGAAAAACAATTAGCTGAAAGATGTTTAAAAGGTGAATATTATTATCCGGCAACTCATGCGTTATGGTTTTATGCACCTGGAAAAAGTTCATGTCTCGCAAATTGGTATGATCAACCTTTTGCTGGTAGTTATAAAAATCATTGTTTTTATAAACCGAATAGAGGTGTATGTCAAGAATTGTATTAATTATAGATATTTTATGATTGATGTTATATAATTTTAATTATGAAAAGAGAATATAAATATTTAAAATTTTTGTTAATAATTATTGCTTTAATTTGGACATTATTAGTTGTAGCTAATCAATTCAAAGTGATAGATAATTGGATATATAATTTGTTAATTAGTTTAAAATGTGATTTTTTTACTAACTTCTTTAAAGTAATTACTTTTTTGGGGAGTGTTAAATTTATTGTTATTCTTAATGTTTTAGCTATTATATATGGAATTGTTAAGAAAAATAATAAATGTTTTAGAATAGTCCTTTTTTCAGCGTGTAGTTCATTTGTAAACTCATTATTAAAAATAATTGTTAAAAGAGAAAGACCTAATATAAGTTTATGGTTGGTAAGTGAGAATAATTTTAGTTTTCCTTCAGGACATTCAATGACATCTTTTGTTTTTTATGGGATAATTTGCTATTTTATTTATAAAAGTAAAATTAATATAAATATTAAAAGAGTGATTATTTCTTTACTTGGCTTATTAGTTATTTTGATTGGTATGAGTAGAATATATTTGGGTGTACACTATTTTTCGGATGTAATAGGTGGTTTCTTGTGGGGATTTGTAGTATTATTAATAGGAATTAATTATTTGAATAGGAGAGAAATAGAATGAAAGCATTAATTACTGGAGCATCTTCAGGTATAGGTAAAGATATGGCTATTTATTTAGATAGTTTAGGATATGAGGTTTTTTTGGTAGGTAGAAATAAAGAAAGACTTCAAGAGGTTGCTGATTTATGTAAAAACGCAAAAGCGATATATGATTATGATTTATCGATTGATGCTAATGTTTATAAGTTGTATGAAAAAGTTAAGGGTGAAAAAATTGATTTTCTTATAAATAATGCTGGCTTTGGATTATTTGGATTTTTTGATGAAACTAACTTGGATAAAGAATTAGAAATGATAGATGTTAATATAAAGGCTTTACATATTTTAACTAAACTATTTTTAAAAGATATGGTTAAATATAATAAAGGTAAGATTCTTAATGTAGCATCATCAGCGGGATTTTTTGCTGGGCCTTATTTAAATACTTATTATGCAACTAAGAATTATGTTCTTAAACTTACGATGGCAATTAATGAAGAATTAAAAGTTAAGAAATCTAATGTTGCAATTAGTGCTTTGTGTCCGGGACCGGTTAATACAAATTTTAATAGTGTAGCTGGTGGTGGATTTAATACGAGAAGTTTAAGTAGTAGTTATGTTGCTAAATATGGAATTGATAAAGCGTTAAAGGGAAAAATGATAATTGTTCCTGGTATGATGATGAAACTTGGAATATTCTTTTCTAGATTTTTACCGTATAGATTACAATTAAAGATTTTATATAAAATTCAAAGAAAGAAGGAAAAATAATGTTTTTAAATATTATAAAGACTATTATTATAGGTATAATTGAAGGTGTTACTGAGTGGCTTCCAATAAGTAGTACTGGACATATGATTTTAGCAAATGAATTGATTAAATTGGATGTATCAAGTGAATTTTGGAAAATGTTTGAAGTTGTTATTCAACTTGGTGCTATTATGGCTGTTGTTGTTATTTATTTTAAAGATTTATTTCCTTGGGGATTTAATAAAACTAAAGATGATACTAAGAATACTTTTATATTATGGTGTAAAATATTAGTAGGATGTATACCATGCGCAATAGTTGGATTGTTATTTGATGATTGGATAGATGAACATTTTTATAATCCATGGACTGTTGCAATAACATTATTTATTTATGGTGTTTTATTTATAATAGTTGAAAATCATAAAAAGAAAAATACAATAAAAGAGGTATCATTTTTAAATGCATTTAAAGTTGGCTTATTTCAAGTATTATCTATTATTCCTGGAACTAGTAGAAGTGGAGCAACTATTATTGGTGGTTTAGAAATGGGACTTGATAGAACAACTATTACTAATTTTACTTTTTATATGGCTATTCCTGTTATGGCTGGAGCGTCTTTATTAAAAATACTTAAATTTGGGTTTGTATTTACAAGTAGTGAAATAATTATATTATTAGTTGGAATGATTACTGCGTTTATTGTATCTTTAATGGCAATTAAATACTTACTTAAATATATTAAAACAAATGACTTTAAAATATTTGGATATTATCGTATAATACTTAGTGTTATCGTAATTTTATATTTTATATTTAGATAATAGATAAGAGGTATTTATGAAAAAAGGTTTTATATTTATACTTATTCTAGCAGTCTTATTTGTCGGGGCTATTCTTATATATGATTTTAGTGATATGCCTAGTGAACAATTAGGTGGACATGATTGGTACTTGTTAGAAAATAATGATATGTATGTTCTTAATTTAGCAAATAATAGATTTAGTTTTAAAAATGTTAGTAATAATGAAGAAAGATATAAGGATTGTAATACTTATAAATATAATAATTCTTCTAATGTTATTAAGTTAGATTGTAGTATTAAAAATAATAAGTTATATATTGCAACATATGATGATAAAAAATTGGTTGTAACTATTAATGGGGAAGAGAAGACTCTTTATAATAGTAAAGAACTTGCTTATGAACATAAATTTATGGATGATAATAATTTAAGTGAACAAGAATACAATGAATTATATAAAATTAATTTTGATGAAAAATATTATATTAATGTTAAGGAATTTTTATCTATTTATAAAGGTAAAAGTAAGAAAAAGGTTGTGTTAGTTTCAAATAATTACAATTATGATAATATTTTAGATTATGTTAAATTAAGTAAGATGATTGATGATAGTTTTAAATTAATTGCCATAGATAGTTTAAGTGAAACTGATTTAAAAAGTTTATTTACTAAAATAGGAATTACTGATTATGATAACAGTTTAGTTACTGTTTATTTAGTAGGGAATAAGAAAACAAGTATTAATGAAGTATTAGATATTAAAAATATTAAGGAAATTTAAAAAGGGGTTAGGCCCTTTTTTTATGTAATTAATTTTATAAACTAAAGTATAATGTATTATTTGTTGTTTAAAAAATTCATTACTAAATCAGTAAGTATATTCTTTTCTTTTGGATTAGATTCTGCTATTAGGAGAGTAATTGCAACAAGAGTATTATTATCTATAATCTGTTTATTTTCAAAATATAAGATATTATAGAATTCAAGAAAATATATAAATAGAGTAGCAGCAATTCTTTTATTTCCATCAATAAAAACATGATTTTTAATAATTAAGTAAAGGAAATTAGCAGCTTTTTCTTCTATAGTAGGATATAAATCTTTACCATCAAATGATTGGTATATAGCACCAATAATTTCTTTTAATCCTTGATTTCTTTCAAGGGCAAATAAATCACTATCATTACTAAATCTTAGTTTAGTAATGATATTTAAACAATCTTCATAAGTGATTTGTTTATTATTTTTAGTTCCATTTGGTTTAATAATTCTTTTATGATCATAATCATCTAGAAGGTCTAAAGCATTAGAATAATTATTTATTACTTTAATTATTTCTTGGGCTTCATTTTCTTTTAATTTGGTATCTATTCTTCCAGCAATATCTATTAATTTAACAGTTTTTTCAAGATATTCTAATCTCTTTTGATTTACAGCATAACCTTTAATCATATATTCTTTTAATATCTTAGTAGCCCATTTTCTGAAAATAACACCATTTTGACTTTTAACACGATAACCTACACTTATTATCATGTCGAGATTGTAGTAATCAATATTACGAGTTACGTTTCTGCCGCCTTCATTTTGAACTGTTGCAAAATTTGCAACAGTTGAGATATCAAGTTCCTCTTCTAATGCATTTTTAATATGTCTAGATATAACGGATTTATCTCTACCAAATAATTTAGCCATTTGATCTAATGATAACCATACAGTTTCATCTTTCATATTAACCTCAAGTTTTACATTTTGATTTTTAAATAATACAATTTCATTTTTCATAACTTTCCTCCTTTATTGTATAAATTTAATTAAAGTATTTAATATAATAAATTTACATATATTATCTACTTTTGGTTTGTAACTACTATTATACACATAAAACAAATGTTCATCAATGAAAATTCGTTAATTATTTAAAAAAAGTTTTTTTAATGGTCTTATTTGTTAAAAAGTTTAATTAATTAAAATAATTGTTTATGTATAATTATTAGTATGATACTATATTTGTAGTGATGGTAGATGAATTATTTAAAGAAGTATAAAAAATATATAATATTGTTTTGTTTGATAATGTTACTTTCTTTTTTCTTTCCTTTTTCATGTGATGATTTTTATTGGGGTAGTAAAAGTTTAAGTTTTAGTACAATTAAAGATATATATAATGATTTATTTTTAAATGGAAGATGGTTAGGGAATTTTGTTGCAATTTTTATATCTTATAATCATTTAATTAAAGCATTAGTAATTTCATTTGTTAGTACTTTACTTTTATATTTAATTGATAAAAATGAAAAAATATCATTGTGGATATTCTTAATATTAATACTTTTAATGCCTATTAATAGATTTACACAAGTTATAATTTGGGGTAGTGGATTTAGTAATTATATGATTAGTACATTACTTTTTATAAGTGTATACTATTTAATTAAGAAGTATTATAAAAAAACTAATAGTAAATGGTATGAAAAAATTGGAATATTTGTTGTTACAATACTTAATTCATTAGTCGTTGAAAATATAACTGTTGGTACTTTAATGATTTTATTTATTTATAATTTAATATATTTTATTAAAAATAAAAGAGTTAATATTAATCTAATTATTATGTTAATTGGTAGTATTATTGGTGCAATTATGATGTTTATTCATCCAAGTTATCTAAATTTAATATTTGGTACTACTTTAAATGATAGATATATTCCTCAAGATAAATCTTCATTAGTTAGAATTATTAGTAATAATTTATTTAATGGAATATTTGTGAACTTAATTAATGATAATGTTATTTTGAATGGATTTATATTGTTTGTTTTTTCTTATTTATATTTTAAAGGTAAATTAAAAAATACTTTATTGTTGATAATTTTTAATATGTTAACATGTTTGACTATATTATGTGGATTATTTAAGTTTAATATTTACTTTATATTTATAGTAGATGTTTTATATTTGATATTATATTTTTATTTAATATATAAATTAGTTAAGTTTAATAAAGATGTATGGGAATTAGTATTGTTAATTGTATGTGTTATTTTACCTTTAGTATTTATACATCCTTTAGGAGAAAGATTATTCTTTTTACCTTATGTGTTAATTATTATTTTAATGTTTAGGGTGTTAGATATAAATAAGATTATTATTAAGGATTATGTTTGGTTTAAGATTTTTTGTTTTATTTTATATGTTTTACTTTTGTATGTAAATATTGAAAATTATGGGTGTGAAGTTGAAAGGGATAGTTTTATTAAAAATAATTTAGATAAAAAGATAATTGAGGTTAATAGTTATAAGTATCCTAATTATGTATGGTTTGATAAAATAGATGGAGAATATTTTGGTAGGTATTATAATTTATATCATGGATATGATGAAAATATTAGATATGAGATAAGAAATAATAAGATATAATTTTTGGTTTATGTTATTATTATAGTAGATAGGAGTTTGAGTTAGTGTGGTAAAGAAAAATAATATTAAAAAAGATGAAGAAGAAAATATAATTAAAGATATGAAATCTATAAAAAGATTTGTTTATTTATTAATAGCTTTAGTTGTGTTTTTTACTATTTATGTTGCAAATTTAGGTACATTAATTTACTTATTTATTAAAGAAAAATCTATTGATGAGATTTTAGCAAATGAACCAATTATGTCTTTTTTAAGAAATTTTTGTGGATATTCTGATGCAACAGAAGTAACGAATTTAGTTAATAATATTAAGCTTAATGGATTTTCAATGTTAAACATTTATCAACCAGTAGTTTTATTAATTGTTATTTTTGCAATTCTTATAATAATTTTAATTTATGTTTTTAAAATAGTTAATAAGGTTTCAACTAAAGATGAATTATTTACCGAGGAAAAATTAAAATATGCATTAATAATTAGAAATTGTTGTTTTATTATGGTATTTTTAGCTTTTTTTAGTTTTTTATTTGTTAATGAGTATATTTTTATTATCTTGTGTTGTATTGATTTATTTACAGTAATTATTTATTATTTGTTTAAACAATGTGTGTTTTATAATAAAGAATTAAAAAATAAGTAAGTAAAATAAATGATTAGGAGTTATTAGAATGTTGCAGTTAAAAAATATTTATAAGAGTTATATTATAGGTGAAGAAAAGCAACAAGTTTTAAAGGATATAAATATAACTTTTAGAAAAAATGAATTTGTATCTATTTTAGGAGCAAGTGGTAGTGGAAAAACAACACTTTTAAACATAATTGGTGGATTAGATGTTTATGATAGCGGAGATTTAGTTATTGATAATTTATCTACTAAAAATTTCACCAAAAAGAATTGGGACAGTTATCGTAATTATAAAATTGGGTTTGTATTTCAAAATTATAATTTAATATCACATCTAAGTGTTCTTGAAAATGTAGAACTAGCATTAACTTTATCAAGAATAAACAAAAAAGAACGAAGAATTAAAGCAACCGAAGCATTAATAAAAGTTGGATTAAATGATCATTTATATAAAAAGCCTAATCAATTATCGGGTGGACAAATGCAGAGAGTAGCTATTGCAAGAGCCATAGTTAATAATCCAAACATAATTTTAGCTGATGAGCCAACGGGAGCATTAGACTCAAATACTAGTGTACAGATTATGGATATTTTAAAAGAAATATCTAAAAATAAATTAATTATTATGGTTACTCATAATAAAGAAATAGCAAATAAATATTCAGATCGAATAATTGAACTTAAGGATGGAAAAATTGTTGGGGATAGTAATAGTTATAAAATAACTAATAGTGAAGATGGTTCTAAAATTAAATTTAATAAGACAAATATGCCTTATTTAACAACACTTAGTTTATCTTTAAAAAATTTGTTAACTAAAAAAGGAAGAACATTTTTAACAAGTTTTGCTGGATCTATTGGAATACTAGGAATATGCTTAGTGTTAATTTTAAATTCAGGATTAAAAAATTACATTAATAAATTTGAAAAAGAAACTCTTGAAGATTTTCCTATAACGATTTCACAAAGCACATTTGATATGGAAAATTATTTTAGCAACTCTAATTCAGATAAAAATAAATGTGAAAGTGATATTTGTTCTTACGATGATGTTGTATCAAGTTTTAATAAAAAAGATGGATTATATATTAAAAATGATTTAAAATCTTTCAAAAAGTATATTGAAAATAATAATTCAATTAAAGAATATGCAAAAAATGTAGATTATGAATATGATTATACACTTCCAATATATTATAAATATAAAGATGATTTTGTTAAAATAACTGAACCTTTAATAGAATTTGTTAATGAAGATGATGGGTTAAAAAATTCTTTTTCTGGTATTAAATTTAATAAGATTAATTTTGACTATTTAAAAGAAAATGATAAATATACTTTAGTGGCTGGAAATTATCCGGAAACTGAAAATGATATGGTATTATTAGTTCCTAGTGATGGAATAATTAATGATTCAGTACTATATTATTTATATCTTAAAGATAAGGACAATGTTTTAGATTTAATTAATAAAAATGAAAAAGTCGAATCTACAACATATACATATGATACATTTTTAAAATTAAAATATAAGTTAATTTATAATACTGATATATATCAAAAAGTTGGTGAAAAATACATAAATAAACTTAATGATAAGGAATATATGAATGATTTAATTACGAAAGGAATTGACTTAAATATTGTTGGTATTCTTAAATATACAAGTGAAGATGATAATAGTGAATATGCTGATTCTTATATATATTATAGTGAAGAATTATTTAAAAAATTTGTTCAGCATATAAATGATAGTGAAATAGTTAAAGAACAAATTAAGAATAAAGATATAGATGTCTTTAGTGGAGATAAATTTGATAATGTTTATACTACTTATGATAGAAATATGCTTTTATTAAATTCATTAGATATAGATAATCCGGAAGGTATTAGTATCGTTCCGAAAGATTTTGATTCTAAAAATAAAATTAAGGAATATATTGATAACTATAATAAGGAACAATTAGATAAAGGTAATACAAATAAAAAAATAGTTTATAGTGATGAAAATAAAATAATTCTTACTGAACTTTCATCAATTGTAAGTGGAGTAAGTGCAGTTTTAATTGGTGTAGTTAGTGTAAGTTTAATTGTTTCTAGTATAATGATTGCAATTATTACTTATATTAGTGTACTTGAAAGAACAAAAGAAATTGGAATTTTAAAAGCACTTGGTGCTAGTGGAAAAGATATTTCAAGAGTATTTAAATCTGAAACTATTATTGAAGGTGTTATTGCTGGAGTGTTAGGTGTAGGTATATCAGTATTGTTGTCTATACCAATTAATATTATTTTAAAAACATTAGTTAAAGTTAATCTTAATTTCAGTTTACCTTTAATACAAGGTGTTATAATGATTTTACTTAGTGTTTTATTAAATGTTATAGCAGGACTTATTCCATCTAAGATGGCAAGTAAAAAGAATCCAGTTGATGCTTTAAGAAGCGAGTAGTAAGTAGCCGTATGAGCTACTTTTTAAGTATATTATTGTTAAATTAATTTTTTTATTTAAAAAAATATGTTATGCTTGTGTTGTAATTTAGTAGTGCTAAGAATTATAGAAAGGATATTAAATGAAAAAAATATGTATTTTAGTTTTATGTTCAATTTTAACTTTAGTTACGTTTGGTTGTGGTAATAAAAGTGTACAAAAACCAACAAATTTACAAGATACTTATAGTGCGGTTGGTAATTATTTTGACGATAGTAGTGTAGATAGATCTAATTTAGGTGCTTTTTATTTAGATGAAGAAAATAATATTATTGTAGTTAACTTAATTGATAATAGTGAATTAAAACAAAATGAATTTTTAGAAAAAGCTAATATTGATTCTAAATATATTAAGTTTGAACAAGGTGGACCTTATAATACTAATAGTTTAGATATTGATTTAAAAGTATCTTCGGAAAATAATGATAAAAATATTAATTTTAAAGAATATTTAAAATTTGATAATAGAACTATCTATTTAGCAGAAAACGTTAGTGAATTATTTATTGTTGAAAATAAAAAACAAACATCTTTAAGAAAAAATATAATTAATAGTACTGAGGTAGTGGATAAGTCAATTGAAAATATTACTAACTTATTAAATAAGCAATCTATTTTAAAAGATGGTGGAACAATTATATTTAAAAATAAAGATAAGAATATTACATTAATTAAATGTAATACGATAGATGGTAATAAAGATATTTATATTGGAGATTATAATTTAAATTTTAAAAGTAATATGTGTAAGTAATGCTAAGATGGTGTAAATTTACTATGAAATGTTTGGCTTATGAAAACAAAATAATTTATAATTCAGTTGTTAAGAAAAACTTAACAACTAATGCATACTTGAATAAAATGTGTAGATAATGTCATTAACTTAAAAGTTGTTATTATAGCTAGAAAATAATTATACATTTATAAGGAATTGATTTGCATTATAATGTTTTAGAATTGTTGATATTTATAGTGCATTAATTGTTTTAAATAGTAAATTTTATTGTAATTAGTTATTTAAAATTAAAGACTTTTATATATAAATTTGGTACTATTTACTTGGAGGATATACTAATGAAATATAATGATATTAAAACACCAGAACAATTATTAAAATATATGGATGAAAATATAAAATATGGATTTGTTGATGATAATGAAAAAATATATGGTCCTTGGAATAATCAAGAATTTCAACAAGGGTGTCAAACAAATTGGCGTTTATCTAGTCCTGAAAGATTAATTAAAGTTAGATATGGACATTGCTTTGACCAAGTTGAATTAGAAAGAGATTGGTTTAATAATCATAACTACAATTTTAAAACATTTTATATAATGTTTGAGCTTCCTTTTAATAATTCATATTCAATGCATACATATTTAGTGTTTGAAAAAGATGGAAAGTACTATTATTTTGAACATTCTGATTTTAAAAATAGAGGAATATATGAATTTGAAACATATCAAGATGCTATTGATTATCAAAGAAATAAACATATTGAATATAATGAACAAAGAAATGTCATAAATAAAGAAATTCTAAATTGTTTGCATATTTATGAATATACTAATCCTACATATGATTGTACAATGAATGAATTTATTAGTAATATTTTAGAAAATGGAAAAGAAGTTGGAAATAATATGGGAAGGATGGTTAATTTATGAAAAATAATATGATTATATATGTATCAAAAGATGGAAATGTTAAAGTTGATGTTAGCATTGAAAATGAAGATATTTGGATGAGTCAAGATGTAATGGCTAATCTTTATGGAACTACAAAGCAGAACGTTAGTTATCATATAAATAATATATTTAAAGAAGAAGAACTTGATAAAAATTCAGTTGTCAAAGATTTTTTGACAACTGCCAAAGATGGTAAAAAATATAATGTCTCACATTATAATTTAGATGCAATTATTGCTGTTGGATATAGGATAAATTCTAAAAAGGCTACTGAATTTAGAATATGGGCTACTAGAGTATTAAAAGAGTATATGATTAAAGGATTTACTTTAAATGATGAAAGACTAAAGAATAATGGGGAAAGTCCATACTTTGAAGAATTACTTGCTAGAATTCGTGATATTAGATCTTCTGAAAAAATATTTTGGAGAAAAGTATTAGACATATATGCAACAAGTATTGATTATGATCCTAAAAATAAATTATCTATCGATTTCTTTAAAACTGTTCAAAATAAAATGCATTATGCAACTCATGGACATACAGCTGCTGAATTGATATTTACTCGTGTTGATTCTGAAAAAGAAAATTTAGGACTTACCAATTTTAAAGGAAAATATCCAACAAAAAGTGAAACGGAAATTGCAAAAAATTACTTAACTGAAGAAGAACTTAATATTTTAAATAGAATGGTATCAGCTTATTTAGATGTAGCTGAATTAAATGCTTTAGATAGGCGTCCAATGACTATGCAAGATTGGGTAAATGAACTAGATACTTTTTTAAAAATGACTAGAAAAGATATTTTAAGTAATTCTGGAACAATATCTCATAAAAAGGCTTTAGAAAAGGCTCATAAAGAATATGATAAATATATGCAAAATCATTTAACAATAGCGGAAAGAGATTATTTAGATATATTAAATAAAGAAGTATCTGAAATAGAAAAATAATAGGAGACGTAACTATGTCTGAAAAAGATTTAGATTCAAGTGTTAATAATTACATAGAAGAAAAATGCTCTCTAAATTATGTAAAACAATTACAATGGGATGCTGCTATTGGTCTTCAAGAAGTAGATAGTTTAAAACCTTCAAAGTATTTAAAGAAATTAGTAGAAGAAAATATAAAGGGTGAAAAAATTATTTATGAAGTTGAACATGAATTAAAAGAATATTATATTGAAAAAGAAAAAATAAATGCTATAAATCATAATGAATTAGAATGTGATTTAGTATCAACAAGAATGGTGCAAATTTTAGAAGATGAAAAGTTTGTATTATCAGTGAATTTTCTAAAATATATTCATGGATATTTGTTTAAAGATATATACGATTTTGCTGGACAATTTAGAAAAATAATTTTTTCAAAACATGAATTAATACTTAATAATGATTCAGCTTTGTATGGTGATTGTAAAACTTTAAAAGAATCACTAGAATATGATATTTCTTTAGAAAGAGTTAAGAATTACAAAGAAATGAATATTGTTGAAATTATTAATAATATTGCAGATTTTTCCTCAAGAATATGGCAAACTCATCCATTTAGAGAAGGTAATACTAGAACAACAGCTATATTTATCATAAAATATTTGGTTAGTTTAGGATATCAAGTTGATAATACTTTATTCAAAGATAAATCTGTTTATTTTAGAAATGCATTAGTAAGAAGCAATTATTTTAATAATGAAAAAAATGTTAGGGAAGATAATAGTTATTTAATTAAGTTTTATGAAAATCTATTATTAGGTAAAAATAATAATTTACAATCAAAAGATTTAATAATGAAAGAGCTGTTTAATTAATCATAATAAAAAAGGACTGGTAAGAAATTTTTTATCAGTCCTTATATTTTAAGCTTTTTTTCAATGATACTAATTATTTCATAGATAATAAATGACATAATCATTATTAAAATTATACCAGACATTACTAAGTTTAAATTAAAAACTTGAGTTCCATAAAGAATTAAATAACCAATTCCGGCTTTACTTACAAGAAATTCTCCCATAATTACACCTATTAGACTCATGGATATATTTAACTTAATACTTGAAATTATTGTTTCTTTATTAGCTGGTAGTATTAAATATAATAAAGTTTGTAATTTATTAGCTTTAAATGTTTTAAACATTTTTATTTTATATTCATCTGTATTTATTAAACCATTGTAAATAGTTATTAAAGTTACAATAGTGTTGATAAGTAAACTCATCACGATAATTGATTTGTTATTTGCCCCTAACCATATAATTAATAGAGGACCTAATGATACTTTTGGTAAACTATTTAATAAATTTAAGTAGGGATCAAATATTTTTTTTAAAATATCAACATAATAAAATATAATTGCACCTATAAAACCAATAGCAGTACCTAATATAAAAGATATTAAAACTTCTTTTAAAGTTATATATAGGTGATAGAATAAATTATTATTTTTATATAAATCAATTATACATTTAACTATTTTACTTGGAGAAGAAAATATAAAACTGTTTATTATTTCTTTATTACTTAGTAATTCCCACATTAATATAAATAAAACTAGTAACATAATTTGAATGATAGAAATAATTATTTTCTTTCTTTTTATTTTTTTTAAATAATTTATTTGATTAATACTCATTTATCTAAATCACCCCATATTAAATCATAATATGTATAGAAATTTTTATCTTTTCTATTTAGGGATGGAATGAGGTTTTTTTCTAAATTAATATTATAAATATTTTTAATTATGGCCGGTCTTTTAGATAGGACTATAATGCGATTACAAAATGAGACACATTCAGCAATATCATGACTTATTAATATAACAGTAACATTCATTTCTTTTAAAATAGAATATATTTCATCTGTTATAGTTAATCTAGTTACATAATCTAAGGCTGATAATGGCTCGTCTAAAAGGATTAAATCTGGTTTAGTTGCAAGTGTCCTGATTAATGCAACTCGTTGAATAGAGTAAGGACACTTAATTTTATTTTTTTAAATCAAAATTATTTGTTTTTTATTTGCTTATTTTCATCTATATATTGATAGTTAAGTGCATTCTCACTACTAATTACTGATCTGCCTAAATTTTTTTCAATATCATCTCTGGCAACTTTGGCAGCATGGCCACCCATTTTAGCAATTTTTTTATTTTGTTCTAATCCATAAGGTTTGTGTTCTTTAGCAAGTTCTCGAGTTGCTATTTCACCTAAATCAGTAAGAGCAACTTCTATATCAGACATATTATCTCTTAAAGATTCTTTTCTAATTCCTTTATAAGATTTATATTCACTAGCTTTCATACCAGACCATTCTTTATATATTTCATTAGTAAGTATTCCATATTCGTAATTTTCGGTAATACCGCCTTCTTTCCATATATCTGTAAGTTTATTTCTATCTAATATTCCTTTTAATCTAGATTCAATCCATTTATCAGAATAGCCTCTGTTACGATAATAGTTTATTGCTCTTTTTATTGCTATTTCGGGATCAAATACTTCATCAATTCTTTCACTACCTAAATTTGCTAGCCACATTTTAAATGGCTCTGCTTTAGGACTAGGAATTGACTCAATAAGTCTTAAAATGTCATTTGTTTTCATGGCATCTCTTAATCTAACTTTTCCATCAGGTGCTAACATTTTCAACTGACTACAATTTGTAGTCACTTCGCTTCCTTCTTTTTTTAGTCTTGATTTTAATACTGACCAGTATTTTCTAGCATCTTTTGGATTTGCTAAAGCATTTATAACATCAACAACACTAAAATAATATTCTTCTTTTTCTTTATCCCATATACTACGAATAGTGCTATTTTCAAATAAGTTTGTAATTGTTTCTAATTTATTTTCTTTCATTTTTTTACCACCTTTTGTAATTATAATTATTTTTTAATTTTGGTTATTGATAAAGTATAACCAAATGGTTTTAATATTTTAATTAATGTATTAATTTGTGGATGCTTAGTTCTGTTTTCTATAACTGCAATCATTTCTCTTACTGTATGTGCTTCTTCTGCCATTTGTTTTTGAGTAAGACCAAGCTTATTTCTTAAGTTAATAAAATCACATATTAAGTTATATTCTAATTCCATAACATCTTTTTCGTCATCAATATTATTTATTATTTTATTCATTATTTCCTCCCTAATCAGTTAATCCAAATATTAATGTATTTTTTAATTCACTTTTTAAAGTTTTTCTTAGCAAATGGTTTAAAAACCTTAATGTAAATGTAATATCTTCACTATCTGTTTTATTAAAATCAGAATATAATGGAATATGATTTAAAAACATATAAAAATTATTTAAATTAGTCATACTATCGTTAAACTGAGTTTCATCAGACATATCCGTGCAATATAGATAATTTTCTGAATGTAATTCTATTTCATCAGAAAGTTCTAAGAAATCATCTATGCAATATTTAAAATCATCTTTGTCAATTATTTTTTCCCCTTTTTCATAATCATAGGTTTCTTCATACTTTTTTTCGATTTTTAAATCAAAATGTTTTTCTAAATAATCACATACTGCTTTTTTTCTTTCTTTTGAAGTACAGTAATTTTTATCAATAGCTTTTATATTTTCATAGAAACTATCCGTAAATAAATTTAATTCTGTTAATTCTAATAACAAATTTTTAAACCCTTTATTAAATAAATCTTGTTTTAAACATAAAAAAATATAATTATCACTAGATTTTACTTCATAATATTTTAAATTAAAAATTTTATCAATTCTTTTTAAAATATCATTCTTGTGTTCTTTTAAACTACCTTTATTTAAAACAATAATTTCTGTTACAATACCACAACTAATGAATCTTCCCATATGTTTCACCTCTGATGTGATTATATCTAATATTATTTATGTAGTCAATAGGCTACATAAAGTTTTTAGAACACATTTATATAGCATAGTGGAGAAGTTAAAAATATTGCATTAATAATTACTATAATATTAAGTTTTTAATTTAAATTCCATTTAATTTTTATATTTCTAATTTTAGTTATATTATTTATCTTTCCTATATAGATTTTATCTATAAATTCTTCAATAATAACTCTATTTAATTTTGTTAGATTTTGATATTTACTAAGTATTTCGTTATAATCTTTTGAAAATTCTTTCTTTTCATAATAGGTTATTTTTTTAGTAAGGGATTTTATTTGTTCTTTATAAACGTTTTCTTCTTTATTATAGTTTGTAATTAGATTTTTAAATTGTTCGGTTGTAATTATTTCATTAACTTTATCCTCATAAATATTTTTTAAATAATTTTTTGTTTTAGATATTTTATTTTGAGTATCTATTAGTTCTACTTCTAAAGATTTAATTTTTTTTTCAATTCTACTATTAAGATTATTAGAGATTAAATATTCTAATTCCTTTTCATCATAAAATTTTTTTATTTTTTTATTAATTTCGTTAAGTATTAACTTTTCTAATTTATCATATCTAATTCCTTCTTTATTTTTACATTCATTATAACCATTATTACTAGAACAAACTAAATATTCGTGTTTAGATGAATTTTTCTTTCTCATATAATGATTACATTCCATACATAATACTTTTCCAGAAAAGATATGGACATTTCCCGTTCTTTTAATTGGTTTAGTTCTTTCTTTTATAGCAAATTGGACTTTATTAAAAGTTTCTTTATCAATAATAGCTTCGTGAGTATTATCTTTTCTTATCCACATACTTTTATCTTTATTTTTAATTTTATGATTTTTATAACTAATTGTAGTTCTTTTTCCTTGAATTAGATTTCCTAAATAAAGTTCATTTGTTAGAATTGTTTTAATAGCATTAGAATTCCATTTTATTTCTTCACGAGGTTTATTACTTGTTACATTTAACTTAATTCCTTTTCTATATTTATAAAGAGAAGGACAGGGTATTTCTTTACTATTTAGATATTTAGCAATACCTGTAAATCCGAGGCCAGTTAGATATAAATTATAGATATTTTTTACAATTTCTGATGCTACTGGATCTACTATTAATTTATTGTTGTTATTTGGATCAATTTCATAACCAAAAGAAGCAAAGGGAGAAATAAATTCTCCTTGTTTCATTTTAGAATTAAAAGCACTTCTTATGTTATTAGATACATCTTCTAAATACCATTCATTAACAAGACCATTAATTTGTCTTGATTTTTTATTACCTAAAACTAGAGTATCAGCATTATCAGATAAACCAATAAATCTAATATTCCATTCTTTAAATTTATTATTAATATATTTTTCAACTATTTCCATATCACGAGAGAATCTTGATTGACTTTTACATAATACGATATCAAGTTTTTTGTTTTCACAATCTCTAATTAATCTTTCGAATTCAGGTCTATAAGTTCCAGCACCAGATAAATCTTCATCTGAATACTCATCTATTAATGTAAATTCAGGATGTTTATTTATGTAATCAATTAACATATTCCTTTGATTTTTAATAGATTCGCTTGTCTCATTTTTGTTTATTTTATCTCTATCCTCATTAGATAATCTTAAATAAATACCTACTTTTAATTTATTACTAGTACTTTTCATTTTATTTTCCTAACTTAATAATTAAATTCTATTAGTTCGATGATTCTATATAATTTTTTATTAATTATATTTTTTAAATTAGTATTAGTTAAATTCTTATCTATAATATCAATAATATTGTATGTCATTGTTAACCCCTTTCATATTTAATATATTATGATTTTATTTAAAATAGACTTAAGATGAATGAATAATAAATTAAGTTTGTAGCCAAAATGTAAAATAGCATTTTTTTAAATCTTAACAATAAAAGCTAAATCATAGACAAAATAAGGAATTAATGGTATTTTTATATTAAGTAAAAGTGATAGCAAAATGGATAATCAATTAATGAGTATGTATTATTATAAAATAGATCTTTAGGTATTATTTATCGTAACGTTAGGTATACAATCCTTAGTTGTTTTAATTCATAAAAAGTTTATCAAAAATAATATTAATATTATGATTTATAAGAAAAACATTGTTGTAAAATAAAATTGAATTAGATAAACATTTAATTTTTATTTATAATATAGACTATATGATTTGAGGTATAATATGAGAAGTATTGATTTTTATAATAAATTTAATGAAAAAATAAAAGTTTTAAATTTTAATGAACTAAAAGATGTAATAAATAATGTTATAAGAAAAATTCCTGAGAATAAATATGAAGAAGTACTTAATATTTTTAATGTAGTAAATAATAGTAATGAACAAGAAATTGTTAATAAAATCCAAGAATATCAAGAAAAATTTGAATTAATTGATAATTTTGAATTATATTTTCATGCTTCTGGATACGAAGATTATGGGGATTCTTATAGTCCTTGGGGAGGAGATTGGATATGGGAATATAGTGATGAAGATAATGTTGGTTCTTTAATAGAAGAAGCAATTATATTAGGAATAGAATTAACTAATCAAAAACAATATAAATATGCTAAAGAATTGTTTGATTTGGTAATTTATGCCAATTATCAAGTTTTAGATGATGGTGAGGATTATTTTGAAATATCTTTAACTGAATTAAAAGAAAATCATTTAATAAATATAAATGTTAAAACTATATGTTTATATGCTATTTATGCTACTTATCAATGTGCAGATGATTGTTCTAAGGCTAGAGTCATATATGAATATTTTAAAAATGAAAATTTTAAAGATATATCTATAGAAGATTCTTTTAAATTAGGAGTAGAGGTTTTAAAGGAAACAGATAAATTTTGGAATAACTGGATTAGTTTATTACTATCAAAATATGGCAATATAGAATATAGATTACTTAAAGAGGCATTTGATTATACTAACTACATAAATTATGAAAAATATATAGATAAATTATCACAAAATCATCCTAAGATTTATATAGACATTTTTAACTATTTAGTTAAAGAAAATAAAATAGATGAAATAGTAAATATTGGAAATAAAGTACTTTCATTATTAAATAAAGATTTAATAATAAGAAATGATATTGCGCTTTATTTAGCTAAATATGATGAAACTAATAAAGAAAAATATATTATAGAATCGTTTAAATCAAATACTGATGTTCCTAATTTACTTAGAATAATAAATAATGGTTACTATTCTAAGTATAAGAATGAGATAGATAAGATTATTTGTGTTAAAGATAATGGAAAAACTTATTTTGAAATAAATGAATTAGAGAAAAATATTATTAATAAAGAAGATTATGATTATTTGAAATTCTTTACTGGAAATTTTGAATATTTTTTTGATGAGTGTACAAAAACAAATACTTCACTTGGTTGGAGTGTTAGTCCTATACAATATAATGTTTATTTGTGGTTATTATATTTCAATAGAAATAACAATTCTAAAGTTTATAATAGTATTATATATTCAGCATTTGATGAATTAGGTTTTAAAGAAGATATGTTATTTTTAGATAATGATTATAAATTAATATTTAATAAATGGAAGATAAACTTTGAAATAAATAATAAAGATAAATACATAGATTGGTTACAATCAATTATAGAAAAAAGAGTGGATGCTATTGTAAGTAATGGTCATAGAGGTTCGTATTTTAAAGCAGCTTTATTAGTAGTAGCATTTGCAGAAGTACTTGAGTCAAACAATATTCAACAAAAACAGGAATTTGTTAATAAATATCATCAAAAATATTCAAGACATTCTTCATTTAGAAAAGAATTAAATAAATATATGTAGCAGGTGTTCTTTGGGATAGATATCAATGATTTAGTTATACTAGCAAATAGGAAAGAAGAAGATAACTATAGATTTTGAAATTATTTAAAAAATTATGCTAATGAAGAAGAATTAGATAAACAGTTTAAAAGATTACATGAAAAATATTTTAAAATTTATGATTGTAAAAAAATGGAATTAGTATGAATGAAAAAGAACTTAATAATGTATGTAATTATTTAAATATAAATAAAGAAAAAATTATTAAAATTTAGATGAAAATTATAATTGTAAAATAGAATAATGCTTACCTAGAACATGCAAGGAATATCCTTATACTATAAAAAAGAAAGATTATGTAGTTTATATAGTGTTATTGCTAATGTAGGAGTTTGTCCAGTAGTATATGAAATATTGGAAGATTTAAAAAAAGAATATAATTTTCATTAATTTAAATCTGTGTCTATACCTTATTCATCCAACTCGTTGCTTCATACCTCCAGATAAATTATTTGGTTTTTGATTCATAAAAGATTCTAAACCAAATTTTTTTATTAATTCTTTTACATATTTGATATTTTCTTTAGTTAGATTTTTTTCTAATTTTAAACCTAAACAAGCATTATCTAGAACAGTTAACCAAGGAAGTAAGGCATCAGATTGAAGCATATAAGACATTTTAAGATTATCTTTGATTATAGTTCCATTATAATTTTTATCTAATTCATCTATTATATTTAGAAGAGTTGATTTGCCACAGCCACTAGAACCTACTATTCCTATAAATTCTCCTTTATAAACATTAAAAGAAACATTTTTAATTGCATGTATTTCTCCGTTTAAAGTATTAAAAGTTTTAGAAATATTTTTAAGTTCTAATAATTTATTCATTTATAATTAAATCTTTATAGGGAACATATTTTTTTAATAGTTTAGAATCAATCATCATATCTTCTAAATTTTTAAACATTTTTTCAGTTATAAATGTATTATCTAACCATGAATCAGCATTTTTATATCTTTCTATTATAGTTGCTAGATCTTCTATAGATGCATCTGGAAATAAATCAATTATTATTTTAGCTATATCTTTGGAATTATTATTTTTAGTAAATTCTAAACCTTTATTAATAGCATCTTTAAAATTATTTATTAATTCTTTGTTGTTTTCAATATAACTTGTTCTAGCATTAAAGGCAGTATATGGAACTTCACCAGCATATATACCAACTGATGCAACAACATATCCTTTATTCATTTTTTCTATTTTAGTAGCGTTAGGTTCAAACAAGTTAACAAAGTCTCCTGTTCCTGATAAAAATGCACTAGTTAGGTTAGCAAAATCAACAGTATCGTTAGTGTTAACACCTTCAATATTTCCATTTTTTAAAGCATTATAGAAATTGATAATAGGCATTCCGCCAGGACGACCAGCAAGCACTTCTTTCCCAATTAAATCTTCTAATTTAAAATTATCTATTTTTGTTCTTGATACAATAAACTGACCATCTCTTTTAGTTAATCCAGCAAAAGTTTTAATGTAATCTTTTTCACCTTCATTATAAACATATATGGTTGCTTCCGGTCCACATAAACCGATATCAACATCTTTTGATAAGACAGCGGCTACAACATTATTGGCACCACTTGTTAATATTAAATCAATATCAATATTATTATCTTTAAAATAATTATTTTTTATAGCAACATAAAATGGGGTATAGAACGCTGAATGAGTGACTTCTGCTACTTTGATGGTAGTTATTTCATTATTTTTATTTTCATTATTAAATGTATAAATTAAGATAAATGTAATTATAATAATTAAACCAATTATTATATAATAAATTTTTTTCACTTTTTTCCTCCTAAAGTAGTTTATGTAAAAAAAATAAGAGAGTGATTGATTAATAATTAGTTTATGTAGTAGTTTAATTTTATTCTTTTACCTTTAATTTCTATTAGACTTTCATCTTTCATATGTTTAAGTTCACGGTTCATTGAGGATCTATCAACACATAAATAATTAGCAAGAGTAGTAAAATTAAAGGGAAGATAGATGATATCACGATTATATTTTTTTGATAATTGTTTAAAGAATGTTAATAATTTATTACGAATAGTTTTATTAGACATTATTTCCATACGATTATTTATATTAATCATTTTTTCACTTAATATATTAAGAAGATTTTTAAGTAATTGATTGTAATATTTATTACTAATATCATTTGATATTATAAAATTAAAGTCGAGAATTAATATTTTTGTTTGTTGTTTTGAATATAGATTATAATCATTGTCTAAAAAGGGAGTAGTAAATGAGGTTATAATATCATTATTTGTTAGTAAGTCAATTGTTGTTTCGTTATCATTATAATCTATTTTATTTATTTCTATCATTCCTTCTAATACAATTAAAATGGATTTAGAATAAAAAATATCTTTGGGAATTATAGTGTTGGTTGAAAATTTATAATTAGATGATTTTAATAATTCTAATATTTTATTTTGGATTTTTTCGGGAATATTTTTAAATAATTCGTTCATGTTTACACCTCTTTGTAAAAATTTTAACATATTTAATTAATTGGTGCAATTGCACCAAATTTGATTATTTACTTGTGTTATACTTTTTTTAGTTAATGTAAGAAAGAGGTAGAAATTATGAAGGTAATTAAAAGAGATGGACATATGGTTGATTGGTGTCCAGAAAAGGTTGAAAATGCGATTTTAAAAGCAAATAATGAGGTTGAAGAGGAAGAACAAGCGTCTTCTACTCAAATTAAAAATATAATTAAATATATTGAAAAATTAGGTAAAAAAAGAATATTAGTTGAAGATATTCAAGATATTATTGAAATGAAGTTAATGGCTCAAGGAAAGTATGAACTTGCTAAGAAATATATAACTTATAGATATACTAGAGAATTAGTAAGAAGAAGTAATACGACTGATTTAGCTATTAAAGAGTTAATTGATGGAGAAAGTGAATATTGGAATACGGAAAACTCAAATAAGAATGCGAAGATTGTTACTACTCAAAGAGATTATTTAGCTGGTATTACATCAACTGATATTACAAGAAGATTTTTACTTCCTGAGGATATAGTACAAGCTCATGATGATGGTATTATTCATTTTCATGATGCTGATTATTTTGCGCAAAATGCTTTACATAATTGTGATTTAATTAATTTAGAAGATATGCTTCAAAATGGTACAAATATTAATGGGGTTATGATTGAAAAACCACATAGATTTTTAACAGCTATGACTATTGCTACTCAAATTATTACTGCAGTTAGTTCTAGTCAATATGGTGGATGTACAATTACACTTACTCATCTAGCACCTTTTGTTAGAGCAAGCAAAGAAATATATGAAAAGAAATATAAAGCAAGAGGATTAAATAAAGAACAAATTAAACAATTTGTTAGTGAAGATTTAGCTAAAGAAATTACTGATGGAGTACAAACATTTCAATATCAAATTAATTCAATGACTACAACTAATGGACAAGCACCATTTTTAAGTGTATGTATGTATTTAGGGGAAACAGATGAATATAAAGAAGAACTTGCAATGCTTATTGAAGAGGTTTTAAAACAAAGAATTCTTGGAATGAAGAATGAAAAAGGGGTATATATTACTCCAGCATTTCCTAAACTTTTATATGTTCTTGAGGAAGATAATATTAAAGAAGATGGAAAATATTATTATTTAACAAAGCTTGCTGCTGAGTGTACTGCTAAGAGAATGGTTCCTGATTATATTTCTGAAAAGATTATGAAGGAAAATAAAATTGATAAAAATGGTAATGGACAGTGTTATCCTTGTATGGGATGTCGTTCTTTCTTAACTCCTTATGTTGATAAAGATGGTAAACCAAAATATTATGGTAGATTTAATCAAGGTGTTGTTACAATAAATTTAGTTGATGTTGCTTTATCTAGTGATAAAGATATGGATAATTTTTGGGATATATTTGATAATAGATTGGAACTATGTCATAGAGCGTTACAAATAAGACATAAGAGATTATCTAAAGCAACAAGTGATGTTGCACCTATTTTATGGCAACATGGAGCACTTGCAAGACTTGGAAAAGGGGAATCTATTCATGAGTTATTACATGGTGGATATTCTACTATTTCACTTGGATATGCTGGACTTTATGAGTGTGTTAAATATATGACAGGAAAGAGTCATACTGATGGAGGTAAAGGTAAAGAGTTTGGCTTAGAGGTAATGAAACATATGGTAGATAAATGTAATGAGTGGAAAGCAGAGGAAAATATAGATTATTCTGTGTATGGAACTCCAATTGAATCTACAACTTATAAATTTGCTAAATGTTTAAGAGAAAGATTTGGAGTGATTAAGGGAATTACTGACCGTAATTACATTACAAATTCTTACCATGTACCTGTATTTGAAGAAATAGATGCTTTTAGTAAATTACAATTAGAAAGTGAATTTCAAAAATTATCACCTGGTGGAGCAATTAGTTATGTAGAAACAGCTAATTTAACAAATAATTTAGATGCTGTTATGGAAGTAATTAAATATATTTATGACAATATAATGTATGCTGAACTAAACACTAAGAGTGATTATTGTCAGGCTTGTGGATATACTGGTGAAATACTTTTAGATGAAAAATTAGAATGGTATTGTCCTAACTGTGGCAATAGAGACCATGATAAATTAAATGTTGCCAGAAGAACATGTGGCTATATTGGTACTAATTTCTGGAATAAAGGTAGAACTCAGGAAATTAAAGAAAGAGTAGTTCATTTAGATAATAAAGAGGCATAAAGATGCGTTATAATAAAATAAGAAAGATGGACATTGCTGATGGCCCGGGAGTTAGAGTCTCAATATTCTTTCAAGGATGCGCCTTTCATTGCAAAAATTGTTTTAATCAAGATACGTGGGATTTTGATGGTGGTAAAGAATTTAATGATAGTGTAATAGATGAAGTAATAAATTTATGTAAAATGGATCATATTAAAGGCTTATCTATATTAGGGGGTGAGCCTTGGCATCCTAATAATATAGAAGGAACTACTAAGTTGGTTAAAAAATTTAAGAAGGAATTACCTAATAAGACGATATGGTCTTGGAGTGGGTATAATTTTGAAGATTATTTAAGCAAACAAGAAGGTATTAAATATGTTGATGTTATAGTTGATGGTAGGTTTGTAGAGGAACTTAAAGATCCAAGACTTAAATATATGGGATCTTCTAATCAAAGGGCGATAGATGTAAAAAAGTCACTTAAAAACGGTGAAGTAGTGTTATATGAAGAGGAGTAGAAATGAAACAAAGAGGATTTGAAATAGCAAATGGTTGGGAAAATAAAGGAATAAATATTCCAGTTAGAAAAACTAAATATTCTGCTGGGTATGATGTTGAAGCAGCAGAGGATGTAGTTATTCCGTCATATAAACCAGGAATTAAGCCTACTCTTATTCCAACAGGACTAAAGGTTTATTGTATGGAAGATGAATGGATAATGCTTGTAAATAGAAGTAGTGGACCAAAAAAGGGTGTTATTTTACCTAACTCAATTGGAGTAGTAGATCATGATTATTATAATAATGTTGATAATGATGGACATTTCTATTTTCAATTTTGGAATTTTAAAGATGAAGATTTAGTTATTCATAAAGGTGATGTAATTGGTCAAGCTATATTTCAAAAATATTTATTAGTAGATGATGATAGTGCTGATGGTGAAAGAGTAGGTGGATTTGGTTCTACTGATACAAAAAAATAGAACGTTTTTTCGCTTGACGGGGGGGCGTTTAGTAATATAATTTGATAAGAATAGGAGTTCAAAATATGAAAACTAAACTTATCAAATTTTTTAATTTAATTAAAAAAGATAAACAAGCAAAGATGTTAACTATAACAGGAATTATACTATTATTTATATTTACTTTAGGTTATTCATTATCAATGTTTACATCAAATCAAAATAACAAAGTAGCTAATATAAAGGTTAATGATTTATCATTTAATATAACAACAAATAGTGGTGAAACAAATGATAGAATATTACATTTACAAGCAGGTAAATTAGAACAATTTAATATAATATTAACTAATTTAAATAAAATAGATGTTAAATATGAATTTACTTATGAATTATGTAATAATCAAAATTGTACAGAAACAAGTAAAAATATACCAAGTGATATAAGTGTATCTAAAGAATATGAATCTAGTGAAGTAAGTGGAACTATAAATTCAAATAAAACAAAGTCATTAGCTATCTTAACAAATAACAAAAGTAATAATGATTATTATATAAAACTTAATTTAAATGCAGGATATATATGGAATGATTTAGAACTAGCCAATCAAATAAAATATGTTAATAATTTAAATAAAGATATAGATATAGATATAGTAGCATACGTAGATGGAAAAAAAGTAAGTAATTTTCCTACAACATGCAATTATAGTGCAACTTTAACTGGTTACAATAATACTAATGAAGTTCGATTACCTAATTCATCAATAATTTGTAATAAAATAAGTAATCATTGGAATATTGATTTAGAAAAATATGTTGATACTATTAAAATTGATTTTACTTCTCAAGAAAATTTTATTACTAAAATAATTGCAAGTAATGATGAACCTACTGGTACTGAAGATAATACTATATGGATTAAAACTAGTTCTACAATATCAAAATATATTTTTACAAAACAAGTAACTGCTACATTAAATGCTTATGGTGGAATAAGTTTTGTTTATACAAATGTCGCAGATATTACAAATGATACATCAACAATTATCTATGATGGTGAAGAAAATGGTATATATGATTTATATAAAATTAAACTTACGGGATGTTTAATTTCAAATGGTAGTACTACATCATACGCAGATGCTTATATAAGAAAAGATTCTAAATGGATTCAATTTAGTAAATCACGCTTATACTTATATAAGGCTGGAAATGAGTATAAAGATATTACTGGAGGATGGAGTATTGGTGTTCATGAAGTTGTTGATGGTTTAGGAACAGTTACAAAAAAAGAAAATTATGTTCAGTTAATTACAGGCAATAATAGTGGCGATATTAGGAAGGATGATTGTCCTTTTGCAACTAATAACAAAATAGATTTAAAATCTTATCATAAAATTTATGCAGAATTTACTAATATTTCAAGTAATGTTCCTCAACTTGAAATACTAATAAGTAATTCTAGAGGATTTGGTTCTGCTAATACAGTAGCAGTAACAACTTCAAAAGGTTCTGCTGGATCTAATCAAACATTAGTTTTGAATATTCCAGATAGTTTATCATCTCCTAAATACGTTGTTGCTGGAATTTTAACTTATGATAGTTGGCCAGATACCTCAGCAAGAATAATAAATATATGGGCAGAATAAACTTATTAATTGTTACTATTCACAGTCTAGAAAGATAATCTAATTAATATTGATAACTATAAAAATATCGGTTTTCTAAAATATAGTGTGAAGTTAAACTAAAAAAACAATAAAATTTAGTTAGAAAAGAGATGAATAAATTTGAGATTGCTGAAAAAGCGGTTACAGTTCAGTCAAGGAACTAGAAAAACAAGTGAGTTTTGCTCACTTTTTATAATGAAATAATTTTTTTATATATTTTAATTTAAAAAAATCGGAATAAAAATAGAACGTTTTTTCGCTTGACGGGGGGGTGTTTAGTAATATAATTTCACTATAGGTTAGGTGAAATTTTTTATTAAGTCTAAGGGATAGTTGCTTGCAAAGGGCAAGCAACAAAAAACCACTAGCTATGCTAGTGGGAATTA
>CAKOIE010000001.1 GCA_934086395.1 uncultured Bacilli bacterium | reverse complement strand
TAATGTTTTAATAATATATTTTTGAATATTTTTAAGTTCAGATAATTTAATGTTCATAAAAACATCTTGAATAGTTTCCCAATATGGAAGTTCAGTTAATCTAGTATTACAAATAGTGGAAATATTCTTTATACATGCGTCTGTATTGAATTCGTCTGATGAAATATTAGAAAGAGAAGTTAATCCGCAAATTAAACCAAATAATCTAGTTACACAAATTGTTTTCATATTATATGTAATATATGACTGATGTCTAACATCAGTCAATTCTTCAAACTTATCAAATAAATCTGGTAAGTATTTTTTGATTATAGAATATAATTCAATAATCAGATTTTTGTCTTTTCTTAGCTCTCTTCTTTGTTTTCTATTCATTACTACATACCACCTTTTTATTATGTAGTAATTATATCAAATTTCTTTGCGAAGAATATTTACTCTTTTTCACTGATAAATAATATATTATTTGAAAAATATAACATAGCAATATATAATTAACTTAAGGAGAAAAGTTATGGATAATAATAGATTAAATAAAAAATTAGAAATAGTTCCAGGAGAAAATAAACCTTACCAAGGAAATACATTTGTTGGTTTTCTAGTTTGCACCCTAATTTTAGCAATTATTGGAGGCATAATCTATTATCTACAAACAAAAGGACTAATAGACATAACTAAATTATTTGAATGAAAGAATATAACATAAATGAATTATTAAATGATATAGATTTTAATAAAAATAAGTTAGTTAAAGTTAATGAAAAATTATATTTAACAAATTATCAAATTGAAGTTCTTAATAAATATGAAATAGATTTTCAAAATTTAAACCTATCATCAATTATCTTTTTAGGAGAAGAAATATTAGAAGAAGATGATTATGAAGATTTAGATGAAGTAATAAGAGAACTAGCTGAACGAAATTACTATGAGAACACTAATAAGTAGAGTTCTTTTTTAATGGTTCTTTATAAATACCACAATTTTTCGGATAAAAGCTATAATATGCAAAATAAACAATCATTATCAAATAAATAATTATTCCAACTAAATTTAAGTTATAAGAAATATTATTTTTAATAATTAATAAATTACAAATACATCCTAAAAAAACAGAAACAAAAAATATTAATATATTAATAAATCCAATATTTTTCTTAAAAATAAATAAACTTACATAATATAAAACAGGAATTAAAAGAATTGAAATAAGTAATCCAACACTACAAGCATAAATAATATTATCATAATTAAAAATTAATATTGAAAAAATCATACCTAATATACTTGGATAAAGAACTAATTTCATATGTTCAAATATGCTTTCATTAGAAGCAAAAAATAACTTTAATATCTCTAATTTACCAAACCATTCATACAAAAAAATGATTTAATGTTCCCAATGTCGAAATTATTAAAAAATTTAATATAAAATAATTTAAAAATATAAAAAATCACCTAATATAAATATATGAAAGATTATCAAAAAATTTAACATTTTAATAAAAAAGATGTTAATATTAAATTAAGATAGAAAGGAAGCTTTAGTATGAAGGATTTTAAAAATATCATTATAATTATGTTAACAATTATTATTGTTTTATTATCTGTTGTAGTATACAAGGAATTCAAAAGAACAAACGTTTCAAACAATGAAGAAAATAACTTTAAAAAATATGCACAAAAACTTTCAAATGAAATAAATAATTTTAGCGATTCCAACTATTTATCTCAAAGAGTAGATCATGAAATGCTTCAAAGTGTTTATTATGTAACGTTAAATAAAAATAAAGAATTATATATTGAATATTCAAACAAAGAACTTAATAATGTTTTTGGAAATTATAAAATATCAGACAATGTAATTAGTTTTTACATAATTAATGATGGTCAAGCATTTTTTAATAGTTTATACTATATAAAAACTGACGGAACTGTTGGAAAAGCTGATGTTGAATTTCCAAACATAAATAATAGAAATATTACAATAACTAATGACTTAGGGCTTAAAAATATTGTAACAATTTTACCAACAACGTTTGATAGTCAGGAATCAGGATATCATGGTCCAACATTTGTTGATATTAATGGCAACATATTTACAAATACAAAATGATTGTTAAAAATAAAAAATTTTCAAAATATTAAAACAATTAATAATTATTTATAGAAAGGAATCTTAGATTTAATGAAAAAAGATAAAATTAAAATTATTACAATTATTAGTGCTTTAATACTAATAATTATGTTACTATTTTTAGTAATAATTATGATATATAAAAATAATACTACACAAAATAATATTAATTCTTATAAAAAATTTAGTAAAAGTGATTATCCAATTTATAGTTGGTCATTAAACGATAATGATAATATTTCTAATTTAGAATTTTTTTCAAACAATAATAATTTTAAAGAAATCAAACTAAATAATAAGAGTATTAAAATTGGATATAATATTTATAAAGTAATTGAAGAAAACTATTATGAATCAGGCCAAAAAGGATATTCATATTATTTACAATTTTTACTTAATGATCAAAAAATAGGTTTAATTAATATTGGAGAATATAATACCGAATTAAGAGATTATTATTTAGATAAACTAGAAGTTAATAAAATAATCGGGTTGGATAATAAAGAATATTTAACTATTAATGCAAATGTTAATTCTACAAATAGCACTTTTATAATAAATGATAATGCAGAACTAGTATATATAGTACCATTAGTTAGTGAGCAAGAAATAGAACTAAATGACAAATATAATATTGAATTTAATGATAGAGTTAGCATAAATAATAATTGTATCTATTATTTAAGTCAAAGTAATGAAAATAATAAAGCTGCTGTACATAAAGTTACATTATATGACAATAAATATTATGATGAAGTTATTGATACTATAAATGCAAAATTTAGTGGTGTAAAACTATAAGGAGAATTAAAATTGAAAGATGAAAAAGATAACTATACTTTTATATTAATTTTAATAAGTATAATAATTATATTGATAGGTATATTAATTTATTTAATAATAAGTAAAGAAAATAATAATCAATTTGATAATAAAACTACAAACAATATTAATAGTAATGTTAAGCCAATAGAATATATAGAAAATTTTAAAGAATTAATAGTTGATGAAAAAATGATTAACATATCATATTCATTAAATAAAAATGATGATTATCATTATATAAATCTATATTACAATGGAAAAAAGCTAAATAAAGACTTTTTAATATATACGCAAAATTATAATACAAAAATAGATGATTTCAAATTTTTAACTTTCAAGAATAATCAGAGCGAAAATTATTTTGTAATTGATTATTCCGATTCAGATGTAAATGGAATGGATACTCATTATGTTTATATATTTAACACAAATTATGAATTTATATATCAAGTTCCTTTAATATCAAATCAAAGTTTAGTATTAAATAAAATGTATAATGATTATATTTTTAATGATCGTGTTTACATATCAAATGACTCAATTTATTATTTAAGTTTAAATGATAAAAAAAGAGATCAAAATTCAGATACTATTGATATACATCACGTAACATTTAATGGAAATAAATATAATGATGTCATTATTGATTCAAAAAGTGGTAGAGGAGCCGGTGCACGTACTTAAAACATTAAAATTAATTATACAAACTATTAGCAAATAAATTATTGTTAATAGTTTTTTTATTTTCTGACAAAAATTTTTAAATAATAATCTATAATAAATATTATAAAAATTAATTTTACAAATTTAAAAAATTGACGAAAACTTAATAATTAACTATACAAACCAAGCATTCTAATGATATAATTTACTAAGGTGGGGAAAATGAAAAGAAAAATGCCAATTGGTTTAATAAGAATATTTGAAGGTTTAATAGGTTTACTAATAACTTTATTTATAAATAAATATGTAGAAATAAATGATATTTACATCATTATTTTAATGGTCTTATCTATTTTATTAGAACTTTACGGATTAATTCTAATAATAAAAGATAAAAATTATTAACGGGTTAATTATGTATAAAAAAGCTTGTAAAGAGGCCTTAAATTTTATTAGACCAATGATAATTGGTAAGAAATATTATGGTGTTAATGATATTCTAAATGATATAGGAACCATTATGGTTGTAAATCAAAATGGAGACATGATTACAACTAAAGAAATAGCTGAAAATATTATCTTATCAGTTGATACAAAAGATGTTTTCACCCCTATATTTGCCGAAATGCAAAATAAAAATGCTAAACAAATTAAAAAGATAGAAAAGAAATATGACTTAAATGACAAAACTATCACAAATATCTGTATTCAAATTGTCGATGTAGCTGAAAGTATAACAAACATTGAAATCGTTTTTCACAAATACTTAAATTTAGCATTAATAAAAAATAAAAATAATAATTTATTAATTAGTAAATTTCCAAAATTTGAAAATAGCAAAATTATGCAAGGGCAAGATTTTGTTGGAATCGGATTTGCTTTCCCAGAATATGAAACATTTATTTATAACAAAGAAAATAATGACATAGATTTAACTTATAAGAAAATGAATTTTCCATCATATCCAATAACAGGAATAGTAACAAGAAATTTAATAGATGAAAATGGAAATATTTCCGAATTTGAAATAAGCAATGAAATATATATTGGAATGAATGGTGGTCCAGTATTAAATAAAGAAGGAAAAGTTCTAGGAATGTTATCATCAAATAAAAACATTTATGTTAACAATGAATTAATTAAAAAAGTTGGAATAGTTATAAATAGTACCGACATTATCGAATTTCTAAAAGAAAATAATGTCGAATATGGAGAATAAAAATGGATATTAAATTAATTATGTTTTTTATAATCTTAATTATTTTATTAGTGCTAAATTACTACTTTATAAAAAATAGAAAAAAAGTAAAGAAAAAATATCGTAAGAGTGTATTAATAATAATTTTACTAATTGATATTTTACTTATTGGATTAAGCACATACTTATACAATAACAACAACAAAACTGATAATAACGAACCAGAAGAAAAAATTAAAGTTCCATCTGAAGGTGAAAATAAAGAAAAACCAGAAACTACTACAACAATCACAAGTACAACAACTTCTTCAACAACATCAACTATTAAAACAACAACTACATCAACTACAACGACTAAAACGACAAGTAATCAAAATCAAAATAGCAATTTATCAAATAAAACGTCCAAAGGGTATAAAATAGAATACCGAAATGGTGCATATTATATAAATAATGTTTTAATAGTAAATAAAACATATAAATTAACTAAAGATTGGAAACCAGTTAATCCATACAAAACTGTACCATCAGATGGTTTTGATCGAAACCCACTTGATAAAGACGCATATGAAGCATGGAAACTAATGAAAAGTGATGCAGCTAGTTTAGGTTTAAATCTATGGGCTCAAAGTGGTTATCGTTCTTATGATTATCAAAATGATTTATATAACGGTTATATTAAAAGAAATGGTAAAACGGCAGCAGATACATTTTCTGCAAGACCTGGTGCATCTGAACATCAAACCGGACTTGCTTTTGACTTAAATACTATATCAAATTCATTTAAAGATACAGCAGAAGGAAAATGGGTAGCTAAAAACGCATACATTTATGGATACATATTAAGATATCCTGAAGGCAAAACAAACGAAACAGGATACATTTATGAACCATGGCATATTAGATATGTTGGAAAAGAATTAGCAAAAGAACTTTATAATAATGGCAACTGGATTACTATGGAAAGTTATTTTGGTATAGATTCAAAATATAATGATTAGGAGAAAAAACAATATGAATATAGACGACATTAAATTAGAAATAAATGCATTACAAAAACTTGATACCCAAAACGCAATTAATAGTGGAATCGAAGATAAAAAAGAATGGTTTAAATTACAAGTTACAAGTAATGCAGATGATGTAATAGCTGAGTCTTTATTAGATTTATCATCAAGAGCCGAAGTTAATCCAGAGATTTTAGCAAGTCATTTTGATGATACAATGATTTTAAGAATTGCTAAACAATTGCAAAGACAAACATTAAAACAAGGAAAAAGTATTTAAAAATCACATAATTAAATCAAAGAATAATTTGAGTTGCGGTAAAATTTAAATTAAAGTAAAAAAATCAGAGATTGTGGAAAACTTTCTCTGATTTTTATTGTAAAAATAAGGTAAACACCTTGTTTGTTTAGTATAATTAAGTTGTAAAAAAAATTTATTAGTAAACAAAATATTCGGAGGTGTCTACATGAATAATTTTACAGCAAATACATATGAAATGAAAAGAGAAATAATGAATTTTTGTAAAAAAATTTCAAATGGTGTAAATAAACCTATAACCAAATTTATAAAAGATATAGAATATGGAATTGCATCATCTGGTAGTTGTTTAATATCAAATATATCTAGAAGTTTAAATGAAAATATAAAACTAAAAAATACAATTGAAAGATTATGTGATAATTTAAATAATTTTAATGATACTGATAAGGTTTATAAAAATTATATTGAAACTATTGGAGATGTATATGGAGATGAACCAGTTGCTTTATTTGATGATTCTGATATATCTAAAATATATGGAAAAAAATTTGAAGATTTAGATGATGTAATTGATGCATCTGACTTAGATAAAAAGATTACAAAAGGATATCATGTTTGTGAATCTGTAATTTTAACTGAAAAAGAAAAACAACCAGTAAGTGTATATAGCAAAATATATTCATGCAAAAGCAAAGAATTTAAAAGTATGAATGAATATACAATGAAAAGTATAGATGCAGTAAAAAATGTATTAGGAAGAAAATTTACTGGAGTTTTTGATAGAGGTTATGATGATAATAAAATAATCGACTATATGAATGACAATTATTTTATTATAAGAATGAATGATCGAAGAGTTTTCTTATTTAAAGGAAAAAAGAAAAATGCATATGAAGAAGCCCTAAAAAGAAAAGGAAAAATAAGAATGACTTTATGGTTTGATGATAATGAAGAACATGAAGTATATGTATCACACACCAAAGTTACATTACCACATAATAAGAAAGATTATGAATTAGTATTTTGTTATGGATTAAGTGAAGAAAGACCATTAATACTTCTTACAAATAGAGAAATACATAATAAAGAAGATGTAATAAAAGTGGTAAGATTGTATTTTTCAAGATGGCGTATAGAAGAATATTTTAGAGCAAAAAAACAAGAATATGAATTTGAGAATATAAGATTAAGAACATTAAAAGGAATAAATAATCTTAATTTATTTTTAACAATACATTTAGGGCATATTAGTTTATTAGCAGAAGAAGTAAATAAAAAACTATTAAGTATAAAAATAGTAGAATCAAGTAAATCATTAAGAGGAAAGGTTATAGTATGGATGAGTCAGTTTGCAAGAGGAATAAAAAATATACTAGCATATGCACATACAGGCATTAAAGAATGGCAAGAAATAGAGATAAGAGAAAAATATAAACAATTATGTCTTAAACTATAAATAAATAAAAAACTTAAAACTATAAAAATGAACATTTAACGATGTTCAATGTTGGCGTGTAATAAAACTCAATATTTTCGTGAAAAATAAGATTTAATAAATATTATTAAATAAAATATTAAAAACATAGCTTGGTTTTTGTAAAATACCGCAACTCAAAAAAGAATAATACTTGACATAATTTCGTAAAATATAATAGAATGTAATTGTAATTACATTTGACTGGTCATGACCCGTAGGGTTGTGGCTAGTCATTTTTTATTTTCTCACATATAATTATTATTTCTTCTTTATCTTTAACAATTATTTTTTCCACCCAATTTGTCGTTTTAGATACAAACAATTTATTTATTTGTCGCATTAAATCAATATCACTAATTTTAGAATCAGTAATATCAATTATGAAATTTAATGACTGTCTTTTTTTCTTTTTAATTAAATCTTCTATTACTCTCTTTCCATCTCCAATTACATTTTTTAAATCCCAATACTCATCTCTAAATAAATAATCTGCTGTCATAATTCCAATTGGCTCATTAATTCTGGGCAACAAATATAATTCACCACCCAATACATTTTCAATCCACAAAGCAACAGTTTTTTCACGTATATCATAATCAAGGACAACTTTTTTACCATCAACAAAATATCTAATACCATCATGTTCATAATAATTTCTTGTTTTTACTTTGTGAGAATTAGGACAAGAATTTTTTAGCCATTCCCTAGTAACATCTCTATAATTTAATTTCATAAAAGGCCTTTCTAAGAAGTAGTTATTAAAGTTTGTTATTTTTTAGAATCTAAATAAGCTTTCATTATTGCTAAAAAGAATTCATCTTTTTCACTTTGAGTTAATTCATCGCTTTCAAATAATAATTTAACTTTAGCAACAATGTTCAAATATGAATCATTATTTTCCAACAAAAAGAAATAAGATAAATCAATATTAAAATATTCACAAATTTTCTCCAATTGTCCTAAACTAAAATTTCTTTTTCCATTTTCTAAATTACACATTTGTCCTTTACTAAGCCCTAAAACATTTGCTAATGCTTCCTGATTAATACCTTTATTTTTTCTAAGAATTTTAACTCTATTACCTAATTCAGTTATCATATAACACCTCTTCTACTTCCAAAGTATATTCTATATTTTTCATAAAGTAAACATTTTAATTAAAAGTATTCAAATAATAAACAACTTATATTTAATAAACTAATTACTATCCATATAAATGTATGATAAAATATAATTAAGACATGAAAGGAATAATATGAACATAAACATTGATTTAAATAATAAAATTTTAATAATACCAAATAATATCAAAACAAAAGTAATTAAATATATTAATAATTTACCAAAATTATCTAACGTTAAAATATTAACAGATCAAGAATTTATTACTAATTTAACCTTTGATTATAATGAAAAAGCAATAATATATTTAATGAACAACAAAAACTTAAGCTATCAAAACGCCAAAGAAATATTAAAAAATATAAAATATGCTACTAATGATAATAATGATTGCCCTAAATTACAAGAATTAATAAATATCAAAAATGAATTATTAGAAAAAAATTTATTAATAACAAATAATCGCTTTTTACCTTTTATTAAAGATAAAGAAATAATATTTTATGGTTTTGATTATATTAATAAATTTATAAAAAAACTTATTGATGACAATAATTTAAAAGTAAATATTATAGAAAAAGAATATCAAAATATAAACCCGCAAGTATATTTATTTGATAATGTTTCATCTGAAATAGAATATATAGCAGAAGATATTATATCCAAAAATCTAGATTTATCTAAAACTTATATCTATGGAACTAATAATGATAATAAACTAATAATTGACCGCATATTTAAAAGTTATGGTATACCTATTAACTTAAATTATGATAATACCCTATACAATACATTTATAGGAAAAGAATTATTAAATAATTTAAATAATATTAATGAATTTTTATCTAAAATAAAAGATGATAAAATTAAAAAAGCAATTATCAACATATTAAATAAATATTATTTTGTGGATAAATATCAAGATATTAACAATGTTATTAAGGAAGAATTAAAACAAACTAAAATTAACAATACTAAAATACGTAACGCAGTAAACGAAATTGATATCATAAATAATATAGTCGAAAAAGATAATAATGTTTATATAATAAACTTTAATAGTGAATATATTCCCGTAATTAATAAAGATGTTGACTATATCTCAGATAATGAAAAACCAGCATTTTTAGAAACATCAACTGAATTAAATAACATAAATAAAGAAATATTAAATAAAGTAATTAGAAATATTAATAATTTAACAATTACAGCAAGTCAAAATAATTATAATGGACCGTTAAATCTATCAACCATTGCAACTGATTATGATTATAAAATTATACCTATGGAAAACAAAATAAGTAAATATTCCAACAAAATTAACAAATACAACCTTACTAATATGTTAGATAACTATTTAAAATACAATAATAAAAATGATAATCAAGATATTCTTTTAAATACTTATCCAGATTTAAGATACAAAGATTATGATAATGCTTATACTAAAGTAGAATCAAATGATGAATTTAGCTTATCTTATTCAAAAATGAATAGTTTCTATGAATGTCCCTTTAAATACTATTGTGATAACATATTAAAACTAGATACATACGAAGACACATTTGATACTTATATTGGTTCATTATGTCATTATATATTATCAAAAATCTATACGGATAACTTTGATTTTGATGCAGCTAAAAAAGAATTTTTAGAAACAAACAGTTATCAAGTAACAAATGAAAATTTATTATTTCAAAATAAAATATTAGAAGAATTAAAAACTGCAATATCTTATATTTTAAGTATGCAAAATGTTACTAAATTTAATGAAATAGAATGTGAAAGAAAAATTGAAACAACCATAAATGAAACTAAATTTGTAGGAATTATCGATAAAATTCAAAAATACCAGAATAAAATTATCTTAATAGATTATAAAACAGGAAATCCCAAAATAAATCTAAAAGAATGTCAATACGGTTTTAATTTACAATTACCAACTTATATTTATTTAGTAAAAACCATTTATCCAGATTCTCAAATAGTAGGTGTTTATCTAGAACATATTCTAAAATCAAAATTTAATTTTAATATGGATAAAAGCGATAACGAATCATTTGAAAATTCACTAAAATTAGAAGGATACTCTACATCTAATGAAGAAATATTAGAAGAAATAGATAGTACTTACGAAAACAGTATGTATATTAAAGGAATTAAAAAGAAAAGTGATGGCTTTTATAAGTATTCTAAAATATTGTCTAATGACGAATTTAAAGAACTTGAAAAATTAGTAACTGAAAAAATAAATAATTGTATAACTGAAATAAAAAATAATAACTTTAATATAAAGCCAGTTATACTTAATCAAACCAATAAAAGCTGTCCAAATTGTAAATATGCATCTATTTGTTTTCATACGGAAAAAGATAATGTTTACATAGACACAAAAGGAGATGACGAAAATGCCGAATTGGACTAAAGAACAATTATCAGCAATTACAACTAGAGGCAAAAATATTATAGTATCAGCTGGTGCCGGTTCTGGTAAAACCGAAGTTTTATCTGAAAGAGTTATTCATAATTTAATGAACAACAACATACATATTGATGAAATGCTTATCTTAACATTTACCAAAAACGCTGCTTTTGAAATGAAAGAAAGAATTAAAAAGAAAATTAAAATGCATGATGAAATAAAAGATGAATTAAAGCTTATAGATTCAGCTGATATTACAAACTTTGATGCTTATACCCTTGCATTAGTAAAAAAATATCACTACATGCTTAATTTAGACGCCAATCTAACGATTATCGATTCTAGTATAATTAACAAATTAAAAAAAGATATCTTAAATGATATATTTGATCATAAATATCAAGAAAATAATGAAAAATTTAATAATTTAATAACCTCTTTCTGTAATAAAAATGACAAACAAATTAAAAATATAATTCTTTCATTAGACAGCAAATTAGAACTATTATCTAATAAAGAAGAATATCTAAAAAACTATATCAATAACTATTATAGCAAAGAAAATTTAAATAAATTATTTAATGAGTATACAAATAACTTATTAGATAAAATAAATACTATAAAAGGCTTATTAGAAGATATTCAGTATGAAACAGACTCATCATTCTATGAAAAATATTATAATGGATTACTACCACTTTTAAATGCAAAAACTTATGAAGAAATCAAGTCATCTTTAGATATTCCCAAAACTATAAATCGTAATTCTACTCCCCTTGGGAAAGAATTAAAGGCAAATATTTCAAGCATCATCAAAGAAATAAAAGAAGCTACAATATTTTCTAAAGAAGTTCTAATAAATCAAGTGATTAACACTAAAGACAATGTCGAAATAATTATCAATATTATAATTGAATTAACAAATAAAATTAATGCATTCAAAAATGAAAATTCTTCATATGAATTTAACGATATTAGTAAATTTGCAATTAATCTAATTAAAGAAAATGAAAATATTAAAAATGAATTAAAATATCACTATAAAGAAATCATGATTGATGAATATCAAGATACCTCTGATATTGAAGAAGAATTTATTAATTTAATTGAGAATGACAATGTTTATATGGTAGGCGACATCAAACAATCTATCTATCGTTTTAGAAACGCTAATCCAAACATTTTTAAAGATAAATACGATTTATATAAAGATGGCACCAAAGGAATAAGAATTGATTTAAATAAAAATTTTAGGTCTCGTGAAGAAGTATTATCAAGTATAAACAATATCTTTAATTATATTATGGATAATAAAATAGGTAACGCCAATTATAAAGATGAACATAATCTTATTTTTGGTAACCAAACATTTAATATTGAAGGTAAAAATAACAACAATAATGATTTAGAAATCTATAATTATGAAAAAAATAATACCAATACTAGAGAAGAAATTGAAGCCTTTATTATTGGAAATGACATAAAAGATAAGATAAATAATAATTATAAAGTATTTGATAAACAAATAAGAAACTGTAAATATAGTGACTTTTGTATTCTTTTAGATCGTGGATCAGCTTTTAACACCTATAAAAAAGTATTTGACTACCTTGGAATACCACTTCATATTTATCAAGATGAAGATATTCTATTTTCATCAGAAACATTATTAATAAATAATATAATCGGTTTTCTAATTAAAATAAAAAATAATATATTTGATACTGAAACTAACTTTTATTATGCAAGTATTGCCCGTAGTTATTTATTTGAACAAAAAGATAATGAAATATATCATACAATAAAAAATCATACAATAAAATCAAGCATTATCTATGAAACACTTTTACCTATAGCCAAAGATTTAGACTATCTATCCAATAAAGATGTCTTATCAAAAGTTATTGATAAATTAAATATTTATGAAAAATTAACACTAGTTGGAGACATTAATGAAAAAAGTATTATCCTAAATAATTTAATTACCAAATTTGAAGAACTAAATAATATAGGAATTGATATTTATGGAGTTAATGATTATCTTAACAACCTAATCGAAAATAAAGATAAAATAAAAATAAGGGCAAGTCACATTGCTATTGATTCCGTAACATTAACAAATATTCACAAATCAAAAGGGTTAGAATATAAAATATGCTACTTTGCAGGCTATTACAAAAAATTTAGTACTGAAGATATCAAGCCAAAAATAAGATACGATAATAAATATGGAATAATATTTCCCGATTATGATGGAACATTTATTGAAACATTTATTTCCAAACTAAGTAAAGACAATTTTAAAATCGAAGATATATCCGAAAAAATTAGATTATTATATGTTGCCTTAACAAGATGTAAAGAAAAAATGATTATTGTTGATTCACTTAAAGAAGCCGAAGGAATAAGTGCTAGTGAAATAGTTGTAAATAACTACAAAAGAAGTAAATATAATAGTTTTGAAGATATTTTAAATTCAATTTATCCTCATATAACTAAATATATTACCAATATTGAAACACCTACTATAGATAACTCTTACAAAATAAATAAAAATATAAATATTGAATCAAAAACAACAAATAAAATTGAAATTATAGAACATAACTATAATATAGAAGAAATTGAAGAAAATCATTTTTCTAAAACTACAAATAAATTATTTTCTAAAGAAGAAAAAAATAACATGGAATATGGTACTAACATCCACTATCTTTTAGAAATAACTGATTTTATTAATCCAAATTATGATAATCTAACAAATAATGAAATTGATATTATTAAAAGTTTACTTAATAATGAGTTATTTAAAAATATCAAAGATGCCAATATCTTTAAAGAATATGAATTTATTGAAGAAACTAATAACGAAACTAAAACAGGTGTAATAGATTTAATGCTTGAATATCCAGATCATATTGACATAATCGATTATAAATTAAAACATATAGACGATAATGCATATATTAATCAGTTAAATGGGTATAAGAATTACATTCAAAATTTAACTAATAAACCAGTTAATACATATTTATACTCTATTTTAGATAAAAAATTATTTAAATTAGATTAAAAAAGAACTTAGAATTTTCTTATCAAAGTTCTTTTTTTTATTTATTAGAATAAGTTTTTTAAAAATATTTTAAATGCCAAGTTAACGACATAAAATGACACTATAATAACCAAATTATGTCGATAACTAAGGTTTTCACACTATTATAAATTAAATTTTATACAAAATATATAGTCCAGCATATTTAAAACCATTGACAATCATCTAATAATTATATATTCTAATTAACATGAACGAAAAACAATTAGAAGCAGTAAAATCATTAGAAAATACCTTAGTAGTTGCCGGTGCAGGATCAGGAAAAACCTTTACCATAGTAAACAAAATAAAATATCTACTTGATAACAACATATACAAAGAAAATGAACTTTTAGTCATCTCCTTTACCAACGAATCAGTTAATGATCTAAAAAGAAAAATAGACTATAATCTTGATATCATGACATTTCATAAATTAGCAATAACTTTAATAAATAATCCAAATATGAAAATATCAAATGAATATTATCTAAAATTTATTATCAATGAATACTTTAGTTCCTATGGTAAATATAACAAAAAGCACAACAAACTGATAAAAACAATTCTGCAGGAAATGGATATTGATAACTTAAAAAAATTAATCTTTACCTTTATTAATCTCTATAAATCAAATTATAACGATATAAATTACTTATTTAAACTATATCAAAAAAGCCACTTTATAAACAAAATTTATTTTAGAATATTATTAGAAATATATCATATATATAATCAAGAATTAGAATCAAGTAATCTTTACGACTTTAACGATATGATTAAAATTGCAACTGATAACATAAATAATAATCAAATTAAAACAAATTACAAATACATAATTATTGATGAATTCCAAGATACATCATTAAATAGATTTAATCTAATTAACGCAATCATTAAACAAAACAATGCAAAAATATTTGTTGTTGGAGATGACTATCAATCTATATATCGTTTTTCAGGCTGTAATCTAGATATCTTTTTAAATTTCAACAAATTAGTAAATAATCTTAATATAATAAATTTAGATTATAATTATCGTAACCCCAAAGAAATCGTAGAGGTAGCTAACTCATTTATTATGAAAAATAAAAGTCAAATAAAAAAAGAAACAATATGTTTAAAAAATATCAATAGACCAATTAAAATATGCTTTTACAAAAATAAAAAAACAGCTATCGAAAAAGTAGTAAAATTTATAAATACAAAATATCTAATTCTAGGACGTAACAATAAAGATAAAGATATTTTTAACATACAAGACAAACCATTTCTAACCATCCATAAATCTAAAGGATTAGAAGAAGATAACATTATACTAATAAATTTAACAAATAATAAAAACTCTTTACCATCAAAACTTAAAAATCATAAAATAATTAACAAAATAGTTAAAACTGACTATTACCCATACGAAGAAGAAAGAAGATTATTCTACGTTGCTTTAACTAGAACAAGAAATAATATCTACCTCCTAGTTCCCACAACAAATTATTCAGTATTCGTCAAAGAATTAATGAGAAACTATAAAAAATATATTGAATATCTAAACTTACACTAAATTATTTACACAAATTAATTCCTATACTAGTAACATTATATCCATTAACATTAGTAAACAACTTATCATCATCATTAGTAGTTTTATCTAATATTTTAATTAAATTATTAACAATATCATCTTTATCACCATTTTTAACATTATAACAACTTTCATAAGAACAAACATAATATATTTCTTTATATTCAAATTCATTTAAATAATTCTTTAAATTAAGAGTTGTTACTCCTTCTGGCCTAACAATCACATTACTACAATCAACATATGCATAACTACTTTTATTAAATAAAGTAATAAACAAAATAAAAAACAATAATATAATAATTAAATACTTCTTCATCCGTACACCTTATTTATATTATTGCCTAAATTAATTTTTTTATTTAGTTATTTGCTCAATTAATATATTTTCTATCTTATCTTCATCAAGATGCATAACAATTGATAACTCAAGCAATAGTTTTTTACTTGCTTCTTCATAGTAATGAGTATCAACAGAACCCAACTTTCTACCTGAATCATTTCTTTTTTTATTTCTTAAAAAAGCAGTTTTAACAATTGTAAATAAATCTATGGTTTCATCTGATAATAATAGTTTTCGATAACTTTGTTCTAAAGCCTTATCATTAGTCATATTAAGTACACTTAAATTAGGTAAATCATCTATCATTTTAATTGCATCCTCATATCCAATTAATGGTTTAACTAAATTAGTATCTACAGGCAAATTAACTGTTAATGAAGTATCTTGAATTGGAGCAAGTGTATAATAATTAAAACCTCTAATTTCCTTAATATTTGATATCACACACACATCATTCTTATATTTAACATAATCATTAACTTTAAACATAATATTACTCCCTTCATCTTTTAAACCTATGTTATTATAACATTTTTTCTAAAAAATTTCTAACGATTTAAGAGATAAATTGATAAATTTAAATATCCAGCAAATAAAATCCAAATTATATAAGGTATTTGTAAATAACCTGCAATTTTGTTATTTTTATAAAATTTCAAACTCATAATTACAACTAAAACTAATAAAAATATTAACCATATAAACGCTAATAATCGTAATTTTAAACCAAAAAATATTAAAGTCCAAAAAGAATTAACAACTACTTGTAAAAAATAAATAATATATACATTGTCATCTTCTTTAGATGCCAAATAAACGCCAATTGTCATTAGGACATACAATATACTCCAAACAATAGGAAATAATATATTAGGTGGATATAAAGTCGGTTTAACAAGCATACTAGCATCATTACCTACAATCAAAGATATTCCAAGTGGGAATAAGAAAGTAAAAAATAACAAAATACCAAATTTTTTAAAATTCATTTAATATCACCTATATTAATATAAAATAAATGATATGAAAATATTTCCTAATTAAGTCGAAAAAACATAGAAATTAATCTATGTTTATAAGTTCGTATTCTCTATTACCTACATTTAAATTAGCAGCAGCTTCTAAAATATTTGTACCATTTTGTCTTTCTACTCTTTCTACAAAATGGTCTCTTCCCTCATCTTTTGAATTATATATTAAATCAATACAAGCCTGATCAATAGCAACAGGATCCAAACTAGCAAGCATCCCTATATCTTTCATACAAGGATCTTCTGCAACACGACAACAATCACAATCTACTGATAAATTTACCATCATATTAATATAAGCAATTTTATCTTTAAATAAGTTTGTAATACTTGAAGCAGCATCAGCCATTGATTCTATAAATTTATCTTGTTGAGCATTAAACATATCCTCATAACTACCATTTTCTTTACCTACACAGTGAATATATCTCTTACCATTACTTGAAGCACAACCAATAGATAACTGTTTTAATGCTCCACCAAATCCACCCATAGGGTGTCCTTTAAAATGAGATAAAACAAGCATAGAATCATAATTTTCAATATTTCTACCAACATAATTTTTCTTAATTATATGTCCATTTGGAACTTCCAATGTTATTTCACCATCAGCATCCATAATATCAACATCAAAATATTTACTCCATCCATGTCTTTCCATTAATTCTTTATGTTTTTCTGTCGTATTTCTTGCTCCATCATATGCTGTGTTACACTCAACAACCGTACCATTAACAAATTCAATTATTGGCTTAACAAATTCTGGTTTAACATAATTTTGATTACCATCTTCTCCAGAATGTAATTTAACAGCGACCTTTCCATCTAGTTTAATACCTAACTTTTCATATAATTTAATTAATCCTTCAGGACTAATATCTTTTGTAAAATATACTACTGATTTTTCCATAATTTTTATCATCTCCTAAATAATCATAACATGAAATATCAAAAAATTAATAATAAAAAGAAATATATTTACCATAATTTGGCATATAAAGAGAATAAATAAAATCATTATAATAAACAACACCTAGAATAAGAACTATAGTTAAATCCATATTTGAATAAATTAAATTTATTAAAGAATTACCCCATAAACAAATAATAGTACCCATTAGTCCAAAAAACAATAAACTTACTAAACAAACTCGTCCATTAATATTAAAAAATTTTTTAGAATAATCCCACCATCTATTATTCCAGATTTTTTCTTCTAAAAAAGAAATAAAATATTCAACTAAACCACAAAGTATTAAATTTATAAGAAACAATAATAAAACATTATTAGTAATATTTCTAATAAAAAAACAAATTACCAAACCACCAAAACCATAAACAGGCAACCATGGTCCATGTAATTGTCCTTTATTAATAAATCTATGACATTTAACTAAATACAAAAACACTTCCCAAACATAACCTAACATAGAAAATAAAAGAAAAATATAAATAAAATATAAAATAATATCACCTATTTATATATTGTGTAATTTTTTTATTAATATAATTTAAATATATGATAAAATAATATTTGTAAAGGAAGTATTAAAATGGAAAAATTACAAGAAATATTAGAAAAAATATATGATAAAAGCATTTATCTTTTAATAGCAATCATATTCATGTATATAGGATTTAAATTAACAGATTTCTATATTAAACATCTTAAAAAAGATAAATTATTAAAACTAGAACCTACTGCAAAAAACTTTATAATAAACATTATTAATGTAATCATTAAATCTACAATATTTATTATTGCAGCATCAATTATAGGTATACCAACAACAACCTTTTTTACAATATTAGGTTCTTGTGGAATAGCAATAGGTCTAGCACTTCAAGGCGGTTTATCAAACTTTGCTGGTGGAATAATGCTAATAATATTTAAACCATTTAAACAAGGCGATTATATTGAAGTATTAAATAATGAAGGAACAGTTAAAAGTATAAATATATTCTATACAACACTGCAAACACCAGATAATAAATTAATTGAAGTACCAAACGGAAGTTTATCAAATAGTTCAATTACAAATTATACAGCTAATGAAAAAAGAAGATTAGATTTAGAATTTTCAACCTCATATAATGACGATATTAAAAAAGTAAAAAAAGTAATTTCTGATATTATAGAAAAATCAGATTATGTCATCGATAAGGAAAATGTAATTATTGCCCTTAATCAAATGAGTGATAGTTCATTAATTTATACTGTTAAAGTTTGGGTAAATACAAGCGATTACTGGAATGCAAAATGGTATTTTATGGAAAATATTAAATCAGCGTTTGATAAAAATCATATTGAAATACCTTATCCACAATTAGATATACATCAAAAATAATATAAAAACTGATATTATAAGATATTTATTATCAGTTTTTTATATGTCATAATTTACATAAAAATCAACTAATTTGCACGAAACCAAGATTAATAATTTAAAATCAAAAGAAAAAGACCATTTCTAGTCTTAATTCCTAAAATTTAATTCTTTCTTGAACATATTTAATTGCTTCATCTACAGATAAAGAAATTTGTTCCATAGTATCTCTATTTCTTAAAGTTACAGTACCATTTTCTAAAGTATTATCATCAACAGTTAAACACCAAGGAGTACCCATAATATCTTCTCTTCTATATCTTTTACCAATAGAACCTGCTTCATCATAATCACAATTAAATTCTTTTCTTAAAGTTTTATAAATTTCTTTAGCTTTTTCACTATGATATTTCTTAATTAAAGGTAACACAGCAACTTTATAAGGGGCAATAGCAGGATGTAAACTCATAACTTCTCTTACATCACCATCTTCTAAAGATTCTCTCTTATAACCATTAAATAGTAATGCAAGAACTAATCTATCAGCACCAACAGTTGATTCAATAATATAAGGAATAAATTTCTCATTAGTTACAGGATCAACATATTCCATTTTTTCACCACTATATTCTTGATGTCTTGATAAATCATAATTAGTTCGATTATGAGTGCCATTTATTTCTCCCCAACCAAATGGAAATTTATATTCAATATCACAAGCCTCTTTAGCATAATGAGCAAGCTTTTCATGATCATGAAATCTAAGCATATCACTTGGAATACCTAAATCTACAAAATAATTTTTTGCATAATCTTTAAAATACATATACAAATCATGATCATCTTTCGGATTACAAAATGTTTGATACTCCATTTGTTCAAACTCAATAGTTCTAAAAGTAAAATTACCAGGAGTTATCTCATTTCTAAATGCTTTACCAACTTGACCAATACTAAAAGGTAATGTACATCTACTTGTTCTTTTAACATTTAAATAATTAACATATTCTCCTTGAGCATTTTCAGGTCTTAAATAAATTAAACTTTGATTATCTACAACTACACCTCTATTAGTCTTAAACATCAAATTGAAATCTCTTAAATCTGTAAATTCACATTTTCCACATTTAGGACATGGAACCTTATTAGATTTAATATAATCCATCATTTCTTGTTCAGTCATAGCATCAACATCAACATTTGAATCATAATCAGCAATTAAATTATCGACTCTATATCTACTCTTACATCCCTTACAATCAATTAAAGGATCACTAAATGACTGAACATGACCAGAAGCTTCCCAAACTCTAGGATGCATTAAAATTGATGCATCAACCTGATACGCATTATCTCTTTCTTCAATAAATCTTTTTTTCCAAGTTGCTTTAACATTATCCTTTAAAACACTTCCTAATGGACCATAATCCCACGTATTTGCAAGACCTCCATAAATTTCACTACCTTGGTAAATGTAACCATACTGTTTACATAAGTTAACAATATCTTTCATTGTAATTTCTTCCATAAATCCTCCTAACAAAAAAAGAATTCTAATATAACATAGAGACGAGTAATTCCCGCGGTTCCACTCTATTTATCCTTATATAAGAATCCCTTTTAATTTCATAACTGATAGGCTTTCCAAACCCGTCTTCGTTTAACAATTTAGATTATACAATATTTATTATTGTTTTTCAATTATTCTTTTAAATTTAACATCACTATTTTTAATATATTCATCAATTAACTTACTTTGTTCCTTTGTTTCTGCATAAGCAGTTATTGCAAGCGTCTTCTTCCAATCTTTTGTATATCCATCTGTTGTTAAATTTGTAATCTTATTATCTTTAAGCCAATCTCTAAATTCCATCATAACATTTTTATCATCGTTAAGTATAATATTAACAAATACTCGATCTTTAGAAAATCTATTACTAATATGTAACGCAAGTAAAGTACCTATTCCACTAGCAACAGCAATAACGTAAATCATTAATTCTCCATCATTACTATCAACTACATTAATTAATTTATAAAATATAATTTGACTTATAACTACTGTAATAGACGCAATAAAAGACTTATTTTTTTGTATTAAAATAGTCTTGCTAGTTCCTAAAATATTATCAATAACCTTAACAATAAATATTATTACTAAATTAATTATAAATTCTTTCATTTCTATCATTCCTTTCACAAAACAGAATTTAAAATATACCACACATATACCTTATATGCAAGAAAAATTTTTTTAGATTACACATTCATTACACTTTTTTAAAATAATTATAAAAGAAAAAAAACATTAATTTGGAATAAACTTTACACGTTGAAATAAAGTATATTTGAGATAATAATATCGTGCTGTAGCACAAAAGGAAGGAATGAAATATGAAAAGTAGAGTTAAGTGGTTTAATAATGAAAGAGGATTTGGATTCTTAGAATACAATGATACAGAGGATATTTTTGTCCATTATTCAGCAATTAATATGAAAGGATATAAAACACTAGCTGAAGGAGAAAGTGTAGAATTTGAATTAATAAGAACTAATAAAGGATTACAAGCAAAAAACGTAGTATCATTAAGCAGTGTTGTGCCTACAAATGAACACATAATCATTTAAATTAAATCTTCCGTACAGAGGATTTTCTTTTTTATTTTTATTACACTTTTTCTACAGTAATAAAAATAATAAGTTTGATATGATATTTAAGTAATTTAAAAAAGGAGTATATAAAATGATGTTAGATTATAAAAATACAAAATATTATTTAAAAATTAACGTAACCAATAATGATATAGGATTAACTAATAATGACGTATGGTGCAATGTTGATATAACAATTAAAAATGATGATTTTGAATATCACGTAAATAGACAATCATTTAGCAAAAATGAATTAATTAAAATAGTAAATAATTTAAAAACGAGTTACTATAAAAATGAAAAACCGCCAAAATTATTTTTTATAAAAAATTATTTTACTATTAATTGTTATTTTATAAAAAATGATAAATATCTGGATCTAAATTTAATAAATCCAGAAAATACTAATTATAAAAACTATACTATCACCTTTAAAAATGCAGAAATCTTAGAATTTCTAAATATAATTGAAAAACCAATTATTTAAAATTCTTGAAAAAATATTTATTACATAGTAAAATTAATTTTAGGTGATTAAATGACTAAACAAGTTTTTTGGACAAAAGCTGTTGTTGAGGCATTTATTGATGAAGGAAATTTAAACGAAAGACAAATATATATAATTAAAACACGTGCATTGGGTTACACAATAGTAAAACAAGCAGAAGAATTACATCTTAGTGTTGATCAAGTAAATAAATCCATTGCCGATTTAAAGAAACTTTATGATGCAACACAAAAAACTAGCAAAGTATTGCCAGTTAGAAAGCGTAATAAAGCACATTTATTTGAAGAAAAGTCAGGAAACTGATTTTTTATTTTTACAATTTATTAGAAATGTTTATATAAACTTCAACTGGTATTTCTTCAGCTCTATTTGATAACGAATAACCATATTTTTCTAATAAAGAATCGACTAAATCTAAATCATAACCAATCAAATTATTTTTTAAAGTTTTTCTTTTAAATCTAAAAGCATTCTTAATTAATCTATTAAATTTTTCAAAATTTAAAATATTACATTCCTTAGTATCTAATTTTATAATAGCACTATCCACATTAGGTACTGGATAAAAAGAATTTTTATTAACATTAAATAATTTATTAATATCATAAAAAGCATTTAATAAAACTGTTATATATCCATATTCTCTATTACCATTAGTACTTGATAATCTATCTGCAACCTCTTTTTGTACCATTAACAAAAGAGATTTAACCTTAATATTAGAAAAAGTAATTTTTTCAATTATTGGTGTAGTTATATAATAAGGAATATTAGCAATAACATAAATATTTTCATAATTATATTTTTTGACAAACATTTCTAAATTCACATTCATAAAATCTTCATAAACAATTTTTGTCTTATCATCTTCTAACAAACTTAAATATTTATCTAAGGACTTATCAATTTCAAAACATACCAAATTTGCATTGTATTCTTTTAACCTTTTAGTTAAATTACCACTACCAGGACCAATTTCAATAATCAAATCATTTTTACCCGGACAAATACTACTACTTATCTTATCTAATACATTTTTGTCCATCAAAAAATTTTGACCATATTGTTTTTTAAATTTATGATCAATCATAAAAACCTCCTAAAATTTATCTGTTATAACCATTTCTAAGTACACTATAAGAAATTAATCTTCCTCCAACATATCTAATGGCAGCATCTTCACTTTCCATTAATAAATCTAAATTAGTTCCAGTCACACCTCTATCAAGCACGATTGCCGTAATTGGTTTATTAGAAACAGTATCTAAATTAAATTGAACAATTGAACCACATTTTAAATTACTAGAAGAGGCAACAATTCTAACTTCACCATAATCTACATCATTATAATATATTGTACCATCTAAAACATTTTGACCGTTACATCCAAGTGTTCCACCACACAAAGGACAATTAGCAGCATATCCAGTTAAGAAGCCATTAAAATAATCAATTGGAGTATATATATCATTTTGAATAAACTCCTCTTCTTTTTTAGCTTTCGCAATTAAATCTATATTTTTATTAATACTTTCATTATCAATTTTAGCCTCTTTTTTACCAGTTGAAACACTAGAAGCCAAAAGAACTATAATAATTAAAGTGTAAATTTCAAAAATTACTAAAAATCTATTTTTCAAATTATATCACTACCTTAAATAAATAATAACAAAAGAATTAAAAAAAGTCCATAAAATCGGACTATATATTAAAAACATCATTAAAATTATCTTCTAAGATACCCGCAAGTTCTTCTAATGAAACATTATAAATTGAACATAAATATTCAGCAATTATATTAAGATTCACCGGTTCATTAGGTAATCCTCTAAGCGGAACAGGCGCTAAATAAGGGCTATCCGTTTCAAGTAAAATATTGTTTAAATCAATTTCTTTTAATACATCTTTTAAATTGCAATTTTTAAAAGTTAGAACACCACCAATTCCAAGTTTATACCCAAGTTTGATGTATTCTCTTGCCGTCTCTAAACTTCCAGAAAAACAATGTATAATTCCTTTACATTTATGTCTCTTTAATAATTCAAGTAAATCTCCAGTCGCTTCTCTAGAATGTATTATCACTGGCAAATTATTATTTTCAGCTAACCCTAGAAAATAATCTAGCATTTCTAATTGTTCTTTTTTATTTTCTTTATTATGAAAATAATCTAACCCAATTTCTCCAATTGCAATTATCTTTTTATTATTAATATTTTCATTAATAAATTCCTTAGCATCATCATTAAAATCTAATATATTATCAGGATAAATTCCAAGTGCTCCATAAACATTTTTATTATTAATTAAATCTATTACTTCACGATTAGACTTAATATTAAATCCATTAATAATAATTCTTCGAATATTATCTCTTTCTAAATTATTAATCACATTCATAGGATCATAAAACTTATCAGATAAAATATGACAATGAGTATCAGTAAACATAAGACATCTCCCCAAACAAGATAATATCACAAAAGAAAAGGTAAACACAAACATTTACCTAACCTTTAACATTTATATATGTAAAATAAATTGAAATAATACCAGATATAAGTTTCACATCAGTCAAAGTAACATTATCTCCATAAATAGAAATAACTCCAATATTTACCGAATTAACAATAATAGAACTATCTAAACTAATTTTAATAATATTATTATAATTAGAATATATAACATTATCTTTATCTTTAATCACAAACTCATATCCATATATCAAATTAAAAAGTGTACAAATATCATTTAAAAATTTACTATAATTTTCCAAATAAGAATATTTAGAAATACAAATATTATCATCTTTCTGCATTATAAGTACATTCTCGTTATCTTGTATTTTAAGATTATTTCTTAATTCTTTAGGCACAACAATTCTACCTAATTCATCTATTTTTCTTACATATTCATTATTCACATATACCACTAATACTAGTTTGCAATAATTTCAAAATTTTATTCTACCTCATTAATTATTTCTTCTAAAAACGGTACTAAATAATAAACATAATGCTTATCTAAATTAATTAAATTAAGTTTAATAATTATTTCTTTATTAAAGTATCTTAAACTTAACTTAGGATTAATACTATATAAAACCATAAATAGTTTTTCACCATTAACCTTATTAGAAATGTCACTAGGAATATATAATTCAACAAAATTTTTATTTTGAACAACTTTATTAATGTTTAATTTCATAGCTAATTTTTCAAACCATTCTTCATACATATAAACAATTATTTTCTCATCCAATTTACCAAAACGATCCTCTAATTCACTTTTAACTCTTAACAAACTTTCCTTATCCGAAATTGAATTAATTAATTGGTGAATCTCAATTCTAACACTTTCATCTTGAACATAATCTTCATCAATATGAGTATTTACATCAATCAATGATTTATCACTGTCATCTTCTTTAATCGGATTACCATTTATTTCAGATACAGCCTCTTCCACCATCTTAGTAAATAAATCAATACCAACGGTTTCTATGAATCCTGCCTGTTCACTACCAAGTAAATCTCCAGCACCTCTAATAGATAAATCTCTCATAGCGATTTTATAACCACTACCAAGTTCAGTAAACTCTTTAATCGCATTCAATCTCTTTTCAGCAACTTCACTTATAATTTTACTATTATTATAAAGTAAATAAGCATAAGCAATCTTATTTGTTCTTCCAACTCTACCACGAATTTGATATAACTGACTTAATCCAAAGTTTTGAACATCTTTTATTATCAATGTATTAACGTTCGATATATCTATACCAGTTTCAATTATTGTCGTACAAACTAAAATATCAAATTTATAGTTAACAAAATCGTCAATTATCTTTTCCAAATGAGATTTATCCATCTTACCATGAGCAAAACAAATACGTGCTTCCGGAACCATTCCCTGTAATTTATTTAATTCATCTTCTATCTTTTCAACATTATTAAATAAGTAGTAAACTTGTCCCCTTCGACTTAATTCTTTATAAATAGCCTCTTTAACCAAGAAATCATTATCTTGAGCCACATAAGTTTGAATTGGATATCTATCCACAGGTGCAGTATCTAAAATTGATAAATCTCTAAGTCCACTCATTGCCATTTTCAAAGTTCTAGGAATAGGTGTTGCAGATAAAGTTAATACATTAATGCTTGTACACATTTCTTTAATTTTTTCTTTTTGACTAACACCAAATCGTTGTTCCTCATCAACAACAAGAAGTCCTAATTTTTTAAATTTTATATTTTCATTAAATAATTTATGAGTTCCAAATAAAATATCTACTTTACCATCTTCCAAATCCTTAGTAATTCTTTTGAAATCATTGGCAGTTGTAAATCTATTAACAATTTCAATTCTAATCGGAAAATTTCTAAATCTTTTTAAAGCATTTTCATATTGTTGTTTAGATAAAATAGTAGTCGGACATAAATAAGCTGCTTGATATCCATTAGTAACAGTTCTAAAAATTCCTCTAAATGCAACTTCAGTCTTACCAAAACCTACATCACCACAAAGCAATCTATCCATTGGTTTCTTACTTGCCAAATCATTTAATACTTCATTAATACATCTTAACTGATCAGAAGTCTCTACATATTCAAAATCACTAGCAAACATGACTTCTTCAGGCATCTCTTTAAATACCGGACTAGTAATCTTCTTTCTTTCCGAATAAAGTTTAATTAACTCATCAGAAATATCTTTAATTTTACTTTGAACCTTTCTTTTAGCTTTAGCCCAAGATAAAGAATTTAAAGAATTAATTTTTTGATTTCCACTACCGGCATCAGCATATTTATAAATAGAACTAATCTTTTCAACAGGAATATATACCTTGTCATTACCAGCATACTTTATAACAATATAGTCTTTATTAAAACCATTTTTAACTAAATTAACTACACCACCATAAATACCGATACCATGTGCCCTATGAACAACATAATCTCCCGGTTTAATATCACTAAAATCCTTAATCTTACGACCTATCTTAATCGGATTATAATAAGAAGCACTAAAATTACTTCCAACAATATCATTTTCTGAAATAACAATATATTTATCAAATACAAAACCATGATTTATCTTATAATCTAAAAAATAAATATTTCCCGGGAAATAATTTTTATCAATACTTACATCAAATAAATTACTTAAAGTTTCTTTTAATCCCTTAGATTTTATTGCCAGAAATGTAATCATACTATTTTTACGATGATTAATAAAAAATTGTAAATTTTCCAAATTAGAATTAAAATTATCTATTGATTGAGAATTAACCTTCAAACTTTTACTATTATCAAAATTATTAAGTTCATATTCATCTTTAATATAAATATCTTCTAAATTTGCCATATATTTATGATTAATATCAATATTATTAGATTCTTTATACTCAAGAATTTGGTTTTGTAATTCAAGATAAGATTTCTTAATATTATCAGAATCTATCTTAACAACTATCGGATTGTCTAAAATATCATATAAAGTTGAGTCAGATTCTAAATCATTTTCCTTATAAGGTTTAATGGTAACATCACTAATATTTTCGGTGGATAGCTGAGATTCTTCATCAAACTTTTTAATACTATCTATTTCATCACCAAAAAATTCAATTCTTATTGGTTTATCATAATTATACGGAAATAAATCAATTATAAAACCTCTAACAGAATATTCTCCAGTTGAAGTAACTATACTTGTCTTATTATAACCATATTGAAATAATTTATCTTCTAAATCAGTACGTTTAAAATTATCATTTATTTTAATAACAATATCCTGATTTACAATATTATCTTTTTTAGGAACAAACTTTAAAAATCCTTCTAAATTAGTAACAAGAATCTTATTTTCATTATTTTTACTTATTAAAGACAAAGTTTCTAATCTTTTAACCATTAAATCAGGAGAAGAAGTTGTAAGAACGGTAGTTATAAAATCATCCATAGGAAAAAAGTAACTATTATCAAAATAGTTATTGATTAAATTATAATAATTAGTTGCCTGATATAATGAATTAGTTACAACAATTACATTTTTATTAAATTTATAACTTAGATATTTAATATATAATCCCTTTAATTCATCAGTTAATCCTGAAATAGAATTACTATTAAATTCATCAAATATTTTATCTAAAAAATCCATTTTAATTATACCTACTTTTTAATTTTTCTATATCAACATCATTAATAAAATCTTTTATAATATTATTAATCACATTACAAGAATTATTTAAAACTTCCCTTTCTTCCCTAGAAAATTTTCCTAAGACATAATCTACAATATCTTTACTATTTTTAGAAATACCAACTTTTAATCTTAAAAATTCATTACTACCAATTTCATTAATAATACTTTTAATCCCATTATGACCACCAGCAGAACTATTATTTTTAACTCTTATTTTTCCTAAAGGCAAATCAAGATCATCTTGAATAACTAGCAAATCCTTTTTATCAATTTTATAATAATTCATATAATATTTAACAGCTTCTCCAGATAAATTCATAAAAGTATTAGGTTTAATAAATATAACTGAATTATTTTTATATACATCAGCTAGTTTTTCATGTTTAAAAGAAACACTACCTAAATAATTATCTAATGACCAAAAGCCAATATTATGTCTAGTGTTTTCATATTCCTTACCAGGATTTCCAAGCCCAACAATTAATTTCATTCCTACCTCCTATAATTTTCTGTATAAAGTGGTGCTAATATTTTTAAATCATCTTGCCCATTTTTCATCGCTTCAATTAAAATCATTGAAGATAAACTATCACTATTATTATAACAACATTGCAATTTCTTAACCCCAAACTTATATTTATCAAATAGCTTAAGAAGTTCCATTAATCTATCTGGACGATAAACCATATAAAGTTTACCCTTATCTCTTAAGTATTTATAAGCAAGCGAAACAATATCTTCTAATTTAATAAGTATTTCATGTCTAGCAATTGCTTTAACACTATTATCGTTTATTTTAGAAGAATCAATCACTTTAAAATAAGGTGGATTACAAGTAATAATATCAAAATAACCATCATTATAATAATTACCAATATTTTTAATATCATCATTAATTAATTTCACATTATTTATGTTATTTAACGTTAAAGATTCATCACCTAATTCATATATTTCCTTTTGAACTTCAAACGCTACTATATTTTTAATTGAATTAGACAAAATAATAGGTATTGGACAATTACCAGTACAAAAATCAAGTAATTTACTATCTGCCATATTAATATTGACAAAATTAGCAAGTAACATCGAATCTAAAGAAAATTTAAAATAATCAGAATTTTGTACTATTTTATAAGCATAATCATATAAATCATTAATTTCTTTCATAATTATCAACTACAATTTCTTTTAATTCACCATCAACATTTATTACATATGACATTTTTAAAACATTAACAGTTAAAACTTTATATTTATTTCCTTCATAAATAACTTCACTCCCAATTTTAGGAAGTAAGCTTTTATAATAACTATAATTTTCATCTTCATATGCTAAACAACACAATAATCTTCCACAAGCACCATTTATTTTAGAAGGATTTAAAGCAATATTTTGATTTTTAGCCATATTAATTCCAACTGCTTCAAGTTCATTTAAAAAACTACCACAACACAATGGTCTACCACAAGGACCTAAACCAGATATTTTTTTAGCCTTATCTCTAATACCAATTTGGTGTAATTCAATTCTAGTTTTATATTTACCTGCTAGTATCTTAACTAATTCCCTAAAATCAATTCTTTCGTCAGATACGAAATTGATTAATAATTGAGATCGTTCAAAATTAAAACTTGAATCTACAAACTGCATTTTTAATCCTAAATTTTTAACAGAAGCCTTGGCAAAATCAAGTGCTTCTTTAGCGTTTGCTAAATTCTTTAAATATATATCATAATCCTTTTTACTAGCAACTCTAACAACATTTTTTATTTCATTATTAATTTTTTCATTATTAATACTAAATACCTTTCCAAATAAAGTACCATTATCAGATTGAACAATTACATAATCATCTTTTTTTAATTCGATACCATTCGAATTAAAATAAACACATTTATCAGTATCCTTAAATTTTACACCAACAACCATTTTAACCACTCCTTTCAAAATAAAAAATTATTCTAAACTCTCAAAATATAGTTTATCAAGCGCTAAATCAATATTAACATTATATCTAATATTATTTAAAAAATCATTTACCTTCAAATAAAAAATATCATTTTCACTATTCAAATACGCTAAATATTTTATAAATAAGTTATTTATTACTACCTTATCTAATTTTGACACAACAACTTTAAACTTTATATAATCTTCAAAATTAAAATTTTTAAATTTACATAAATTATTAAAAATATCTTCATCAACAACAACATTACAAACACCTATATCATTTTTTAAAACTTGACATCTACTGATTAAAGTTGGCAACAACTCATTTGAATTATCACTAATTAAAAATCCAACCACTTTCTCATTAGGTTCCTCTAAAACTTTTAATAATTTATTAACAGATTGTTCATTCATTAAACCAGCATTTAAAATAAAAAATAATTTATAATATCCATCAAAAGACATCGTAGATAAAAATTCTTGTAAATTTAAAATTTGATCTTTATCAATTAAATTATCTATGGGTCTTAAAATTCTAACTGAAATATTATTCTCAATATCATCAATATTAAATATCATTTTCTTTTCTAAAAACAATTTAAAAACACTATTCATAACATCTTCATAATTATTTGATTCAACTAAAAAAGCATGAGAAAGTTTATTCTCATCTATTACATTAGATAAATATTTAATATTTTCTTCCTTCATACCCAAAATCTACATTAAAAGTAGAAAAGATAACGCAATCATAATAAGTCCAGGATATCCTAAACAAAAAACAACCAAAACAGTAATTAAATTAATTGGTACCACAACATTAAAACCACTAAGAATTATATCAAAACTATAAATTAGCAAAAAAGAATAACAAATTTTTTTCAGTAATTTTAATAACATGATTATCACAATAAATTATATTATTATTATTTAAAATTATGCAATATTTTTTCTATCTTCAAATGCCCTTTCTAATGTTAATGAATCTAAATAATCAAGTTCAGTTCCAACAGGTAATCCATAAGACAATCTTGAAATTTTAGTATTCATTTTTTCTAAAATCTTTTTAATATATTGTGTTGTAGTTTCACCTTCAATTGTAGGTTTTAGTGCAATAACAAGTTCAACATCTTCATTATCACAACGATCAATTAAACTATCAATATTAAGTTCATCAGGACCAATACCATCAATAGGAGAAATTAATCCACCTAAAACATGATATACACCTTGATACTTACCCATCTTTTCAAAAGCAAATATACTTTTAAAATCTTCAACAACACATATTAAATTTTTATTTCTATAATCATTATCACAAACTGAGCATATATCACCAGAAGTTATATTTCCACATATACGGCAAGGATGTAAATTCTTTTTGCCATCCATTATACATTTTGTAAATAAATTTATATCATCTTCCGAAAAATCAAGTAATGAAATTGCAAGTCTTTCAGCAGACTTTTCACCAATTCCTGGTAACTTTTTAAAATACTCAATTAATTCTTCTAACTCCTTAGGATAAATCATTACATTAAACCATTTAAACCTTTAGCATATGCTCCAAGTTTAACTTCTACGTCCTTATCAATTTTAGAAACTGCTTCATTATGAGCAATTTTAATCATATCTTGTAAAGCATCGATATCTTCAGCATCAGTTAATGATGGAGTATCTATTTTTATAGAAACCATTTCTTTCTTACCACTTAATACAACAGTAACAAATCCAGATTTACCTTCATAATTTGTTTTAAAAATTTCTTCCTGTTTTTCAGTTATAACTCTTTGCATTTTTTGTGCTTCTTGCATTAATTTTTGCATATTCATAATATCATTCCTCTTTCTTATTTAACTTCTAATAGCGAATCACCAAATAAATCATTTGCAATTGAAACTGATTTATTTACATCATCATCACTAATTATATCATTTTTTTCCTCAATATACACAAAATTATTTTGTTTATTTTTAAGTAATTCCATATATTTATTTTTTTCAATATTCCAATCATTAAGTGTTAAGCAAATAAAACTTTTTTTATTATTACTAGCTTTATTAAAAGCGTTTTCTATCAAATCTAAACTTTCATTAAATAATAAAACGGTCGATTGAGACTTGTTGGCAAAAATAACATTTGTTGGCGAAACAACCTCAATACTTACATTTTCAATTAAATTTAATAAATCATGATTATTTTCAAATTCAATATCATTTAAAAAATTATTCCATAATTCTGTAAATTCTTTTTTACAATCACGACTAGCATTTACATAAGAATTATTTATTCTTATTTTAACAAATTCATCAGTTATTTTATTTTTAGAACTATTAACACAATTAACAACATTTGAAGTTTCTTTAATATTATTTAAATTATCATCTACATCAATTTCAGTTTTTTTCTTATTTTCTATTTTTTGTTCTGAATTATTGACTATTTTGTCAATTGACAAATTGTCAACTTTGTTGATTTTTTTGTCAATTATCTCATTATTGCTGGACTTGCAAGTAATTTCTATTTTAACACTATTATTAAGTTTACATTTTTGATAGTAACTAAATAATATAATTTTAATTAAATCCAAAGAATTCTTTTTACCAAAAACATTTGATAAATCAAAAGCCATATTTTTTAAATCACATACAGCAATTGGATAATTCATACCATTAACAATTTTCATTTCTAAATCAAAAATATAAGCAATAATTTTATTGACAAATAAATTAATATTTAAACCCTTATCACCATATTCATTAAATATAGCGTTAACATCGTCATAACAAGCATCATTTAATAATTCAAAAATCTTCTCTACATCCTTTGATCCAACAAAACCAAAAGTATCACCAATAAGTTTATCATCAATTAAAACATTCTCTTTAGATAATTGATCAAGCATACTTAAAGCATCTCTCATTGCACCATCAGCAAGTTCAGCAATTAAATTAGCTGAAGAGTCAGTAATCTCAATATTTTCTAATTTAGAAATTCTTAAAATATTGCTTACAATAATATCAGGAGTTAATTTTTTAAAAGAAAATCGTTGACATCTAGATAAAATAGTAAGAGGAATCTTTTGCAATTCAGTTGTAGCTAAAATAAATATGACATGACTAGGAGGTTCCTCGAGAGTTTTTAAAAAAGCATTCCAAGCACTACCAGATAACATATGAACCTCATCAATAATATAAATCTTATATTTTGAAAAAGTAGGCAATATTTTAGCACTATCGCGTAAATTTCTTATTTCATCGACACCATTATTACTAGCAGCATCTATTTCGATTATATCAGGTGATTCACTAAAATTTATACAACTATTACATTTATTACAAGGATTACCATCTATATTATTTTCACAATTAATTGCTTTAGCAAATATCTTAGCAGTACTAGTTTTTCCTGTACCTCTAGGACCATGAAATAAATATGCATGAGATACCTTATTTAAAACAATTGATTCCGAAAGTAATTTTTTTATAGACTCTTGTCCATATAAGTTTTCAAAAGAATCAGGTCGATATTTTCTATATAAAACTTTGTATGCCATTAAGATCACCATCCACTACTAATTATACCATTTATCTCTTATTTTTCCAAAATAAATCACTTATTTTTTTATATTCATTTTTAAAACTATCATTATCAATTTTAAAAAAATCAGTTTTAGAAAACATCTTCTTATTCAAACTTTTTTCAAATAAATAATACACATTACTTATTCTACTTTCGCGAATAAAAAGCTTACACATTTCACATGGTTCAATTGTAACATACAACGAACATTTGTTTAATCGCCATTCATTAATTTTTTTAGAATACTTTGAAATAGCAATAATTTCCGCATGATCAAACACACAATTACTTTTATGACGTTTATTATATGCATATGAAACAATTTTACCATCAGCAACTAAAACAGCAGCTACGGGAACCTCATTATGTTTAATAGCCTTTCTAGATAACTTTAATAATAATTTATATACTTTATCTGGCATAAATAACTACCTCTTTTCAAATAAAAAAAGTGCACATGCGTAGAGGTAAATATGGCTGCTTTATTCCTAATCTGACCAGGTTATTACATACACATTGCACAAATATAATATACCACAACAATTAATAGATAACAAGAAAATAATGTGGAAAACTTTTAAAATATTTAAAATAATAATAAAATCATATTAATTACTACACAATATATAAGAATTAATAATTAAATATCGAACAAATTATTTCCCGGGAAATAATTTTACTAAACAGATAAAATAATTTATATTATATAAAACAATATTCATTGATGTTTCACGTGAAACATTACAAAATATATAAAATTAATTAATTAATATATTAAAAAAATAAATTAATATCTAGTAAATAATATTTTAAAATTGTTAAATAAAACAAAAATAATTTTTTTATAAATAAGCTCTCAAATTATTTCCCGGGAAATAATTTCACTAAATAAATAAAATAATTTATATTATATAAAATAATAATCATTAATGTTTCACGTGAAACATAACAAGAACATATACAAGCAAATTTTTTTATCAGTATAAATTGTTATTAAATTAACCTAAAAAATAGTATATAAACATTTATATAAATAAATTTAAATATCTGAATCATAAATAATTACCAAAAAATTATATATAAAAAAATAAGTTTCACATGAAACATTACAAAATATATAATAATGATTTAAAAATAATCAAATATTAAAATTAATTAATTAATATATAAAAAAAGATAAATTAATATTTAGTAAATAATATTCTAAAATTGTTAAATAAAACAATAATGATTTTTTTATAAAAATTTCATTAAATAAATAAAATAATTTACATTATATTAAAAACAAAAATCATTGATGTTTCACGTGAAACTTATAAAAAAATAAAGATATTGTTAATAACAATAAGAATATAAACAAAATTGTATATAAAATAATATAAGTTATATTTAAATACTATGAATAATAAATCAATCAATAAAATTAAATATTATGTTTCACGTGAAACATAACAAGAACATATATAAGCAAAATTATTTAAATATAATTCATAAATAATTTAACTTAAGAAAATAATATATTATAAACAAATTTAACTATCTGAATCATAAAAAAAAAACAATTCGCATAAGTTTCACGTGAAACATCACAAAATACATATAATTAATAAATTAAAAGTATTAAAAAATAATTAAATATTAAGAAAAAATTAATTAATCAATATATAAAAATTTATAATATAATAATTAATTAAAAAGAATAAAATTAAGAGTCTTAATAGAAATAAAATCGAACAAATTATTTCCCGGGAAATAATTTTACAATAAATACTATAAAAATCATATATGTTTCACGTGAAACTTAATAAATATATTTATTATTACATATCTATAACACAAGTTTCACGTGAAACATAAATAATTAAAATAATGTTAATAACTTTTGAAAAGGATAATAAAAGATCATAAAATTATTAGATTAATAAAAAATTATTATTAAATTATAAAAAAATTATTTCCCGGGAAATAATTTTTTAAAATATATAAATAAAATGTTAATAAATAACTAACTAAAATTTAAATATTGAAATGAAAAAAATGTGGAAAACTTTTTAAATCAAAAGAAAAACGATATAAATTACTCATTTATATCGATATTTTCATCATTATTCTTTAAAATTAAGCTTATAGCTGCTACTTTTTGTTCATTTTTTAAATTAATAAGTCTAGTTCCTTGAGTAACTCTACCTAATTGACTTAATTGATCAAGAGGAATTCTAATAATAATACCCTCATTTGTGATAATCATTAAATCACAATTATCTTCTACACGTTTAATTGCAGCAATACCACCATTCTTATCAGTAATATTTAAAGCCTTAACTCCCTTGCTACCTCTACTAGTTTTTCTAAATTCACTAACTAATGTTAATTTACCATAACCTTTTTCAGTAACAATTACAATATTATCAGATTCCTTAGTAGTTTCAACTCCAACACATAACTCATCACCAAGATTAATTCCTTTAACTCCAGAAGCAGTTCTACCCATCATTCTAATATCAGATTCATTGAATAATACAACTCTACCAGCTGATGAAGCAAGAACAACATCACATTCACCATCAGTTTTCTTAACGCCAATCAATTCATCATTATCTCTTAAACTAATACAAATCTTACCAGATTTTCTAATATTATCAAATTCCTCAATAGCAGTCTTCTTAACAATACCTTTCTTAGTAGCAAATAATAAATATTTAGCACTATCAGTTCTAGAATAAGTAAGCATTGAAGTTACATACTCATCTTTATCTATTTGTAATAAATTAATAATTGGTAATCCCTTAGAAGTTCTACTAAATTCAGGAACTTCATATCCTTTAATCTTATAAACCTTACCTTTGTTAGTAAATAATAATACATAATCATGAGACATCAAATTTGACATATACTCGACATAATCTTCCTCATTAGTTGACATTCCCTTTACACCTACACCACCTCTATTTTGAATCTTGTAAGTTTCAGAAGTAGTTCTCTTAATATATCCTTTAGATGTTAAAGAAATAACTATATTTTCATTTGGAATCAAAGATTCATCTTCAATATAATCAATAGCAGTCATATCAATAGAAGTACGTCTATCATCAGAATATCTATTCTTAATATCTAACAATTCTTGTTTTATAATGTTTAAAACTTTTTCTTCACTAGCTAAAATTGATTTCAATTCCTCAATTAGTTCTAATAATGACTTTAATTCCTCTTCAATCTTACTTCTTTCTAAACCAGTTAAACGTCTTAACTTTAATTCTAGAATACTTTCAGCTTGAATTTGAGATAAGAAAAATCTATCCATTAAAGTCTTTTTAGCAATTTCATCAGTTTCAGATGTCTTAATAACCTTAATAACCTCATCAATATTATCAAGAGCAATCTTATAACCTTCTAAAATATGAACTCTAGCCTCACTCTTTTTCAAATCAAACTTAGTTCTTCTAATAATAACTTCTTTTTGATGATCTATGTACTTCGAAATAATAGATTTTAATCCTAAAGTACGTGGAACCCCCTGATCAAGCATTAAAAAGATAATACTATAATTAACTTGAAATTGAGTATGCTTAAATAATTTATTTAAAACAACCTGTGCATTAGCATCCTTCTTTAAAGTAATAGTAATTTTAACTCCATTCTTTAAATCAGTGTGATAATCAGTTATACCATCAATAATCTTGTTATGAACAAGTTCAGCAACTTTATTTTTAAGTTCACTAGTATTAACACCATAAGGAACTTCAGTAATAACAATATTAGAATGCGTTCCCTTTTCCTCAATTTCCGCTCTACTTCTAATAGTAATCGTTCCCCTACCAGTTTCATAAGCCTGTTTAATACCAGAATTTCCTAAAATAATGCCACCAGTTGGAAAATCAGGTCCTTTAATATATTGCATTAAACCTAAAGTATCAATATCAGGATTATCAATATAAGCAACACATCCATCAATTACTTCCCCTAAATTATGAGGAGGAATATTAGTTGCCATACCAACAGCTATACCCATTGTTCCATTTACAAGTACATTTGGAAATTTACTAGGTAAAACCTTAGGTTCTTTTAAAGTTTCATCAAAGTTAGGCATAAAATCAACAGTATCTTTATTAATATCTCTTAATAATTCAAGAGATAATTTTGATAATCTAGCCTCAGTATAACGGTAAGCAGCAGCTCCATCACCATCAATATTACCAAAGTTTCCGTGTCCATCAACCAAAGTATATCTTTGACTAAAATCCTGTGCAAGTCTTACCATTGCTTCATAAATTGAAGAGTCACCATGTGGATGATAATGTCCCATAACATTACCAACAGTTGTAGCTGATTTTCTATGAGGTTTATCAGGAGTATTACCTTCCTCATACATAGACCATAAAATACGTCTGTGAACAGGTTTTAAACCATCTCTTAAGTCTGGTAGAGCACGAGATGTAATAACACTCATAGAGTATCTTAAAAACGAATCCTTGACCTCAGTAACAATATTATTAACATCTCTAGAATCTCTTTCATGAAATACACCACTAAAATCATCAGTTGAATCATTATTTACCTTAATATTATCATCAACTATTTCTTCATGAGTAACTAAATCTTCATTAGTATCTACGTTTGTAGTATCAATTATATTTTCATTTTCTTCATTATTCATATCAAAACACCTCCTAAATATCTAAATTATCTACATATTTTGCATTTTCTTCTATAAATTGACGTCTAGGTTCAACCTCATCACCCATTAATTGAGTAAAAATTTGATCAGCCAAAATAGCATCATCTAAAGAAATTTGTCTTAAAACTCTTTGATTAATATCCATTGTTGTTTCATTTAATTCTTCAGCATCCATCTCTCCTAAACCTTTCATACGAGTAATTTGTGCTTTATCTCTAACATTTTCAGGTAAAGTACTTAAATATTTTTCTTTTTCTTCTTCAGTTAATACATATTTTCTAATTTTACCATGTTGAATTCTAAAAAGTGGAGGTTGAGCTGCATAAACATGTCCAGCTTCAATAATAGGCTTAAAGAAACGATAAAATAAAGTTAATAAAAGTACACGAATATGATCACCATCGACATCGGCATCGGTCATTATAATGATTTTATGATATCTTAATTTTTCTAAATTAAATTCTTGGCCAATACCAGTACCAAATGCAGTAATAATAGTTCTAATTTCTTCATTACCAAGTGCTCTATCAAGTCTAGCTTTTTCTACATTTAAAATTTTACCTCTAAGTGGAAGAATTGCTTGAGTCATTGAATCTCTACCCTTTTTAGCAGAACCACCGGCACTATCTCCCTCGACTATAAAAATTTCTGAAATACTAGGATCTTTACTCTTACAATCAGATAATTTACCAAAGAAATTTGTAATTGCTAAATCACTTTTTCTAGTTGTTTCTCTAGCCCTCTTAGCAGCAAGTCTTGCACGAGATGCTAAAATACATTTATCAATAATAATCTTTGCATCTTGAGGATTTTCCATTAAAAATCTTTCAAAACCTTTAGAGAAAACACTATCAGCAAGTTTTCTTACCTCAGAGTTACCAAGTCTTCCTTTTGTCTGTCCTTCAAACTGTGGATTTGGATGTTTACAAGAAACTATCATAGTTAATCCCTCTTTAACATCATCACCAGTTAAAGAATCATCCTTTTCCTTTAAAGCATTAATTTTTCTAGCATAATTATTAATTACCCTTGTTAATGCTCTTCTTACACCTTCTTCATGAGTTCCGCCATCATGAGTATTAATATTATTTACAAAAGAGTAAATATTGTCAGTGTACCCATCGTTATATTGCATTGCAACTTCGAAGAATACACCATCCTCTTCGCCTTGTAAATGAATTATATCTTCATGAATAGGAGTTTTATTTTGATTTAAGAATCTAACATATTCACTAATTCCGCCTTCGTAATGGAAAGAATCTCCAGTAGTATCTTCATCATCTCTATCATCTCTTAAAGTAATTTTTAAACCTCTATTTAAAAATGCAAGTTCTCTAACTCTTACTTTTAAAGTTTCATAATCATATACATCAGTATCAAAAATATCTGGATCTGGTTTAAAACTAACAGTTGTACCTGTTCTATTAGGTTCACATTCACCAATTACAGTTAATTTTTGAGCTATTTTTCCACCATTTACAAATTTTGCCTCATAAATCTTACAATCTTTATAAACAGTAACAGTAACCCATTTTGATAGCGCATTAACAACAGATGCACCTACACCATGTAAACCACCAGATACCTTGTATCCTCCACCACCAAATTTACCACCAGCATGTAATACTGTATAAACTGTTTCAACCGTTGAAATACCAGTTTTTGGATGAATTCCAACTGGAATACCACGACCATCATCTTTAACAGTTATGGAATTATCTTTATTAATTATAATTTCAATATTTTTACAATAACCTGCAAGAGCTTCATCTATTGAGTTATCTACTATTTCCCATACTAAATGATGTAATCCCTTAATATCAGTAGTACCAATATACATACCAGGTCTTTTTCTGACGGCCTCTAAACCTTCTAAAACCTGAATATCACTTTCATTATATTCTTCATTACTATTCATAATCTATAACCTCTACTTTCTTTTCTGTTAACTTAATTAATGTGCAATCAGTAAGCAATTTTTTATTTAAATGCTTAATATCTGTTGTCGTTATAAAAATTTGAAAATTCTTATTAAATGAACCAATAATTTTATTAATCTTTTTCTCATCAAGTTCACTAAATAAATCATCCAAAATTAAAATCGGTATAGTATTCATTTTATTCATACAATACTTAACCTCTGATAATTTAAATGCAATAACTGCACTCTTTTGTTCTCCCTCAGATAAATATTCTTTGGCCAGTTTTCCATCTAGTTCAAAAATATAATCATCCAAATGAACACCTATATTAGTAACACCATAATTTACATCTCTATTAAAAGATTTCTTATAATCCCTTAACAAATCTTCATAACTCTTTTCATTATAATTAGACACATATTTTAAATAAAGATCACCTTTTTTAACTGATTTATTAAAAATATGGTTCAAATATAAATTAATTTCACTAATATAATCAAATCTTATCTTATTAATTTGGAGCCCAACTTCAATTAACTTATTAGTTATAATATCTAAATAATCATCATAATCGGCCATTTTATTTTTCAAAATCTTTAAATAACTATTTCTTTGCTTAAGAATCTTATTATATAAACTAAGCAGTCGCAAATAATTATTATTAAAACCAGACAAATCCATATTAATAAGTTTTCGATGTACCGAAGGATTATCTTTAATTAACTTCATATCTTCTCTATTAAAAAGAACTACATTAACTTTAGATATATAATCTGATAATTTAGTTATTTCTTGATTATCAATTTTAATCTTCTTCCCATCTTTTGTTATAACTACCCTATATTTATTCTTTATTTTGTTAAGTACAGTTGCTTCAATTACAGCAAAATCACTATTTTCTCTTATTAACACCTCTTGATTATTAGTTCTAAATGATTTAGTTATTGATAAATAATATATAGCTTCAACTATATTTGTTTTACCCAATCCATTATTTCCAATTATTATATTTTTATAATTCGAAAAATGTAAATTTAAATTTTCATAATTTCTAAAATTTGTTAATTTCAAATTAGTGATTTTCATTTTAAACCCTCTTTAAAGCCATATAGAACAAAATAGGTATATTCTAAAGTACCTATACCTATTTCATTATACCACATTTTAAGATTGCTTAAAACAATTATTTATCTTTTTTTCTATTTTTTAATGCATTATCAAGCGACAAAGATTTAAAGTATTGATTTCTTATTATATTATAAGTTGCATCTACATTTATTTCTTCATCATTTAAAAATTGAATAGTTGTTTTTTCGTCATCCGGAACTATTTTTTTTATATTTCCTAAATTAATCCAAGAACATTCTTTTAATCTAGGAGAACATGTTGGAAAAAATATCATATTATCTTGTTCAGACATAACAATTGGAGCCTTATAACCAAAACCAAGCATAGCATAAGTTCCTTTTAATCTACCATCAATACTGCTTCCATAATATTCGCAATTTTCATTAATAACTGATGATACATTCTTATCTAAAATATAATAATCGTGATTTTCATATACAACTGTTTTCTTTTTACTTAATGGTACAATCGCTAATGTATTTTCTGTAATCTTATAACTTTTCAAACTACTCACCCCCTCTTTAGTCGTATATTAAATCACAACATTTTGTCGAAATATGCCGAAATTTGTCGAAATAATTTAAAAAATTAAAAAAAGTGAATTATTTAAAATCCACTTTTCTATAAATATCAAATTTTAATATGTTTTTATTGGTAAAATCAACTGAATTAAACTCTCATCCTTAGCATTTTTTAAAATTATTGGTTTAGAATCACCATTCATTAATATAATTAACTCATCATCTTTTAAAGTCTTTAATGCATCAAGCATATATTTAGCACTATAAGAAATGGTAATATCGTTATCATTATTTTTAGAAATAGCAACACTTTCTTCAGATTTACCAATTTCACTAGCAAATGAAGTAATAACAAGTTCATTTCCTACTGTTTTCATATTAATTAAATTTTTATCTTTATTTTGTGTAAGTAACGCTGCTCTATCAATTGCGCTATAAAAATTATCTAAATTAGTAGTTAATATATACTCAAAATCTGTTGGTATTAAATTAGATGTATTAGGATATTGTCCACTAAGCAAACTAGTTTGAAATAAATAACCATTATATTCAAATAATAACTTATTACTAAATAAATTAATCTTTACATTCTCTTCATCAGTTAATATCTTATCAAATTCTTGAATATTTTTTCCCGGAACAACAATATCATGAGTTCCATAATCAGCATCTAAAACTATAGTCTTCTTAGCAAGTCTATAGCTATCAGTCGTAACACATTCCATCACATTACCATTAATTCTAATATTTAAACCAGTTAATAATGGACGAGATTCCTGAGTTGAAATAGCAAATAAAGTTTGTGAAAACAACTCTTTTAAAATAGAACTGTTCAAAACTATTGGGTTATTAACAGTTTCTAAATTTATATTAGGATAATCTTCAGTACTTAAACAATTTAAATTATATACTGTATTCTCTGTACTAATTATTATCTTTAATCCATCTATTACTTCAATATTAATATCTGAATTAGGCATCTTCTTAATTATATCTAATAGGTATTTACTTTGAATAATAATTTTACCTGTCTCTTCAATTGATTTAATCTTATCACTAGGAATAAACTTTCTTATAACAAGATCACTATCACTAGCAGTTAAATATAAACCTTCTTCTTTTAAATCAAACATAACTCCATTTAATATAGGAATAATATTTCTTGGAGATACTGCTCTAATAACATTACTTAAACTTTCTAATAAAATATTTTTTTCAATTATTAATTTCATTTTATTTCCTTCTTTCTAATTTAATAATAATAATGGTGTTCATATTGTGGAAAACTCTAAAACTTCTCTATTTTAAAGGCTTTCTTTAAAATTTTTATTTTAGAACTTTTCCACATTAATTAACAATTTTATTTTTTATGTTCTCAATATCATCTTTTAACTTCGCATTTGTGTTAATATCCTCTTCTATTTTATCACATGCATGTATAACTGTTGAATGGTCTCTATTTCCAAATTCAAGTCCTATTTTAACAAGAGTCTCATCAGTAGTAGTTTGGCTTAAATATATTGCAATTTGTCTTGCATAATTTATGTTCGCATTTCTCTTCTTACTTTTTAAATCCTCAACACTTAAGTTAAAATATTCAGCAACAGCTCTTTGAATCCTTTGAATATTATTTGTTATATAAATTGATTTGCCCAAAAATTCTTTAAGTGCTTCTGTTGCAAATTCAACATTTATTTCTGGTGGTCTCATCATTGCAGCGTAAGCATACAATCTAGTTATTGCTCCCTCTAATTGTCTAACGTCATTATCACAATTAGAAGCAATATATTCAATTACTTTATCACTAACCATTTCCGCCACCTCATGCCCCATCATCTTATTTCTAAGAATTTGACATCTAAGTTCAAAATCTGGTGGATAAATATTCGCTGTTAAACCCCATCTAAATCTAGTTAATAGACGTTCTTCCAATAATTTTAAATCATCTGGCGATCTATCTGAACTTATAATTATTTGTTTATTTGAATCGTATAATTCAGTAAATGTATGGAAAAATTCATCTTGTGATTTATCAGCTCCCGATAAAAATTGAATATCATCTATAATAAGAACATCAATGTTACGATATTTATCTTTAAAATTGTTCATAACCTCATAATTATCAACATTCTTATCTTTTCTAAGCATTCCAGTAAAGTCTGCAATAAATTCACTACTAGTTACATATAAAACAACTTTCCCAGAATTTTTAACAATCTGATTTCCTATCGCATGCATTAAATGGGTTTTACCAAGACCACTCTTTCCATATATAAATAAAGGATTATATATTTTCCCCGGATTTTCTGCTACCGCTTGAGCTGAAACAGTCGCAAATCTATTAGTATCTCCAACAATAAAATTATCAAAAGTATACTCTGGTTTTAAATTCGAATTTAACTTTTTATGCTCTATTTCTAGGGATTTGCCAAGATTTTTTGTTTCAACGCTTTTCTCTTCTTTAATAATTTCTTCATTATGTTTTTCACTTTTAAGAACAAATTCAAAATCATAATTAACATTAGTTATTCCATATAAAACTTCACTCATTAAGTCAGTATAGTTCTTAGAAAGAAATGTTTTTTGAAACTCACTCTCAACCTCTACAATACAAGAATTTTCATTTATCCCTAGTAATTTCGTGGGTTTTAACCAACTATTAAAAGAAAATGGTTGTATCTTAATTTGAATTTCTTTTAAAAATTTATTCCATAATTGTTCATTGTCCATACCATCACCCCGATACTTCGTTTTTGCTACCCCTATTGTAAACCACGATTGTGGAAAAATAAAGAAAAAAATACAAAAATTTTTTTTAAACATAGTTATACACATACTTTTCCACAAAAATAAGTCCATTTTATCGGAATGTAAACAACTTATCCACAATTTCAACAATTTTAAATTCACATTGTTAAAAAGTTTTCCACTTTTCCACACATTATTGTGGAAAACTATTTTTCTTTACTTTTTTTCTAACTTATATTATACTATGATTACGAATGAAGCGGAGGTGCAAACGATGAAAAGAACATATCAACCAAACAATAGAAAAATGAAAAAGAAACATGGATTCTTTGCTAGAAAAAATTCTAACATATTAAAATCTCGTAGACGTAAAGGTCGTAAAGTATTATGTAAGTAGCCACGTAAGTGGTTTTTATTCTAATCAATAGGAGGAATAACAATGAATACTAAAATGCGAATTAAGTCCGCTGATGAATTTAACGATATTATTAAAACCGGAACTAAGGTCTATTCTCCATTCTTTATAATTTACTATAAGGAAAAGAAATTAGATAATCCTAGGTTTGGAATTACCCAAGCTAAAAAGTTTGGCAAAGCTTATAAAAGAAATCGTTATCGTAGAATATTAAGAGAAATTATTAGAACCAATATAAAAGTATTTAAAAATGAATATGACTATATTATAATAATAATGAAAAAGTGTGATACTTTAAATTTTAAACAAATCGAAGATAATTTGCTTAAAGTAATAAAGGAGAAACTATGAAAAAAAAGTACATCATAATTTTAGTCAGCTTATGTTTCTTATTAACAGGTTGTACTAAATACTTATCAGATAATGATAACAAAAGAGTTATAAATGAAGAAACAGGTCAAAGTTTACCATCAAATATATTATGTAAACCAACAGACGATAATTTAAATTCTATTTATAAACAATATGAAGATAAATTAGAATTTAAATTAGAAGATTTGCCTGATTGTGAAAATATCAAAATTTATGATTCTAAAACATATAGTGGTTTATGGGTTCAATTAATTGTAATGCCACTTGCCTACTTAATTATTAAAATTGGAAATTTTGTTGGTAACTATGGTTTATCAGTAATGATTGTCGGTTTATTAATTAGACTTATCTTAGTTCCATTTTCAGCTAAAACAATGAAACAATCTGAAAATATGAAAAAAGCAAGTCCAGAACTAGCTAGACTAGAAAAGAAATATAAAAACAAAAATGATCAACAATCATTAACTATGAAAAGTACCGAAATGTTACAAATTTATAAAAAATATAATATTAACCCAATGGGAAGTTGTTTAATCTCATTAATTCAATTTCCATTATTCTTCGGATTCCTAGAAGCAATAAATCGTATTCCGGCAATCTTTGAAGGAACCTTAGGTGCATACCACTTAGGTATAACTCCATTAATCGGATTAAGAACTGGAAATTATTATTATATCGTGTTACTATTATTAATAATGTTAACAACATATTTGTCATTCAAAAACACTATGACTCAAACAAGTGGTAATCCCGAACAAGATAAACAAATGAAAATGATGACATACTTCATGTTAGTGTTCATAACAATTGCATCATTTAGTTTACCAACTGCCATTGCCTTATACTGGGTTGTAACAAATGGATTTAACGTTATTCAAAATTTAATAATAATGAAGGGAAGAAAATAAAGTGGAAGTATATTCATATGAAGGAAAAAAAGCAAATGAGGTTTTTGAAAAAGCCTTATCAGATTTAAATGTAACAGAAGATGAAATATTATATCATAAACAAATTAATAAAGGTGGTTTCTTAAAAAGTGATACAGTTAAATTTACAATCGTAAAACTAACTGAAGTTCAAAATGCTATAAAATCATTTTTAGAAGAGACTATTAAAAACATGGGATTAGAAGTTAAATTTGAAACTAATATTAGAGAAAAACAAATTAATATCAAAATATTTTCAAACAATAATTCAATATTAATTGGAAGAGATGGTAAAAATTTAACCGCCTTATCAACAATTTGCAAACAATATATATATAATCAAATTGGAGTATATCCATATTTAAATCTTGATGTTGAAAATTACAAAGATAAACAAATAACTCACATTGAAAGATTAGCTAAAAATTTAGCTAGAGAAGTTAAAAATACTAAACAAGAGATAGTAATGGAAAATATGAATTCATATGAAAGAAGAATTGTTCATAATTGCTTAACAAATATGAAAGGAATTACTACAATTTCCGAAGGTGAAGAACCTAATAGACACGTTATTATCAAACCAACAGAGGATTAATATAATCCTTTTTTTCTTGCTTAAAAATGATATAATATTCTTAACGGAAAGGACTATAATATGAAATTATTTTTAAAACCAATCACTTTAAAAGAAGATACATTAAATGAAATTAATAGCGGTAATTATGATGTAAACCTTTTTATATCATCAATTAATGAATATCTATCAAGAGCAAATGATTTAATTTATACCAAAATAGAAAGTCAAAACGCATTAGAACTATACCAAAAATTAAAACCAATTTATAATATTATACTAAATACAAATGATTACTTAAAAGCTCTATCAAAAAAATATAACAAACATTACACTAATTTTATAACCATAAGAGTTAATGAAGACAATTATTTTGTATTATCAACTAATAAATATGCTTATTTAGATGAAAGTACCATTGATTTAAATAAATTTAGAAATTTAATAAATAGAGAAGAACTAATCATATTAAATAAAGAACTAATAAGAAATGAATATCTTGATGAAACAAATGAATTATTTTCGTATTTTCTTGAAATATTAAAAAAAGAACTTTTAGTAAAAAACATTCTATTTGACTTAAAATGGTACACCAAAGAAGTAATGCATCAAGCAAGAACAGTTGCAGATTTAGCAAATAATGAAAAAAATCCCGAATTATTCGAAATAGGTAAGATGTATAAAAAAGCATTAGCTAATTGTTATAACGAAGGAACCATTTCCAAAACTAAAAAAATATCAGTTCCTAAACATCGAAAAAACAAAAGGAATTAATCTAAATCATAAAATAACTGATTTAATTTAATCCTTTTTTTAATTATTCAAGTGTGATATAATACGCACGAAAGAAAGAGAGTGATACCATGAATTCAACTATCTGTGCAATATCTACAAGTTTAGGTGTTGGAGCCATTTCTATAATAAGAGTTAGTGGACCAGATGCCATAAAAATAGTTAATAATTTATTTGATGGAAAAGATCTTACCAAAGTTCCAACCCATACAATTCATTATGGACATATTGTATTTAATAAAGAAATAATAGATGAAGTGTTAGTTTCAGTTATGTTAGCTCCAAAAACATTTACAATGGAAGATATAGTTGAAATAAATTCTCATGGAGGTCCTGCTACAACCAATAAAATTTTAGAATTACTTTTATTAAATGGATGCATACAAGCTGAGCCTGGTGAATTTACCAAAAGAGCCTTTTTAAATGGTAGAATAGACCTAGTTGAAGCAGAATCAATCAGTGATTTAATATCATCTCAAACAGAAAAATCACGTAAACTTGCTATTAATGGAGTAACAAAAAATATATCAAATAAAATAAATGATATTCGTAAAGACATAATGGATATCCAGGCAAATATTGAAGTAAATATTGATTATCCAGAATATGAAGAAGGAGAAAAATACACAAAAGAATCATTAAAGCCATTAATAGATAAAGTATATTCAAAAATAAATGAGTTATTATCAAATTCTAAAAATGGTAAAATAATCAAAGACGGAATATCAGTTGCGTTAGTGGGTAAACCAAACGTTGGTAAAAGTAGTATATTAAACGCATTATTAGAAGAAGAAAAAGCAATAGTTACAAATATTCCCGGAACAACAAGAGATATAGTAGAAGGCAAAATAAATTTAGACGGAATAATATTAAACATCATCGATACTGCTGGAATCAGAAAAACTAACGATATCGTCGAGCAAATAGGCGTCGAAAAAAGTTTAAAAATGATAGGCGAAGCCGATTTAATAATCTATGTTCTAAATAATAATGAAGAACTAACTGGAGAAGATTTAGAAACAATCAATGAATTACAATCAAAACAATCCATCATCTTTATCAATAAAAATGATTTAGATAACAAAATAGATTTAAGGAAGTTATCTAACTATAACATAATAACAGGTAATACCTTAAATTATGAAGGTTTAACAAATTTAAAAAATGAAATAAAGAGATTATTTAATCTTAATGAAATTGAACAAGATGACTACACATATCTTTCAAATGCAAGACAAATCGCATTAATAACTAAAGCTAAAGATATGATAGAAAATATATATAACAATTATGAGAATGTTCCAATTGATATGTTCACAATTGATTTAAAAAATACCTATGAAACATTAGGTGAAATAATAGGTGCAACATATAAAGATGATTTATTAGATGAATTATTCTCAAAGTTTTGTTTAGGAAAGTAAGGAATAAAAATGAAATATGATGTAATAGTTGTCGGTGGTGGTCATGCTGGATGTGAAGCAGCCAATGCTTCAGCCAAAATGGGTCTAAAAACCGCATTAGTTACTGCAAATGTAAAAAATATAGCCGATATGCCATGCAATCCATCAATAGGTGGAACAGCAAAAGGTATAGTGGTTCGTGAAATAGATGCCTTAGGTGGATTAATGGGTAAAATTGCAGATAAAACCCATATTCAAATCAAAATGCTTAATAACGCTAAAGGCCCTGCTGTAAGGTCATTACGTGCCCAAGGTGATAAAATAACGTACCCAAGAGAAATGTTAAAAGCTTTAAATTCACTTGAAAACTTAACCATAATTGAAGGAATGGTAGAAAATTTAATTGTTGAAAATAATACAATTAAAGGAATAATATTAGCAGATAATACAAAAATACTATGTAATGCCTTAATTTTAACAACTGGAACATATCTAAGAAGCAAAATATTAGTAGGAAGTACTAGTAAAGAAGAAGGACCTCATGGTGAAAAACGTTCTAACAATTTAAGCAATGTTTTAAAATCTTATGGATTTGAAATTCAAAGATTAAAAACAGGTACACCTCAAAGATTAGATCGTTCAACTATTGATTTTAGTAAATTAAAAGAAGAATGTGGTGATGATTGCTATTGGACATTTAGTTTTGATAACGGTCCATTATATGATAAAGACAAACAAATTAAGTGTCACATAGTTTATACAACTCCTGAAACTCATGAAATAATTAGAAAGAATCTAACAAAATCAGCTATGTATGGTGGATATGCCGAAGGAATAGGTCCAAGATATTGTCCATCAATTGAAGATAAAGTAGTCCGTTTTGCCGATAAAGAAAGACATCAATTATTCTTAGAACCAGAAAGTCTTTACTATGATGATATTTACTTACAAGGATTTTCAACAAGTATGCCAGAAGATGTTCAAGAATTAATGGTTCATAGTCTTCCTGGATTAGAACATGCCAAAATATTAAAATATGCTTATGCTATTGAATATGATGCAATCAATCCCTTACAATTAAAGCCATCTTTAGAAACAAAAGTAATTAATAATTTATTTACTGCTGGACAAATTAATGGAACAAGTGGATATGAAGAAGCAGCCGGTCAAGGTATAATTGCTGGAATTAATGCTGGACTTAAATTACAAGGAAAAGAACCACTAATCTTAAAAAGAAACGAATCATACATCGGTGTTTTAATTGACGATTTAGTAACCAAAGGAACCAAAGAACCATATCGTTTATTAACATCACGTGCTGAATATCGTTTATTACTAAGACATGATAACGCTGATATTAGATTAAGAGACTATGGTTATCAAGTAGGTTTAATATCTGAAGAACAACATAATCGTTTACTTAAAAAATTATCAAATATTCAAACATTATTAAATTATCTAAAAGAAACTCGTATTACCCCAAGTACAATACCTGATTCATTAAAAGAAATAGTTAATTTAAATAGCGGAGTAAGTCTATACGAATTATTAAAACGTCCGGAAATCACATTAGATTTATTAATCGAAAATAATTTAGTTCCAAATGAATATAGTGCTGAAGTAAAAGAACAAGTCACATTTGCCGTTAAATATGAAGGATATATTGCTAAAGAAGAACAAGAAGCAGAGAAGTTATTAAAACTTGAAGAAAAAGAAATACCTGAAGATATTGATTATGACAAAGTAAAGAATCTTGCTAGTGAAGCAAGAATAAAATTAAAACAAGTTCATCCTAGAACAATTGCTCAAGCATCAAGAATAAGTGGTGTTAACCCAGTAGATATATCTGTTCTTTCAATATATTTAAAAAAGGAATATCCTCATGAATAAAGAAGAATTTAAAAGTGAATTATCAAAATTAGGAATAAGCCTAACTGACACTCAATTAGAATCTTTAGAAAAATATGCTAATATTTTAATTGAATATAACAAACATACCAATATAACCGCTATTACTGATAAAGAAAGCATTTACTTAAAACACTTTTATGATTCACTAACCCTATCTAAAATAATCGATTTAACTAAAGATTTATCAGTTCTAGATGTTGGCTCAGGTGGCGGTTTTCCCGGAATAGTTATAAAAATAGTATATCCCAATTTAAAATTAACTTTATTAGATAGTAATAATAAAAAAAGTGAATTTCAAAGATATGTTATTAACAAATTAAAATTAACAGATATAAATATAATAAATGATCGTGCTGAAAATTTCTTTAAAAAAGGCAATAAATATGACATAGTTGTCGCAAGAGCAGTATCAAACATGCCAGTTTTAGATGAATTATGTATACCATTTCTAAAAATAGGTGGTAATTTAGTTTTAATGAAAGCAGATGCTAGTACTGAATTAGAAAATAGTAAATCAGGTATTAAAATCTTAGGTGGAGAAATAACTGATATTCAAAAATTTAATTTACCCAAAGAAGAATCGCTAAGAACTTTAATTAAAATAACAAAAGTAAATGAAACACCATCTATTTATCCAAGAAATTATGATAAAATAACAAAAAAACCATTGAAATAAAAATCAGAAAGAAATAATCCTTCTGATTTTTTTATTAAATATTTTATATCTAATTATTTATCATCAACTATTTTATCTGAAATATATAAGCTATTATAATAATCATTATTTAATAAATCTTCATGCTTCCCCTCAATAACTTTTTTTCCATCTTTTAAAACAATTATCTTATTAACATCTATAATTGTTGAAAAACGATGTGCTATTGTAACAATAGTGCAATCTTTTGAAATCTTTTTAATTGCTGTTTGGACATTTTTTTGAGTTATATTATCAAGACTACTTGTTGCTTCATCAAATAATAATATTTTGCTTTTTTTTAAAAGTGCTCTAGCAATTGCAAGCCTTTGTTTTTGACCACCTGATAAATTAAGTCCACCTTCGCCTAACAATGTGTTATATTTATTTGGTAACTTTATAATATCTTCATGAATATTAGCAATTTTACAAGCTACAATCATTTCTTTGTCAGTGATATTTCTATCAAGTAATTTTAAATTTTCTTTTATTGTTAAATTAAACAAATAAGGATTTTGATTAATTATTGAAATATTATTAGTTATAGATGAGTAAGATAAATCCCTAATATCTACACCATCAATAAAAATTGTTCCCTGATAATTGTCATAGCATTTCGTTAATAAATTAAATATAGTACTTTTACCACTACCACTTTTACCAACAATTGCAACATCTTCACATTTATCAATTTTAAATGAAATATTATCAAGAACTTTTCTTTTATTATCATATGAAAAAGTAACATTTTTAAATTCAATAATTCCATTTATATTTTTTAAATCAATATCTCCATATTTTTGAATAGGATATTTATTTTCATCAAACAATTCCCTAATTCGATTTTTAGCAACTTTATATCTTACCAAATATTCCTTTAAAGATGTATAACTAAAAATTAAAGAAAAAATATCATTACGATATAAAAATATAATTAAAAATGTCGATAAAGTTAATAAATTATTATTTATTAAAAATAAGCCAACAAATATAATCAATGCTGTAATAACCACCTTACACATTTCAACATTATTATAAATATTATTTTGAAATATATTTATACTTGCATTATTTTTAACTTGTTCTTCAAATGATTTCATAGTGTTACCTTTAATCTTATTAGAAATTCCAAGCAATTTAATATCCTTTATTCCTCTAATAATTTCGGTAATAGTTGAATCATTTTTATCCATTTGATTTTTTAAATTGTTCTGTAATTTTTCTAATCTTATATATGAATATTTTTCGTAAAAATAAATAAAGATAATTCCAATAAAATAAATTATACCTAATAAAAAATTAAGATAAAAAACATAAATTAACATAAAAAATTCTGTTACTATATTAAAAATATTATATTGAACAATACTAAAAACAGAAACTATATCTTGAGGATCATTTTTTATTTTATTTAAAAATTCTCCAGAAGAACTATTATCAAAATTTTTAATTTTATAATTCATTAATCTTTCAATCATATCACATCTAATTTCATATAATAATCTTTCTTCAATATAAGATAATACTTTAACAGCTAATTTATTAAATATGCCAGTCATAACAGATACTAAGAAAAATAGTGTTCCAAACTTATATGTTTGATTTATATTTAATTCAGTTAAGCTTGTTAATAACCTGGCACTAACTATTGGATTAAATAAACTAACTAAAGAAATCATAGCATATATTAAAATTAATAATACCATTAATTTTTTAACTTTTAATAAATACTTTTTCACTTAGACACACCTCTTAATTTTTATTATAATAATTATATAATAATTTCAATAACGTTAATAGATATTAAAATAGATAATGTGAATAAAATTTTTAAATACAATTTAATTTATTGTTAAGCTTACCAAGAAATACTATAATTTTCATTTAAAACATTGATTAAATAAGAAATATTAACCAATAAAGTTTTTACTTAATCTAACAAAGTTTTTAATTGAATTAAATTTTTCCATTGAAATAACTACCAAAATAAAGTAAAATTAATTTTAGAATAGGAAGGGTATTTATGGAAAATGCAATTTTAAATGTAAGTATAGATTTAATAATCCCAAATCGTTTTCAACCACGTCTTGTTTTTGATGAAAAGGCTTTAAATGAACTTGCTGATTCTATAAAAGAACATGGAATTATTGAACCAATTATCGTAAGACAATTAAATGATAAATATGAAATTATTGCAGGTGAAAGACGTTACAAAGCTGCATGTCTTGCTGGCCTAACTAAAGTACCCGTTATCGTTAGAAATTTAAGTGATTATAAAAGTGCTCAAGTAGCTGTTATTGAAAATGTTCAAAGAAGAAATTTAAACCCAATGGAAGAAGCAAAATCGTATAAGAGAATATTAGACCAAGGTTTAAAAACGCAAGAAGAACTAGCTAAAGAAATAGGTGTATCTCAAAGTACTATTGCTAATAAATTAAGACTTCTAAGTCTTGCCGAACCTGTTAAACAAGCCTTAAGTGAAAATAAAATAAGTGAGCGTCATGCAAGAGCATTACTCAAATTATCATCACTAGATAAACAAGAAGAAATGTTAAACAAAGTTATTAATGAAAGATTAACAGTTAAAGATTTAGATAATGAAATAAGCAAGTTAACTAGTCCAATAAGTCCAAATCTATCATTTAAAATACCAGAGGTTCCTAATATTAGTGATTCATTAGATTTATTTAATGTAAAATTTCCTGAAGAACCATTAAGTGATCAAGAGCCAAAATTTGTTCCACCAGTTGTTGAATCAAAAGAGGATCAACCAATAACTGAATCTAAAATAGAACCAGTTCCAAAAGAAGAAACTATTGAAGTAAACCCAGATCCTGAAATTAAGGAAATTCAAGAAAAAGAACAAGTACCAACAAAACCTCAACCTGATAATAGTACAAATATATTTGATATTCCAACAATTGGAAAAGAACCAAAACCAGATTATCCATCTCTAGAAGATTTACAAACAAATATGGATTTAGGCATCGAAAGTGATATTTTGGTACCAGAACAACCTGAAGAACCAATTAGTGAAGAAAAAGAAGAACCAAAATTAGAAGTAACAGAACCAATCGTTGTACCCGAAACACCAGTTGAACCACCTAAGCCAAGAATTATACCAAAAGATTTAAATAGTGTAAAAAAAGCCATCTCTGATTTAAATAAAGAAATAAAAGATGCTGGTTTCAATATTGAATTTGAAGATTACGATTTTTCAGATTTATATCAAGCAATAATTAAAATAAATAAATGACCTATGATTAATTTTCATAAGTCATTTTTAATTTTCCGTACCTTTTTTATAATAATAAATTACCGTATTTTTACTACTTTTAGGAGTATCACCAGACACTGCATCTAGTGGAATACCAATAATATTATTTGAAGGTTCATACCAACTAGTTTCCTTATCCTTAAGATATTCTTCAATCGTATCACACCATATATTTTTTATTTTTTTGCTATAAACCGAATTAACATTCTTATTCATGTCATTACCAGCCCATACCATCATTAAGGCATCAGGATTATATCCAACAATCCAATAATCATTATCAGTAGTCCCACTTTTAATTGCATATTTTCTTGAAATCTTACTATTTAAATAAATAATAGTTGGGTTTAGATAATCAATAAAAGCCGGATTATATGTGTTTGTCATCATCTCATTAATTATAAACACTGAATCCTTATTAAAAACCTCTTTAGAGTTTTCCTTATGTTTATATAAAAGATTTCCATTAACATCCTCAACACGTTCAATAAAATAGGTTTCATTTGTAGTTCCATAATTAGCAAGAGTTACATAACTATTAGCGTAATCGAGCATATTAAGTTCTTGAGAACCAAGCGCAAGTGAAGGTACTGGATTTAATTTTTCTTTTAGTCCCGCCATTTTCATAGTTTTAACTAGTTGTTCTTCACCTAAAAACAAATGTGTCTTAACCGCATAAATATTATCCGAATAGGCAAGAGCCGCCGCCATCGTAATCTCCTTATTTGCATATAAATTAGAATAATTATTAGGTGTATAAGTTTCCTTATTACCAAACACAAAACTAATTTTCGAACTATAAAACCTACTACTTTCTGTCATATTATTTTCAAGAGCCGAATAATAAAGAAAAGGTTTAATAGTAGAACCAACTTGTCTTTTAGATTGAGTAACGCGGTTATACTGGCTTCTTGCATAATTTTTTCCTCCAGCGAGTGCTAGTACCCCACCAGTTTTCGGATTAACAAGAATTCCCGCTAATTGAACATCATCCTCATTACTACCATTTTCTTTAATCGAATCATCTAACTTCTTTTGGGCATTAACATCCAAAGTAGTATAAATTTTAATACCACCAGATTTAATCAAACTTTTAGGAATCGAAGAAATACTATTTAACTCCTCATTAACCGCATCACTATAATACATTAAAGTACTCATATTATTTCTTTCTCTTTTACCATAAATTTCAATTTTATTTTTATACAAATTATCATATTCTTCTTTAGTTATATAACCATTTTTAACAAGCAAACTAGCAATAATTTTAGCCCTTTTAATACAATTATCATAATTAGCAATCGGATTATTATTTTCTGGACTTCTTGGAATACCTACTAGCATCAAAGCTTCCTCAAGTGTTAAATCACTCGCATTTTTATTAAAATAATACTTACTCGCACTAGCAATCCCATAATTACCTTGTCCATAATTAATCGTATTTAAATATCCTTCCAATATCTCATCCTTAGAGTATCTAAGTTCTAATTTAATTGTTAAAAATGCCTCATCAATCTTTCTTTTCCAAGTTTGATTAAAATCTAAATACAAATTCTTAACATATTGCTGGGAAATAGTAGATGCCCCTTCTACAATCGTTCCACTTTTAATATTATTAAACATTGCCTTACCAATTCTTAAATAATCAAATCCACTATGATTATAAAAACTCTTATCCTCACTAATAATAGTCGCATTTGTTACATACATAGATATATCCTTAAGTGAAACCCAATCATTATTGTTATTACTTTCAAACACTAATTCTTCCTTATTATCATATAAATAAATCCTATTTGCCGAATTAAGAACAATCTTTGGACTTATATAAGCATACAAATAAATACCCCATATGCAAACAACAAAGGATATCCACAAAAAAAGAAATATTCTATATAAATTATACATTCTTTTCATAATCATCATATTTATTATGGAATTTAACCAAAATATTATGCTAAAATACGTTTAGGTGGTAACTAATGAGTAAAATAAAATTATATAAAAACAATTCCCTTGTCTTTGAAAAAGATGGCAACATTAATGATAATATTTTTGAGGTTGAAAATATTAAAGTAGATTTACTAAATCACATCTTATATAGAGAAGATGCTAGTTATAAATATACCTTAGATTATAAACAAAACAATGCTAATATAGAGTTAAAAGAACATAACTATAGTTTAAATCTACTATTAGAAACTAAAAGTATTTTAAAAAATGATGAATACTTAAAAATAATATATTCTATTGAAAGTGAAGATAAAATAGATAATACATTAGAAATATATTTTTAATGTATATACATTTAAATAGTTGTATTTCCTTGACATATATGCTATAGTACACGATAACAAAAGGGGAAAATATAAAATGGATAATAAAATGAATCTTTATGAAGCAAGAAAACTATTTAAATTACCAGTTAATTATACATTTGAAGAATTAAAATCATCTTATCGTAAATTAATAATTAAATGGCATCCTGATAAATTTGCAACTTCATCAAAAGAACAACAGGACTTAGCTGAAAAAATAGCTAAACAAATAAATGAAGCAAATGAAATACTTATAGAAGAACTAAATAGTCATAGTTTAACTCAAAATGAAAAAAATGAACTAAAAGAAGCCTTAAAAAATATAAAAATTCAATTAGATAAATATTTAAATATTCGAAAACAGGCATTATTAGATCTTTATCTTGATAACTTCACTTTATTTTCCAAATTAGAATCATTAACTAATAAAGAATTAAATGATGAATTATATTATCTATATTATAAATTGCCTGATAATTCTCTTTTTATAACTACAATATTATTAACAGGCTCTATCGAAGAAACAATTAAATTTTATGAAACAAACATTTTAGAAGATTATCTTCAAAATATTATCGAAGAACAATATATTAGAGAAAATATAAATAACTTTCTTAGTGAATTAGATAAATATACCAAAAATTATTATTCTCAAAAATTAAAATCCAATCATTGATACGAATTTTTAACACTAACGTGAATTTTTAGATTAAATGCAGGTTTATAAAAATATATTTGATTTATTAGACTTATTTCAGGTTTTGATTGGAAAAACTGCAATAAGTCTTTTAATTTTGATTTTTAATTTATATACATTTAAATAGTTGTATTTTCCTAATATATATGCTACAATATACGACATCAAAAGGAGAAAATATAAAATGGATAATAAAATGAATCTTTATGAAGCAAGAAAACTATTTAAATTACCAGTTAATTATACATTTGAAGAATTAAAATCATCTTATCGGAAATTAATAATTAAATGGCATCCTGATAAATTTGCAACTTCATCAAAAGAACAACAAGACTTAGCTGAAAAAATAACCAAACAAATAAATGAAGCAAATGAAATACTTATAGAAGAACTAAATACTCATAGTTTAACACAAAATGAAAAAAATGAACCAGAAGACGCCCTAAAAATTAAATTAAATAAATATTTAGATATTAGAAAAAAAGCATTATCTGATTTTTACTTTAATAATTTTACTTTATTTGATGGCTTAGAATCATTTACAAAGAAAGATTTAAAAGCTGAATTATATTTTTTATATTGTCAATTGCCTGATAATTCTAATTTTATAACTAAAATACCATTAACAGGCTCTATCGAAGAAGCAATTAAACTTTGTGAACAAATCATTTTAGAAGATTATCTACAAAATATTTTTGAACAACAAGAAATTAGACATTATGCAAATATCTTTATAAATGAATTAGATAAATATACCAAAAAATATTATAATCAAAACTACAAATCCAAGCATTGATACGAATTTATAACACTAACAAACAAATGGTTGCATTTATTCTTGCAATATGCTATAATACTAACCCGTAAGGGGGATTACAATGAAAACAACAATAACAGTTGAAGAATTTGAAACTTTAAAACAAAGTGTATCTACATTAATAGATCATGTTGAAAAAGGAAAATTAAATGCTGATAGTTTAAAAAGTCTTCATGAATATTTACAAACAGTAAGTGTTCTTCCAGAATTTAAACATGATACAAAACCTAGTTTTACAAGATAAAAATATTAAATAAGTAAGAAAAATAAATGCTTACTTATTTTTTATTTTACATTGTATGCATCTTAATAAAATTTTCTATTGACAACCTACAATATTATGATAAAATCATAAGTGTTAAAAAAAGCCATTATCATATTTATAAATAACACATATAATGGTTTAGGAAAGAGGATTTATAATGATTAAATTAACTGATGAAGAAAAAGATACTTTATCATATAATGATGTAGCCTACTTAATATTAAAAGATACAAATAAAAAAATTAAAATTCAGGATTTATTTAAAGAAGTAATTAAAGCTATGGATTTACCAGAATCAACTTTTGAAGATGACATCGAAGAATTTTTTGAATTAATAATTACTGATAAAAGATTAACTATGATAGATAATGGATTTGTAGATTTAAAAATTAATCATAGTACTAAAATGATTGTTGATGAAGATGAAGACGAAGATATGTTAATTGAAAACGAAGAAGATATTGAAGAAGAAAATTCAGAAGATAATTATGATGATGATTCAAATCCAGAAGATGATACCGATAACGATTTACAAGATTTAGTAATCATTGATGAAGATAGTGACGATTTAGATTCTGATATGATGTAACTAATTCTTTTTTCTTATATAAAGGAGGATAACAATGATAGATAGATTAGAACTATTAACTAATAGATATAATGAAATAAATGAAGAATTATTAAAACCAGAAGTATTATCAGATTTTAATAAACAAAAGAAATTATCAAAGGAAAAAGGTAGCATAGAAGAAGCTGTAAATAAATATGCCGAATATAAGGCTTTAGTTTCTGAAATAGAAGGCTTAAAGGAACTAGTAATGGACCCTGAAATGCATGAAATAGCATCAATTGAACTAGATGAAAAAAAGGATAAACTTGCCTCTTTAACTAAAGAAATTGAAATACTACTTTTACCTAAAGATGAAAATGATGGAAAAGATATTATCATGGAAATTAGAGGAGCAGCAGGTGGTGATGAAGCCAATATTTTTGCTGGTGACTTATTTAGAATGTATTCAAAATATGCTGAAAAAGTTGGTTGGAAGTTAGAAGCAACTCATGCTGTTGAAGGAGATTCAGGTGGCTTTTCAACCATTGAATGTTCTATTAAAGGTGATAATGTTTATTCTAAATTAAAATTTGAAAGCGGAGTTCATCGTGTTCAAAGAGTTCCTGAAACAGAGACAGCTGGACGTATTCATACATCTACTGCAACTGTTTTAGTAATGCCTGAAGTTGAAGATGTTGATATTGAGATTAAGCCAGAAGATGTTCGTGTTGATGTTTATCGTTCAAGTGGTAAAGGTGGACAAGGAGTAAATACAACTGACTCAGCTGTTCGTGTAACTCATATTCCAACTGGTATTGTTGTAACTTGTCAAAATGAAAGAAGTCAAATAAAGAATAAAGAAAGAGCCATGGTTGTTTTAAAATCTAGATTATATGATGCCGAAATGCAAAAACAAAATAATGAAACAGGTACAGCTCGTAAGAGTATGATTGGATCAGGAGATCGTTCAGAAAAAATAAGAACATACAATTATCCACAAAATCGTGTAACCGATCATCGTATTAACTTTAGTATTATGGAACTAGATCGTGTAATGGAAGGAAACTTAGATCCAATTATAGAAGCCTTAATAACAGAAGATCAAAGAAGGAAAATGCAAGGTGAGGAATAAACCTGAAAATATCAGCAACTTAGATTGGAATTTACTATGTAAAAAATATGATAACTTAGAAGAAGTTATTGCTAAAATAGATGAAGGCTATCCAATTGCCTATTTAATAGGAGACGTATCATTTTATGGTTATCCCTTTAAAGTAAATGAAAATGTTTTAATTCCCAGATTTGAAACAGAAACTTTAATTGAAAAAACTATTAAATTAATTAAAAGTCTAAATTTAGAAAATTCCAATTTAATTGATTTAGGAACTGGTTCTGGTGTTATAGCAATAACTTTAAAAAAAGAAATACCTTCTTTAAATATTACAGCAATTGATAAAAGTAATGAAGCCCTAAAAGTCGCTATAGAAAATTCTAAATTAAATAATGTAAATGTAGATTTTCAAAATCAAGATATTTTTAATTACGAATTACCTGAAAATATAAGTATTGTAATAAGTAATCCTCCTTATATAGAAGAAGATTCTAATTATAATCAAAATGTTCTTTATGAGCCAAAAGAAGCTATCTTTGTTTCTAATACAAACCCATTAATTTATTATGAACAAATATTAAAAATAGCTAAAGAACAAATTGCCAAAAAACATCTTATTGCTTTTGAAATAGATGAAGATCATAAAGAAGATATGTACAAATTATGTAAGAAGTATTTTCCAAGTGATAATATAGTTATTGAAAAAGATTTAGCAGGTAAAAACCGTTATGCTTTTATATATAGTGAATAAAAAATAAAAAGATTACCCAATATTATTTTAGAAAGGGTAATTTTTTAATGAAAAATACTTTAATATGTTTATCAATAATTATTTTAAGTTTAACCTTAATAAAAAATAAAAATCAAAATGAAGTAATAATCCCAACTGACTCTATTCGATTTAGAGTAATTGCATCATCAGATAGTGAATTAGATATAGAAACTAAACTAGAACTTAAAGATCACATTGAGAAAGTCCTTATAGATTTAACTAAAAATGCTACAACTACCGAAGAAGTAGATAAAATAATTGTTGATAACCTAGACTTTATCAACATTCAAATTCATGAATTTTTAAAAAGTGATAATTACAAATTAGATTATGGTTTAAACTATTTTCCAAGTAAAACATACAAAGGAGTAGTTTATGAAGCAGGAGTTTATAACTCATTAGTAATAACAATTGGTAATGGTCTAGGAAAAAATTGGTGGTGTACCTTATTTCCTCCATTATGTTTACTTGAAAATAACGAAACAACAAATGATGTTGAATACAAATTATTTATTTCTAGTATAATTGAAAAGTTTAAATAATATACTTAACTAGGTGATCTTTTGTTAAGTATTTTTTTAATTGGAGTAGCACTTTCTATGGATGCCTTTTCCATTGCTCTCTCCATCGGAACAACCCATTTATCAAAAAATAGATTTATATTAATTCCCATTGTAGTTAGTATAATGCACTTTGTTATGCCCTTAATTGGTTTATTTTTAGGCAATCAAATTTTATCGGTAATAAATATCAACCCTAAAATTATCATGACCATAATCCTATTATATCTAGCGTTTCTTATGTATAAAGATCGAAATAATGATAAAGTAACTAAAATAAATTCCTTATTAAGCATCTTTTTATATGCGCTTTCAGTTTCTCTTGATAGCTTTTCAGTAGGAATTGGCTTAAAAGCCTTAACTGATAAAATAATCATACCACCAATAATATTCTCATTATGTGCTGGAACAATTACTTATATGGGATTAATTCTAGGAAAGTATTCTCAAAAAGTATGGAAAGAAAAAGCATCACTTATAGGAATAATATTATTAATATTGATATCAATTGTCAATATTTGTAAATTATTTACTTAGATATTTGACTAAAACAAACTAAAATATTATATTATATTTAGAAAGGTAACTTTTTTATGAAAAAACTAATTATAGAAGGCCAGAAAGAATTATCTGGTACAATAAAAATAAGTGGTGCCAAAAATAGTGTTGTTGCTTTAATCCCTGCATCCGTATTAACAAAAGGAAAATGTATTATTAAAAATGTTCCTAAAATAAGCGACGTTAAATTATTATTAGAAATATTAAAATTATTAGGATCAAAAGTTGAATTAGATAAAGATATCCTTTATATTGATAATTCAAACATTCATAATGAATTTATTCCTAAAGATATAGCATCTAAAATGCGTGCATCATATTATTTTATGGGATGTTTATTATCACGTTTTGGTTATGCTAAAGTATCATACCCAGGTGGATGTACAATTGGAGCTCGTCCAATAAATTACCATACAGCTGGTTTTGAAAAGTTAGGAGCAAACATAACAGTAGAAGATGATATAAATTATATTATTGAAGCCAAAGAATTAATTGGTAATAATATATTTCTTGAGTTTGCCTCAGTAGGAGCAACTATAAATATTATGTTTTCTGCCGTTAGAGCCAAAGGAACAACCGTTATTCACAATGTAGCGAAAGAGCCAGAAATAATAAATATTGGCCAGTTTCTAAATAGTATGGGAGCTAAAATTACTGGATTAGGAACAGATACTATCACAATAGAAGGTGTAGATGAACTACATGATGGCGAAATAACTGTTATTCCTGACCGTATCGAAGCAGGAACCTATATGATGATTGGAACCCTTCTTGGTAATAATTTAAAAATAGATGGAATAATCCCCGAACATTTAACAAGTGTAATATCTAAACTTAAAGAAGCCGGTGCATCACTAGATGTAAAAGATAATCATGTAATCATTAACAAGGTAGATAAACTAGAGCCAGTTAACATAAAAACCTTAGTTTATCCTGGTTTTGTAACTGATTTAGGTCAACCAATGAGTACTCTTTTAACACAGTGTGAAGGAACAAGTATTTTTGAAGAAACAATCTATGAAAATAGAATGAGACATATCAAATATTTAAATGAAATGGGAGCTAATATTGATTTAGATGGCAAAGTAGCCATGATTCACGGAAAAACATGTTTACATGGTGAAACAGTTGAAGCAACTGACCTTAGAGCTGGAGCTGCTATGCTGCTTGCTGGAATGATTGCTAAAGGAACAACAACCATAACAAATATAGAACATATTTTAAGAGGCTATGAAAACATAGTAACCAAACTAACAACAGTAGGAGCGAATATTAAAATAATAGATGAATAGATAAAGATGGATAACACCTTCTTTTTTATTTGTTAATAACAATAAAGTATTCCACATTATAATTTTATGTAAAATCTAAGTAAATAATCCTTAACATATAAATTAAATTATCAATATATTTTGTTAATATGATAATATTATTTTAGAAAGTGTGAGTGTTTATGGAAACAAAAGAAAATAAAGAAAATAAAAAATTAATAATACTAATAGGAATCTTATTTGCAGTTATTATAGGACTTTTAATAGCGTTGATATTTATAACAAGTAATCTAAAAAAACAAACTAATTCAACTCCAACTACTACAAAATCAACAACTACAACAACTACGCCAACCAATATAAATCCTTCTTCAAATCCAAATCAAGATGATGAATCATCAGCAGCCGAAGCATATTTTTTAAATTTATGTTCTTCATATAATTGTGAAGAATACGATATGACTAAAGCCAAAGAACTAATATCAAAATATCGTTCTGATAATGACGTTATTTCCGATGAAAATAATGTTGTTGCAGATAAAGCTAAAGGTACAATGGTAGAATGCAATAAGGTATTTCCTGAAAACATTAACTGTCCAGAAGATAACAAAGTAAAAAGTATAAAATATAAAGATTTTATTTCAAAGAAAAAGGAATTATATGGTCCATCAGCAACAATGCCAAAAGAAGATTTTGAATATGGAGCTTGTGGAACATATCAATATGTAAAAGAAACAGATTCATTTGTCTTTTCAGGATATCATGGATGTGGAGGAGTAGGCTTAATTTCTACTGGTTTATTAGTAGCATACGAATTAAATAATAAATTATATATATATGGATATGACTATATTTCTGGCGTAGGCGACATAGTGCCATCTCTTTCAGAAAAAATCTATATATTTAATAAAGCAAATGGAAACTTTTATTTAGAAAAAATCGAAAGAATATAAAGAAGAGTAACATCTTCTTTTTTCTATATTTGTTGATAAGTTATAACCATTCCACATTAAAATTTAATGTAAAATTTAAGTAAATTAATAACTTTTAAATTTAAAATTATCATTAACACTAGTATATTTGATAATATTAAAATAGAAAGCGTGAAGTTTTATGGAAACTAATAATAATAAAAAAATAATAATTCTCTTAACAATCCTATTTGCAATTGTAATTGCACTTTTAATAGTCTTAATATTTAAAACTAATAATTTAAAAAAACAACCTGAATTAGACTCGAGTACAATAACCACGACAACAACTATATCTTTCCAAAAAGATGAAAATAATGAATTTGATCTATCAAAATTAAATAATGAAGAAATCAAATTTGTAAATATTGATGAATTAAATGAATATGAATATACCATGGATAATAATTTGTATCAAAAAATAAATTCTGAAACATTTGCTTATAAATCAAGTGAAAACAATTCCAACAAAGTATTTGAATTTGATTATATACCTTTTTTAAAAATAGAAAATAGCAAATTGTTTTGGAAAGTTAATAATAAATGGAAAATAGATTCTAATATTAAAGACGATATAAAATATTTCAATTATTTTAGTTCAGCAGATGTAACAATTTACAGTTTTATTGCGATTACATCAAATAAAATTTATATTATTGAAATCCCTGATGGGATTGATACAGATAGCGATATTTTAAAAGAACATGCATTAGAAGAATTTAATAAAAAATATAGTAAATTAATATATAATGTTATTGATGCCAAAACAGAAAGTGTTATAGAAAAACATAAACCAATTGCCTGTAATCTTTATAGTGATTTCTATTTTTCTATAAATAATAAAACATATCGAATAAGTAATAATAAGCTAAAATTAGCAAGTGATTATTCAGAATATTTTTCTGATAATTTGATAGAATATTTAGGAACCTGCGAACCAGAAACAGCTTCAATCAAAATTGATAAAAATGGTTTAATTTTAGACAATAATATTGATAAAACCAAAATAAATAAAGTAAAGTACTACTTAAAAAATGCTAATATTGAAATGATTATAGATTCTAATATGAATTATTATCTTAAAACTAATAATAAAGACTATTATGGAAAAATTGATAATTTAAATTTTAATAAACAAACTAAGTTGTTAACTTTAACTTTTAACAATAACTCAATAAATCTTAAAGAAGTATCGTATTATTTATATGAATATTCACAAAATAACTAAAATATGATAATATAAAAATGTATTAGAAATAATACGTTAAATAAATAATATTAATTTTATCAAGAATGAGGGAGAGAATTAGCTCTAAGAACTCATACCAACCTACTTAAGGCAAGGTGGTAATGCTAATATCGATGAAAGAGATTTATTACTAACTCTTTCAAGAGTTTTTTATTTTTGATAAAAATGGAAAGAGGTAGATTATGAAAAATTATTATTTAACAAGTGAATCTGTAACGGAAGGACATCCAGATAAAATATGTGACAAAATAAGTGATTATATTTTAGATGAGGCCTTAAAACAAGACAAAAATAGTAAAATGGCAGTAGAAGCAACAATTAAGGATGACTTAATATTAATTTATGGAGAAGCAACAACAAATGCTAAACTTAATTATGAACAACTAGCTAAACAAGTATTAAAAGAAATTGGTTATACGGAAGAGTATAATGTAATAGTTAAGGTAAATAAACAATCAATTGAAATTAATAATGCTGTAAATAAAGATAAAATAATGGCAGGAGATCAAGGAATCATGTTTGGATATGCAACTAATGAAACAAAAGAATATATGCCATTGACTATTCTTTTAGCAAATAAACTCGCTAAAAGATTAACTGATGTAAGAAAGCAAGCCAAAGACTCAATATTAGAGCCAGATGGAAAAACTCAGGTAACAATTGAATATGAAAATGATTTACCTAAAAGAGTTGATACAATAATCATCGCAAGTCAACATAAAGAAAATATTGATTATGAAGAATTGAAAAATTTAATTATAGATGAGGTAATAAAACCGATAATACCAAAAGAGTTACTAGACGAAAATACCAAAATATTAATTAATACTAGCGGTAAATTTACAATTGGCGGTTCATTTGGCGATAGCGGTACAACCGGTCGTAAAATAGTTGCAGATACTTATGGTGGAATAGGTAAAGTAGGTGGTGGTTGCTTTAGCAGTAAAGATCCATCAAAAGTAGATCGAAGCGGTGCATATTATGCTAGATATGTTGCCAAAAATATAGTTGCTCATAATTTAGCAGATAAATGTGAAATAGAGCTTGCTTATGCTATTGGGAAAGAACATCCCATATCAGTATACATAAATACTTTTAACACTAATAAAGTACATATAGAAAAAATCTATGATTATGTTAATAAAAACTTTAACTTCAGTGTTGATAATATCATTAAGGAATTAGATTTATTAAATCCTATCTATTACAATTTAGCAGCTTATGGTCATTTTGGACGAACTGATTTAAACTTAACATGGGAACAAATTAAATCATAATTTAATGGACAAAGTATATTTGTCTCTTGCAATTTTTCAAATATATGTTATACTATCGAAGTAAAACGAATTTCTATGATTTAATTTAAATCATGGCGGAAGGAGAATAAAAGATGAAGAAAAATTTACATCCATCATTTGTAGATTGTACAGTAACTTGTGCTTGTGGACATACTTTCCAAACAAAATCTAATAAACCAACACATTTTGTTGAAACATGTAGTGCATGCTCACCAGCATATAATCCAGAAATGAGCAAAACTGCTAAGAAAACTGGTACTGTAGAAAAATTCAATAAGAAATATAATTTAAATTAAGTGCTAAAATAGGCACTTTTTTTGTTAATTAGATGTCAAATATACTTCAAATTTTAAATATTTATAAATATTTGTGGTAATATAAATATATAGGAGGAATAATGGAAAAAGAATATTATGAAAACTTATTAAAAAATTCTATAAGTTTATATAGTAAAGGAACTTTAATGCAATATGGCTTAAGAGAAGATCAAGCCTTAGAAATAGTTTCTAATTTAACAGGAATTGCTCCTGAAAAATTACAAGAATTAAGGGCAGAAAGAATTAATAACATAAGTGAAAGTATGAGTAAATCAAATGAAGTTCTTTCATCAATGATATCTAGATAGTAGAAAGGGATAATAAACATGAAAGTAGCAATTGCAACAGACCATAATGGCGTTAATATCAAAAAAGAAATAATTAGATTTTTAAATAATCACAATATTGAAACCATTGATTTAAGTGAACATAATTCAGCAGTCGATGATTATCCACTATATGCTTTTGAAGTAGGAAAAGTAGTATCATCTAAAGAAGCAGATTATGGAATTTTACTTTGTGGAACTGGTATTGGAATGAGTATTGCCGCTAATAAAGTTAAAGGTATTCGCTGTGCTCATGTAACAAGTAATACAGAAGCAATGCTAGCCCGTGCCCATAACAACGCTAATATTATCGCCTTAGGAGTAAATAATCATAAAGTAAATGATTTAATTAAATGGATTGATTTATTCCTAACAACTGACTTTAAAAATGAAGAAAGACATGTAAGAAGAAATAAACAGATAATGGAGTATGAACAAAAATAATGATTAAAACGATTATATACATAGTTTGTGTCCTATTATCCGTATTTGTTTTAAATGGAATTAATTTTAATAATTTTTTTAAAAAAAATCACATAATTGAAGCAAGATTTTTTGTTATCATCATAAGCTTAATTATGGGATATCTATTAGGAAGTTTTATAATAGAGTTTTTAGACGTAAGTAGAATTATCTAAGGAGACCTATGAAAAAATTATTATTATTAATCTTATTTTTAATACCAATATTTATAAGTAGTTTTAATAAAGCTACTTTTTTATTTTCTAATAACGAAAAAACAATAATTGTTCATTTAACTGATTTAGACTTATATCTAGATTTAAACGACTATATTACCGGGGTTGTTGCATCCGAAATGCCCGCTTTATTTAATGAAGAAGCCTTAAAAGCCCAAGCAGTAGCAGCTAGAAGTTTTGCAACTTCAAAAATAGAAAATAACTTTCTAGAATTAACATCAGGAATAAGTGATCAAGTATATAGTCCTAACTTCAAGTTAAAAGAAAAATGGAATGATGACTATAATAAATATTATAATAAAATTTATAACTGTGTTAAATCCACTCATAATGAAGTAATAAAAAGAGATAATAAAATACTTAGAACCTACTATTTTTCCATGAGTAATGGTTATACCGAAAACTCTCAAACTGTCTTTAATGATACTACTTTTACAAGTGTTAAATCTCTTGAAAATGAAAATACTCCAAATTACAAATTTCAAAAAACATTTTCTTCTTCAGACCTTAATAAACTATTAAATATGTCAAATATTGATATTCAAAATATTGAAAGAAATGAAACAAATCACGTTAAATCTATTACTATAAATAATAAAACATATACAGGTATTGAGTTTCGTAAATTACTAAATCTTCGTTCTACAGATTTTACCATCGAAAAACAAGATAACAACTACATTATAACCACAATAGGTTATGGTCATGGCGTTGGAATGAGTCAGTATGGTGCAAATCAAATGGCAAAAGAAGGATCATCTTATAAAGAAATATTAAATCATTATTATGAAAATACCGAAATATCTGAAATTTAAAGTATAATTTAAAATAAACTATCCAAACTTTTAATAGGAGGAAAAATGAAAAAGAAATACAAATTAAAAGGATGGGTAGTTTTTTCAGTATATGCTGTATCTATAGTTACAATAATATCAAGTTTATATTTAGTAGGTAAAACCTTACAAGGAATGATTTATTCAAATGAGTCATTATCATACGTATATCGTGGTTTAATAGATGATGCCGTACCCGTTATTAGTACTACTAAAAATAAAAAAAATATTATGCCATATCAAGATGAAACAGTTAAAATAATAAAAAACTTCTATGATAAAGATTCAGATAATATAACTCAAGAAAATTCCTTAATATTATATGAAAACACCTATATGCCAAATACAGGTATTATGTATGGAAGTGATAACGTATTTGATGTACTTGCCGTTTTAGATGGAACAATTGAATCAGTAACAACTGACGATATCCTAGGAAATATTATTACAATAAGACACACGAATAACTTAACTACAACTTATGAAAGCCTAAATAACGTTGATGTAATTGTTGGCCAAGCTGTTAATCAAGGCGATATCATCGGTAAAAGTGGAACAAATAAAGTAGATGCATCTGCTAGTTCAATGATGTTATTTGAAGTAAATTTTAATGGTAACAATATTAACCCATCAAAAATTTATGACAAAGAAATAAATGAATTAGAATAATGTATACACTCGAATTAACCGATAACTATATTCTAATTTTTAATCATAAAACAAATATACTTTCTAAAGAAGAAATACCATGTAACATAATTATCAATAATAAAATATATGATTTTCTTAAATTAAATAAAATAATGTATGACATAATTAATAAATACAAAATTTTAAATTCATTATTTAAAGTAAAAATAAATATTCTATTATTTGAAAAAAGTTCTCCAAGTGAAATATATTTAATCAAAAATTTATTTAAAAACATATCTAATTTAACAGTTGAAATAATTCATCCATATACTTATTTTGATAACAATCATCTCTTAACAAGTGGTGGAAAACTATATTATCAAGATAAAAAAGTAGATAAATTATTAAATAAAGATTATATATTAGTAGGTTATAATGAAGATTATCAAAAACTAAAATCTCAAATATTAAAGAAAAACAATTGTAAAATTTTAGAATACGAAAATTCATATAGGACAATTTTCGACAAAGTCTTATGTTTACTTTTAATAATGTTTATTTTATAATTATAATAACAAAGGAGTACCAATTATGTTAGAGGATAATAAAAAAATAACTTATATATCAGTTATTTTAATCGCAACACTTTTACTAATTACTGGTAGTTTTTTAATATTTAAATCAAGTGCTTATTTATCTCAAGAAAAAATTGTTACTACCTTGCCAAATCAAAATGTCCAAATAAGTATTGTAAATGAGCCTATCGAAATAACTGAAAAGTTAAAAACTAAATTAAAAGAGCTTATTCCCAAAAATAGTTGTAATAATGAATTTTTACCAGAACAATTTAATCAAAACTTATATATTGGTCTTATTAGTAATGAAAATAATATTGAATGTTCAAATCTATTAACTTATACACAAGATTATAAATGGTCATCTACAACAGATGAAGTAATTATGTATAGTTATGTTTTAATAACTGATGGTACAAATTATGGTAAATCGTATCAAAATTTAGTGGTATCTTCTGATAAAATAGAAAAATTAAATGAAAAAATATCCGAAAATTCTTTTATAGGTTATGGTGGTAAATATAAATTCACTTTTGCAAAAGTAAATAATGATTATGTTTATACTTCAACAAGTTACATAAATTCTTAGATTTCTAAGAGTTTTTTCTTTTTCTTAAAAAAGTTATGATATAATTAATTAAAGATAGATTGGAGATAAAATATGAAAGTTGTTGATGGAAATACTGCCTGTTCTATGATGGCCTATAAATTAAGTGATATAAGTTTTATATATCCAATAACCCCCTCTAGTCCTATGGCAAGTAACATAGATAATATGAATAATAAAGACATTAAAAATATTTTTAATGATAATGTAAATGTTTATGAAATGCAAAGTGAAGCAGGTGCTGCTGGTGCCCTTCATGGTGCTTTAAATGCTGGAAACTTAGGTACAACCTTTACTGCAAGTCAAGGATTACTTTTAATGATTCCTAATATGTATAAAATGGCTGGAGAATGTTTGCCCGCTGTAATTCATGTTGCAGCTCGTAGCTTAGCAACTCATGCTTTAAGTATTTTTGGTGATCATCAAGATATTTACGGAGTAAGACAAACTGGCTTTTGCTTTTTAGCAAGCACAAGTGTTCAAGATGCTCATAATTTAGCCTTAATTTCCCATTTATCAGCCATTGAAAGTGGCTTACCATTTTTACACTTCTTTGATGGCTTTAGAACCAGTCATGAATATAATGTTATAAATGAAATAAGTGATGACGTAATCAAAAAACTAGTAAATTATGATAAAATCGCTGAATTTAGAAATCGTGCTTTAAACTCAAATAAAAGTATCACTAAAGGAACAGCTCAAAATGAAGATATTTATTTTCAATCAGTACTAACAAGAAATAAAGATTACGCCAAAGTTCCTGATATCGTAAACGATTATATGCAAAAACTAAACAAAGAAATAGGAACAGACTATAAACCATTTAATTACTATGGTGGAACAAACGCTAAAGTAGTTCTTATCGCTATGGGATCAGTATGTGATACTATTAAATCAGTTGTAAAAAATAATCCCTTATTTGGTTTAATCGAAGTACATCTATATCGTCCATTTAGTAAAGAATATCTACTTAACGTCTTACCAAAAACAACTAAAATAATTGGCGTATTAGATCGAACTAAAGAACACGGTGCTAGTGGTAACCCCTTATATTTAGATGTAGTATCATCTCTTAAAAATACCAATATCAAAATTTATGGTGGAATCTATGGACTATCAAGTAAGAATACCACTCCAAACGATATTTACGATGTATACATGAATTTATTAAATAATCCTAAAGATGATTTCTCAGTCGGTGTTATAGATGATGTAACAAATACAAGCCTAACTCACTATAAATATATTGAAGAAGATAATTTTAGAGAATTTAAAATCTTTGGTTATGGTTCAGATGGATCCGTAAGTGCATCAAAAGATATGCTAAAAATCTTAGGTAAATCTGCTTATGTTCAAGGATATTTCGAATATGACTCTAAAAAAAGTGGTGGCGTAACAGTTTCCCATTTAAGATTATCTAACAATCCAATAAATGCCCCATACTATACAAATCATCCTGAATTATTAGTAGTAACCAAAGACGAATATTTCCATAAATTTGACATGATAACCGGTTTAAAACCAGGCGGTAATTTAATAATAAATACCTCAAAAACCGAAGAAGAACTAAATAAATTCTTACCAACAAACATTAAAGAATATCTAAATGCAAATAATATCAAAACATATATAATAAACGCTAGTAAATTAGCCGAAGAAAATGGAATTAAAGGTAAAATAAGTTTAATAATCGAAACTTCAATTTTAAATTTATTAAATATTCCAAATTATCAAAACATCTTAATTGAAAACGTTAAAGAAAGATTTAGAACTAAAGGAGAATCTATTGTTGAAAGTAATATCAAAGTTATAAAAGAAACTCCAAATAATCTATTTAATATCAAGATTACTAATGATGAAAGTATAAGTATTAATTCAAGTAACAATATTTTTGAAATGATTAATTCAAGACGCGGTAACGAATTAACTGTTAAAGATCTTCTTGATTATAAAGATGGTGCTTTTCCAGGTGGAACAACCAAATTTGAAAAACGTAAAATTAGTGAGGATATTCCTGTTTGGAATAAAGAAAAATGTATTAAATGTGGAATGTGTGCTTTGGTTTGCCCTCATGCCGTAATAAGACCATTCGAATTACCTAATGGAGAATTTATTATTAGTATAAGTGGAGCTGACTGTACCGGTTGTGGCTTGTGTATTAACACATGTCCAAAAGATGCTTTGTCCTTCGGTAAATTCGATGAAGAAAAGCAAAAAGAAGCTAACGAACTATTTAATAATTATGAAAATCCTAAATACCCATTAACAACCATTAAAAATATTGAATTAAGAAAACCATTATTTGAGTTTTCTGGAGCATGCGCTGGTTGTGGCGAAACACCATATATCAAATTATTAACTCAAATTATTGGTGAAAAATTAGTTATTGCCAACGCAACAGGTTGTTCAAGTATCTATGGAGCATCATGTCCTAATACACCTTATTCCGTATCATGGAGCAATAGTTTATTTGAAGATGCTGCTGAATATGGTTTTGGAATTCTAAATAGTTTCAACAACTTACAAAATCGTATAAAAAAAGAATTAGTTAGAATTAATAATGAAGATACAAAATATCTATTAGAACTACTAGACTCTAACGATTATGATAAAATAAAATCCGAATTACCAAAATTCAAAAAATATATTAAAGAAGATTTATTAAGTTTTGTAACACCTAAAAGTGTATGGACTATCGGTGGTGATGGTTGGGCTTATGATATCGGTTTTGGTGGATTAGATCATGTAGCATCATCAAATGAGAAAGTAAGAATTCTTGTACTAGATACTGAAGTATATTCAAATACTGGTGGTCAGTCAAGTAAATCAAGTCATTTAGGACAAGTTTGCGAATTTGCAAGTGGCGGTAAGAAAACATCTAAAAAAGATTTATTTAAAATTGCCATGTCATATCCAAATATATATGTTGGAAGCATTAGTTTAGGTGGTAACTTCATGCAAGCAATTAAAACAATTAAAGAAGCCGAAGAACACGATGGCCCATCAATTATAATTGCATATTGTCCATGTATTGAACAAGGTATTAAAGGAGGAATGAGTAATTCAATCAAAGAAGAAGCTCTAGCAGTCGATTCAGGTTATGTCTTATTAATGAGATATAAAGATAATAAACTATACCTAGATTCTAAAGAACCAAACTTTGATAAATATGATGAATTCCTATCTAATGAAGTTAGATACAACGCATTAAAAATAAAAGACATAAAAAAAGCAAACGAATTGCTTGCTATAAATAAAGAAATAGCGGTCCAAAGATACAACTATTATAAAGAAATTTCTAATAAATAAAAAATAGAGGCTATCCCCCTGGGTTAGCCTCAAAGAATAAAAAGGGGTTGGCTAGTGTGATACTAGCACCAATTCGCCTTTAAGTGAATTGGTACTTGTTATACTAAAGGAAAAAGACTTAAAAGTCAACAATTTTTTGTTAAAATTTAAAATATTTTTTAAAGGAGTTAAATATGTTAGAAGATATTAAAGGAATTGGTCCCAAAACCTTAAAATTATTTCAAAATTTAAACATCTTTACCATCCAAGATTTAATCACATACTATCCCTATAAGTATAAATTATATCACCCAGTCACTCTAGATAACTATGAAGAAAACACTGAAGTTTTAATAAATGGATATGTCGCATCCGATGCCAAAATATACTATATTAAAAGAAATTTAAATAAAATAAGTTTCAGATTAAATACTGGTACTAAACTAATAAACGTTACCATCTTTAACCGTCCCTTCATTAAACAACATCTGTTATTAAATAAATATATTTCCGTAATAGGAAAATATAACGTCAAGACCAACACATTTACAGCCAGTGATATAAAATTAACCCCAATAATTAAAGATGAAATAGAACCAATTTATCACACAACTCAAGGACTAAAACAAGTAAATATTCATAAAATAATTAATAATTTATTAGAAAAAAATATCTATGTTCCCAGTCTAATACCTGAAGAATACATTAAAGAATATTCATTATTAGATAAATTAACCGCTATAAAAGAAATCCATAATCCAACCAGTACTAATAATTTAAAACAAGCTGAAATATGTCTTAAATATGAAGAATTATTTGAATATACTTTAAAAATAAATTATTTAAAATATTTAAAAGATAAAACAACAACATCATATATAAAAACATTTGATACCTCAAAATTAGATAATTTAATATCAAGTTTACCATTTAAATTAACTGATTCACAAGTAAAAGCCGTAGAAGATATTAAAAATGATTTTAACTCACCAAAACATATGAATAGATTAATTCTAGGTGATGTTGGAAGTGGTAAAACAATTATATCTTTTCTAGCTCTTTACATGAATTATTTATCTGGTTATCAAGGCGTCCTAATGGCACCAACTGAAATATTAATAAAACAACACTATGAAAATATCAAAAAAATCTTAACAGACTTAAATATTGAAATACTAACTGGCTCAACAACTAAAAAAGATCGTGATAAAATAATTGAAAATCTAAAAAACGGTCAAATAGATATTTTATTATCAACTCATTCAGTCTTAAATGATGATGTCGTATTTAAAAATATTGGACTAGTTGTAACCGACGAACAACATCGCTTCGGTGTAAATCAAAGAAAGAACCTTCAAAACAAAGGAGAAAATGTTGACGTACTTTATATGAGTGCAACTCCAATTCCAAGAACTTTAGCCTTAACTATTTTTAAAGATATGGACATAACTGAAATTAAAACCAAACCATTAAATAGGAAACCTAAAATTACTAAATTATATAAAACATCAGAAATTAAAGAAGTTCTATATGAAATGTTAGATGAAATTAAAAAAGGACATCAAATCTATGTAGTTAGTCCCCTAATCGAAAATGAAGAAGAAAATACCAAACTAGCAAGTGTTAATTATTTATATGAAAAAATAAATGTAGCCCTTAATGGTAAAGTACCTATAGGTGTTCTTCATGGTAAATTAAAAAATGAAGAAAAAGAAAATATAATGAATGATTTTAAATCAAATAAAACTAAGATCTTAATATCAACAACCATCATTGAAATAGGAGTAGATGTTAGTAACGCTACGATGATTGTTATATTTAATGCCGAAAGATTCGGCTTGGCAACCCTTCATCAGTTAAGGGGACGTATAGGTAGAAATGATATAGAATCAAAATGTATTTTAATAAGCGACTATGACACGCCAAGATTAAAAATATTAGAAGAAAGTGAAGATGGCTTCTACATTTCTGAAAAAGACTTCGAATTAAGAGGAGCCGGTGATTTATTTGGTGTAAAACAAAGTGGAGATATGGTCTTTAAAATAGCTAATCTAAATAAGGATTTTAAAATATTAAAAAAATGTAGTGAAGACTCTTTAAATTTTTTAAACAAACATATTAACGAAATAGATAAATTTCCTATTCAAAAAAACATAATAAGGGGTGTAAAAAATCTAAATTAATGATATATTTATAGTAGAAGGAGTTGAGATAAATGAATAGAGCAAAAATTAAAAATGATGCCAAAAAAATGATTGAAGGAAATCTATGGACCATTTTAAAACCAATGTTAATTGTTATGATTGTTTTAGGTTTTGTAAATGTAATATCAGAAAAAGTATTACAAGATACATTCGCAGGAACAATGTGTTCAACTTTGCTTTCACTTGCAGTAATGCCTTTATCATATGGTTTAGATGTATTTATTCTTAAATATGTAAGAAAAGAACAAGTAGATTATGATGAAATATTTAAACATTATTCTAAATTTGTTCCAATATTCTTATTAGGATTATTAATGTCTATTTTTATTGGTCTTTGGTCTTTATTATTTGTTATACCAGGTATTATAGCTGCTATATCATATAGTCAAGCAATGTTTATCATGATAGATGGTGAAGAAGAACCAGGTGCTTGCATCAAAAAATCTAAAGAGATGATGTATGGTTATAAATGGGATTATTTCGTATTTATGTTAAGTTTCTTTGGTTGGTATTTACTTTGTGCATTAACATTTGGTATTGCCCTAGTATATGTTGCACCATATGTTTCAGTATCAGAAGCACTATACTATGAAGAACTTAAAAAAATTACAAAAAATTAAATAATATAAATTGACAAACTATTCATAATTTTATATTATTAAATAGGTAAGGTAATAAACCTTACTGATCCTCTAACGATTCTTGTTAGAGTGTATCAACCAAAACCCCCTGAAATTCCCCTCGAGAGAGGGGAATACTTTTGTTTATAAGGGATTTTTAACTATTTTGGATTTATCTAGATACCATACTAGATATTAAATATTATGTTTAGATACCAATAGTATGGTATTTTTTTGATAAACTTATATTTTAATATTGTAAAGTGGACAGTTTTTTTGAAAAATGATAGAATTAAAGTATAATTAATAGTAAAAAATGAAGAAATGCTTTTCTATTTTTCTAAAGATAAATATGCAAATAAATCCAGTAAAGATTTAAAAGACTTAATTGAACAATATAAAAAATCAGAAACTGATTTATTACAATTTGATTTTAATAAAAGATAAAACGCAAGAGAAGCAGGATTTATAATATTTGAAGTAGCAGAACATTTAAAATTACTTAAAGATAATAAAAGTAAATACACTTTAGAACAAGCAGTAGAAGAATTAAATAAAGCACAAGAATTACTTAATCCAATTATGGATAAGTATGATTATAAAAAGTTGCCAAAAAGAAATTAAGTTGTCAGAAGGTAGGATTAATAATAAGTAAAATTTTTAATGTTTATAATATTAAATTGAAGTAGGTGAATTTATGAATAAAGTATTTTTATATTTATATCCAATTGAAGAGTACACTAAAGCGTTCGATTTAGGAAATGAATATTATGATGAAATTGGTGTTAGAAGACCTTTAGATGTTTTAAATCAAGCAATTCAAAAAAGATATAGAGATAATGGATATCAAATTGTATATGTAATTTATCCAGATAAAAAGATTTATGGTATTTTACCACAGTCAAATGATAAAATAGTATATACTGACATTACTTTTGACCAAGCAAGTGGATATAATCAAGACGGAAGTGAAAAATCATTAGATGATGTTGTATATCCAAACGAACAATATATTTTAGAACAATTAGGAAATGTAGATGAGTTAGTAATTAGTGGATATCATTTTCAAGATTGTTGTAAACGAGTTGGAGAAGTAGCATTAGCAAATGGTGTAAACACAATAATAGATTTAGATATGACAGATTTATTTTTTAATTTATACAGACAAGAAGAATATTTTAATATAGATTCATATGATCCAGCTAGATTTAAAGAATATATGATGAATAAAATGAGTAGATATGGAGATGAATTTTCTGAAAGATTGTTTAATAGAAATTATCAAAGTGAAGCATATGGTTTTGGGAAATTTAATAAAAAACAAAAATAGAATATTTATAGATAAACTAACTTAATGAGCAGTAATGCTCTTTTTGTGTTATAATGTATTTATAGAGTAAACTTATAATATGAGTATATAACATATATTTAGGCGACATTTTAGGCGACAAAAAGTTTAAAAAATAGTAAAAATATATAAAATTAGGCGATATATCAAGTTGATAAATCCCTTTATTTACTTGACTTATAACATTCAGAGGCGTTCTATTAAATCGCCCCCTGAAGAGAGCATTTAACCGTGCCCTCATTTTTTTATGTCCAAAATTAAAGGGTTTGTGAAGTTTTGAAATTTATAAAATAAGTTTTAGGCGACATTTTTAAAAATTATGCGTAATTAGAGGATGTTTTGTGGTAAGAAATTAATAAAAAATAATAGTAATAAAAATGTTAATTCAAAATCAGTACATGTACATTTTTGAATATGCTATTCTATTTTTGAAAGGAGGGATGATATGTATAATAAATATGAAGAGTTAAATGATGACGCTAGAGACTACTTTCTTGTATGGCTAGCTAACAAGATTAAAGATGATGATATTCTAACAAGATGTAAGAAAGAAGTAGATTTACTTTATGATAAAGGATTGTTATTTATTATAGAGTTATTACATAAGTACAAGAAGACGGAGAAATCTGTTAGTTTCCACTTTAGAGGGATGGCTAATAACTTGTTACTACTCCATGTTCTAGACATTAGTAAAGTTGACCCTATCAAATATAATCTACCTTATGAGTTGATCACAGCTAAAACTTTATGTATTGATTTCATAAATGGCTGTTCCTTAGACTTTGTTAGTTCAGTAGAAAAGTATGCAAGAAATTTTAGAATAGTTAGAGGTTCATTTGAACTATGTGATGTAGATGAAATAAATGAATTAGCAGATAAGCATTATTTACTTATTCCATGTTATGTACAACCTACCAATATGTCATTTAGATTGAATGAGTTTGGTCAGTTTGAAACCATAGAAGATTATCATATGTTTACTGATGAGTATATAACAATTAGACTCGATGATAAACCTTTGATACAAGAAAAGAAAGTTGATCTAAAATATTCAATGCATACTGAATTTGAAAAAGAAGTTGCAATGCAGTTAAAACCAAAAACAATAGATGACTATGTTAAAGTTATATCTTTAGCACATGGCACCCATGTGTGGAGTAAAAATCAGGAAGAATTATTTAAAGATAGCAAGATTGATATACATAACGTAATTTCTAATCGTGAAGATGTATATGAGTATTTAGTTAATCATTCAATTGAACATGAAGTTGCTATAGATATTGTTAAGCAATTACACAAATCAAGAACGAGGAAGTCAAATGAATTGTGGCAAAGATATGTTGATATTATGATAGAACATGGTTGTGATGATGTGTTTATAGATGTACTATCAAAAATCTTATATATATTTGGTAGAGGTCAAGCAGTAAGTGAATGCTTATTTGCAATAGATGAAAGAAATTATTACGTTGAAAAGTAAGGAGAATTTTATGGTAAAGAAAGAATGTTATGAATTAAAAAATTTTATAGTTTATGAAGAAAATAAGGAAGCATATGATGTAGCATTAAAAATCATTGAAGGAAGTATATCAAATAAGTTAATAATGTTTTATGGTAATAAGGCGATTGGGAAAACACATTTATTAAATATAATAGCTAATGGTTTGAAAAATAACAAATCAGTCCTATATATAACAAGTGAAGAATTTATCAAAGATGTTATTGATTTGAATAAAAGAGTTAATTTTCTTGAAAAATATTCAAATACTGAAGTTTTAATAGTAGATGATATTCAATATTTTACAGGTAATAGTATGTATGAATTTGAAAAATTGTTAAATATTTTATTAAAAAACAGCAAAGTTGTTATTCTATCATCCAATGTTGCTCTTGGTGATTTAAAAGTAAGTGAACAATTAAAAAAAACGCTGGAGGAATCATTTAAAGTGAAAATAGAAATGCCTGATAATAGGACAAAATTAAATTTTGTTAATGAGATTATAAAAGAAGAATTAAGTCTTCCAGAGCAGAAAATATTCTTTAATGAATTAAAGAGATATATTGCTGATAACTCTTTAGATTTTAGAGAATTAAAAAATATGATATACAGAATAAGGGCCTATTATTGCTTGACTAGAAAACCCCACATTCTTTGCAAGAAGTAATAGATATATTAAAAAATAAATAATGAAATCATTAGAATCATACCTTAACTGGTATGTTTTCTTTTTGTTGGTTCAGAAACAGTAAGTATTACAGTGTATTAGTAGTAACATCAGTATTGAGGTGATAAATATTCACTAGATGAATTTTTAAAAGATATTGATGAAATAAATAGTGAACTCGATGTAATTTATAAAAATATGATTATAGTAAATTACCAAAATAGAATAATTAAATAAGAAAATTAAATTTCCTTATTTTATACTCTGATGTTTTTTTACAAAAAACAGAAGAAAAATGTATCTAAATTAGTTATTATTTTGTATAATTAATTTATAAAGAAAATAGAAATGAGGTAATAATATGATAAAATTAGCAACGCTATTTAGTGGTATAGGTGCAATTGAACAAGCGTTAGAAAAATTAGATGTTAAACATAAAATAATTTTTGCATGTGATAATGGTGAGAGAGAATTACCTTATTCGAAAGAAGAAATTTTAAAAAAAATAGAAAATATGTCTTTAGAAGAAAAAAATAAATATATTAATGATTTATATAGTTCATTAAAAAAACCTAATTGTATGTATCAAACATATAAGGAAAATTATGAAATCGATGATAAAGATTTCTATCAAGATATAAGATTTTTAGATGGATCTATGTATAAGGGTGAAGTCGATTTGCTAGTAGGTGGAAGTCCATGCCAATCATTTTCAATAATTGGAAAACGTGGAGGATTTAATGATACAAGAGGTACATTATTCTATGAATATGCAAGGATTATTAAAGAATGTCAACCAAAGGCTTTTATATTTGAAAATGTTAAAGGAATGCTAAATCATGATAAAGGTAGAACATGGGAAACCGTTCAAAATACATTTAAAGAATTAAATTATAAAATATATATAAGAAAAAATCCTATATTAAATGCTAAAGATTTTGGAATACCACAAAATAGACCTAGGCTATTCGTTATAGGTATAAGAAATGATTTAGATACAGCTCCATTCAAATTTCCTGAAGAAGAAGAATTAAAAACTACAGTTAAAGATTATTTGGAAGATGACTTAAAAGTTGATCCAAAGTATTATTTGGGTAAAAAAGGTTTTGAATTTGTTACTAATCCAAAATATAAAAATAGAGCACAAGTTAATTCTAATATAATGCAATGTCAAAAAGCAAATCAACAATTTAATTGGAATGGAGAATTTGTGTTTGTTCCATATGAAAAAATAAAAGATAATGCTGATATTATGAATATTGCATATATTTCTACTTATAATGGTAAAAAAGGCGCCTGTAGAAAACTAACTCCATTAGAATGTACAAATCTTATGGGATTTTCAAAAAAATTTAAATTTCCCAAAGGAATGTTAGATAAAGATAAATATAGACAAGCTGGTAATAGTATTGTTGTTAATATATTTGAAAAAATTATTCCAAACCTAATAGATACAGGCGTATTTAAAACCGAAGAATTAAAAGCAGTTGATGTTATAAAACCTAAGCTAAAACTAGCTACATTATTCAGTGGTATAGGTGCAATTGAACAAGCACTCATAAGAAATAATACACCATATGAAATTGTTTTTGCATGTGATAATGGAGATATTGAAATTAAATATGACCATGAAAAAGAATTTAAAAAAATAAAAAATATGAATTCCAAATTAGAAAAGAAAAAATATGTAGATGATTTATATGCTTCTAAAAGCAAAAAGAAAAATTATGTAAAACAAAGTTATATGGAAAATTATGGAGATAAAATAATTGAAGATGATTTTCATTTAGATATAAACTTATTAGATGGTACTGATTATAAAGATAAAGTTGATTTATTAGTAGGTGGAAGTCCGTGTCAATCATTTTCAACAGTAGGCTTTAAAGGAGGCCTTGAAGATGCAAGAGGTACATTATTCTATGAATATGCAAGGATTATTAAAGAAGCAAATCCAAAAGTATTTATATATGAAAATGTTCGAGGATTGACTACACATGATCATGGAAATACATGGGAAATTATAAAAGGGATTTTTAAATCTTTAAATTATAATATTACCGAACCTCAAATATTAAATGCGGCTGATTATGGAATACCACAAAATAGAAGAAGAGTTTTTGTTGTTGGCATTAGAAATGATTTAGATATAAAGAAAAATTTTGAATATCCATTACCAATAGAACTAAAATTTAGTATGAAACAATTTTTAGAATCAAAATGCGAATTTGGTAATTTTCAATATGATGAATGTGGTAATATTTCAATTAAAGAGTCCGAGTTTGATCCTTCAAGAGTTGATGATAAATATGTATTATCTGATTTGGTTAGAAAATATGTATTAACTCCAGGAACAAAAACATTTAGAACATCAATTAAGTATGATTTAGATGTAGCAAGGACTATCTTATCAACAATGGGAAATAGGCATAGAGCTGGTGTTGACAATTATATGACTGATAAAGGTGGAGAAGATAAGCTAAGAATGCTTACTGAAAGAGAAGCCTTGAGGCTTATGGGATATTCGGACAACTTTAAAATTGTTGTATCACGAGCACAAATGTATAAACAAGCTGGTAATAGTATAGTAGTTGATGTTATGCTTGCGGTAGTCAGAGAAATTTTTAAAACAGGCGTTTTTGATAATAATATTACTTTATCCAATCTTTCAATAGAACAAGAAGAATATAATATAGATTTATCTAATATAACAAATGTAGAAGAAGAATTATCATAATTCTTCTTTTTTTGCTACTTATGTAGCGTAAATTTTTAATTTTTGGTATAATAAAAATGATGAGAGGTGTTATGTGTGGCTGGATTTTTGGAAAATAATAAAATTAGAATTGTTTTAAGCAATACTGAGTCAACTCGATCTAATATTTTTAAGTATAATTCATTAACAAAAAATGGCGAAGTAAGCCCAAGTTCAACTGCTGGATATTTTTTAGCAACCAATCCTGATACTATAAATGAAATGATAGAATTTCTAAATCCTGATAATGATGAATTTGTTGTGGATGTAGTTAAAACAAGATCATATATTGAAAAAATGAATCAAGTTGTTAAAATGTTTTCATTATCAGATTTTCATGATGATTTACAAGATTATTTTATCAATAGAGGAGTTTATTTTACTGATATTGAAAATTTTAGTTTGGGTAAACCAAATGTTCAAGTCGATAGTGGCAATAGATTAAACATAAAATTTGAAAAAGCTAATGAAAATGTAAAAAAATTTAGAGGTGTTGTAATAGCTCTTTTAGGAGACATAATTATAGAAAAAGGTGAAAATATTAATATTATTTATCCTGTATTAAAAAATGGCATAATTGATAAGGTAAAAATAGATTATTTATTTTCAAAAAATTCTCAATATTGGACTTATTCGCCTGGAGAAGGTGGTAGCTATTGGGATTATTGTTATGATAATAATCAAATGATTATAGGTTGGGATGATATTGGACCTATAAATTATTATAATGATAGAGATCATATAGCAGCAGCTTTAAAAGAAAAATATAACGAAGAAAATGCATATAATGATATTTCATGCATTGATGATTTTATACATAAATTGCATGAAGGCGATATAGTTATTGCTAAAATAGGGCAATCCAAGTTGCTGGGATATGGAAGAGTAATAGATAACAAATATTTATACAATAACAATAGAGAAAGATTCAAAAACACAAGAAACGTAAATTGGATAAAAAAAGGTGTTTGGGAAATTCCTAAAAATTTAAGAGTAGCTCAAAAAACATTAACTGATATTACACCATATGATGATTTTGCTATGAAGTTAATTAATATAATGGAAGGAGATAGTTATAATATGAAGGATAAATTTAGAAAATGGTTAGAAAATATATCAATTCAAGAGAGTAGCATAACAGCCTATTTAAATCATGTGGATTTAATGTCTAAGGAATCTCAAGAAGATGGTTTATTAAGTAAATCATTATATGAATTTGATAATTACAAGGAATTAGAAGAATATATTCCAATAATAATAAATAGTGAAAAATTTAAAACTAGATCTCAAAATTCCAATAACATTAATTCTGCAGCATTAAATCACTATATTGAATTTTTAAAAAATTATTATGATAAAGATTTATTTTTGGAAGAAGTTTTTATGAATGATTCCGAATATGAAAAAATATATAAATTATTAATGAGAAAGAAGAATATTATTTTAAAAGGATCACCTGGTGTTGGAAAAACATTTATGGCTAGAAGACTTGCATATTCCATAATTGGAAAGAAAGCAAAAGATCAAGTGTTATCTGTACAATTCCATCAAAGTTATTCTTATGAGGATTTTATAGAAGGTATTAGACCAAATAAAGATGGAAAGTTTGTATTAACTCCTGGTGTATTTAAAGAGTTTGTAGATGTAGCTAAAAACAATAGAGATAAAGATTATTTTGTAATAATTGATGAAATTAATAGAGGTAATCTAAGCAAAATTTTGGGCGAACTAATGAAATTAATAGAATATGATAAGAGGGATAAAGAAGATGTAATACTTCCATATTCAAAAGAATCATTTACAATTCCTGAAAATATTTTTATTATTGGTACTATGAATACAGCTGATAGATCACTTGCAATGGTAGATTATGCTTTAAGAAGAAGATTTGCGTTTATTCAAGTAAATCCAGCATTTAATAATCCAAAGTTCTCTAATTGGTTAATTGAAAAGAATAATATTAAGGAAAATGATGTTAATCTTTTATGTAATAAAATGATTGCATTAAATGAAGCTATAGATGACGATTTAGGTGAAGGCTTTGAAATAGGACATAGCTATTTTGTTGATAATTTAGATAGCAATAATTTTACACAATCATACAAAGATATTATTGATTATGAAATTATTCCTTTATTGGAAGAATATTGGTTTGATGATGATACAAAAATAGCAGATTATAAACAAATGCTATAGAAGGCCATTATGAATAAATTTAAAGTTCCAATTAAAAATGTTTTATTCATGTATAGTTATATATGGGATAGAGTAAATAATAAAGATTTTATTGATTTATCATCGGAAGACGACTTCGATTCATCAAATATTTATGCTGAATTATTTTTAATTAATATTAAAAGAATAATAAAAAAAGGATTATATAAAGAGTATATAGAAAAAAATGAAGAATTAAACACTGTAAAAGGAAAGCTTGATATTCAATCTATAATTAATAAACAAACATTGAGATATGGAAAAGTGTATTGTGATTATGATGAACTGATTGAAAACAATTTATTAAATCAAATAATAAAATATATAGCAATTAGATTATATAAATCAACCGATATTTCAAAAGATAATAAGAAAAAGTTAAATAGAATAATATTATATTTTAATCAAGTTGATTATGTGGAAATTGATAAATATTCATTTGATAAAATAATCTTTAATAAATCAAACTATTATTATTTTTATATGATAAAAATATGCCAATTAATATATAATTCTCAAATGTTAAGCGAATCTTCAGGAAAATATTCATTTTACAATTTATTTGATAATGATGAGAATATGAATAATGTATTTGAATTGTTTGTATATAAATTTTATGAACAGGAACTTCCTAAGAAAAAATACAAAGTCAAATATCAAAGTCAATTAAATTGGAATGTAAGTAGTGGAAACAAATCATTACTACCTATAATGAAAATGGACACATTTATTAAATCAAATGAAGAAACAATTATTTTGGATACTAAATATTACAAAGATTATTTAACAACTAATTATGATAAAGAATCTTTAATTAGTGGTAATATGTATCAAATGATGGCATATTTAAATAATGTAAATGCCACAAATGATTTAAAAGGTATATTGCTTTATCCATTACCATTTAATGGAGAGTCTATATATGAATCATATGATGTAAAAGTTGTCTCTCAAGAAATGGGGGCAATTGATGCAAAGATTCAATTTAATACCATTGATCTTTCTCAAGACTGGAGAAAAATAACATGTGATTTGTTAAAAATAATTGATAAAGATATAGCAAATGAAAAAGCCAATCAATTAAATGAACTATACACGTAATTTCTTTTGCTTATGTCACTTACGTCACTTAAATGTATGATGGCACCCCCTAGAAACAAGTGTCATAAGTGTCATAACATGTTAAAAAAATAGCAAAAATTTGACATATTTAAATTAAATGTTAAAAAGTATATATAGTTTTAATTTATCTATATATACTTTTTATGTTAATCAATGCTAAATTTATCAAATAATAGTGATATAATAAATATTAAACTTTTTAAGGTGGTGAAAATATGCAAATATCACATAAAACTATTAATAATGCCATAAATAGAAAATTTATTAAACCATTAAAAGATGGTTGTATTTATAATGTATCAAAATTAGAAAATGAGAGAAGAACTAAACATCATGAAACAATTAGTTTATTAAAACAAGCACATAAAACTTTAATAAATGTAGATTACAATTTAAAAAGTTATAACTTAGTGGATGCAAATACATTATTAAGATCTTCTTTTGAATATATTATGATGGCAATGATGATTCAGTTTGATGAAGATGTATATAATGAATTTACAACTTTAGGAATAGAGCGTGATAAGACAAGAGTTTGTGAAATAATAGATAAGTTTAGAACACATATGAATGAAATATGTGAGCCAGCATTTAAAGATATAAACCGTAAAGAAAAATTGTCAATGTTAACTGAATTATATGATAAAATGTGTAATTTTACGCATAGTACATTAATTGTAAGTACAGTAATCGAAATTAACAGTCCAAAAGAAAAAGAAGTATTTCAATTACTCACATATCAAAATTATCATTTTTTAAAAATGCTTCTATTCGTATGCTTAAAGTATTTCACCAATGATAATAAACATTATTTAGAATTAGGAAATGTCGGCTTTACTTACATATTTTTATTAGCTAATATCAGCAATAAGATACAAGAATATAAAATAGATTTTTCAAAATATAACGATTTACTATATTATGATAAGAATGGTAAATACTTTGAAAAAGATAAGAAAGAAACAGAAAAATTAAATTTAGAAATAAATGAATTTAAAGAGAAAGTACAAAATAATCCTGAAAAGTTTTATGAAGAACTTCTTGAATTTTTAAAATAAGTTACATAATAATTTTAAAATAAAATATTATAATAATATACCGATAACGGTATAAATATATTGACAAATTGTACCGATAACGGTATAATGTATTCAGAGGTGAAATTTATGGAATTTATGACTACAAAAGAAGCTGTACAAAAATGGAATATTAGTGAAAGAAGAATTAGAAGATTATTACAAGATGGAAGAATTGAAGGTGCTGTTAAAGTAGGTAACAATTGGAATATTCCTATTAAAGCTAATAAACCAGTTGATAAAAGAAGTTTTAAACTAGAAAATACTGAATTTAAATTCGATTTACCTGATAATTATTTTGATAAAGTCGATGAATTAAATAAAGAATTAAATTCAAAAAGACCTATATCAAAAGAAACTTTAAAATCTTTAAAAGAATCTATAAATTTAGAGTGGACTTATAATAGTAACGGTATAGAAGGTAATACATTAACTTTAAGAGAAACACAAGTTGTTTTAGAAGGTATTACTGTTGGTGGTAAATCATTAAAGGAACATTTAGAAGTTATTAATCATGAACAAGCAATATTATTCTTAGATGATCTTATTAAAGATAAGAAACCAATTACAGAATGGAACATTAAAAATATTCATCAATTAGTTTTAAAAGAAATAGATGATGATAACGCTGGTAGATATAGAGATGAGAATGTAAAAATAAAAGGTGCTACACATATTCCACCAGATTATTTAATAGTTCCAGAATTAATGGAAAAATTAATTATTAACTATGAAGATTGGAAAAAATATCATCCAATTATTAGAGCTGCATTATTACATGGTGAGTTAGTTAAAATACATCCATTTGTTGATGGTAATGGTAGAACCTCAAGATTAGTAATGAACTTATCTTTAATGAATAGTGGATATCTTCCAGTAATTGTAAAAAAAGAAAAAAGATTAGAATATTATAATGCTTTAGACAAAGCACATACTACTGGAGATTATACAGATTTTGTTAAATTGGTTAATGAATTGGAAAATGAAATGTTAAATAAATATTTAGAATTGTTGTAGGAGTGATTTTATGTGCAGTAATAAAATAAACAGCATTATTAATATAGATTTGCATATTCATTCAATATATAGTGCATATAAAGAAGAAAAAGGATATGTAGATGATTCAAATGAAGAAAATATAGATATATTATTAGAAAAATTAAATGAAAATAATATAAATCTTTTTTCAATTACAGATCATAATAATTTTAACTTTCATTTATATGAACTTTTAAAAGAAAAAATAAGTGGTTCTGATTATCCTAATGTTATTAATATTTTACCAGGTATTGAATTTGACGTGTTACTTGAAGAAGGTAAAGAATCATGTCATATCATAACTGTTTTTGATGATTCATCAATTGATAAGATATCTAATATAGAAACTGTCTTAAAATCAAATAAACAATTAACAAAAAAGAATGAGTACTATACAAAAGATGAATTTGAAAAGATTTTAAAAGAAATAAATTGCAGTATAGTTTTAATAGCACATCAACGTAAATCATTAGATAATCCTGAAGGTGGTAAAAGAAGCCTATCAAATTCCGTTGATGATGTTTATGAATTTATATCTACAGGATATATTAATGCTTTAGAGTATCAAAAACCTTCAGTTCAAGGTATGATAATCAATTCTTTAAATAAAGCAGATAAAAATATAGCAACAATAATTGGTAGTGATTGCCATAAGTGGGAACATTATCCATGTAAAGATGAAAGAACACAAAATAAGAATTATGTAACAAAAATAAAAGCTTTAGCTGATTTTGATGGACTTGTTTTTGCTTTTACAAGCACAAAAACAAGATTTAATAGAATTGATAATAAAAATAATAATTATATAAAATCTATAAAGTGCAATAATAAGGAATACCCACTATGTAATGGAATTAATGCTATAATTGGAGATAATGGCTCTGGTAAAACACTATTATTAGAATTGATGGAAAACGGTCAATTAAAAACCTATTATTCAAAAATAGTAAAAAATAATCAAATGAGTATAGAGAAAACTGGAACACCCAGAATTGAATATATTAGACAAAATGAAATTATTGAAAATGTTAAAAAAGGGGAGTTGTTTAAAAAAGAAAAAAATAACTACTTTAATGAAATAATGAATAAAGAATTGTTTGCTAAAAATATTAGGGAATATAGTAATAATATAATAAAGTATATTCAAGAGACTATTTCATATAAAACAAAAAAGGACAGTTTGGAAGCATTACAATTTACTCTTGTAAAACACGAGCAACAATTATTCAATCCTACAGTAAATAAAGATTTAAATGAAATAAAGAATATATATAGTGCAAGATATAATGAATTAAATAAGATATATACATTATTAGAGAAAGAATATAGTGATAATAAGTCTTTCTATGATGATAATTTCAAAACGTTAGGTGAAGAAGTAACTAATATAGGAAAAATTAATTTAGAATTAAAAAAATTAAATGAAGAAATAATTAAATGCAATGAAATAATTAATTTAATTAAATCAGCATTAGAAACTTTTGATACAAATATTGAGAATAAACGTACAGATAAGGAAAAAGAAAACAATGATTATCAGAGTAATCTTACGAATTTTTGTAACGAAATAAGCAATGTTATTAATGAAGATATTAAGAAAAGAGAGATTCCAAAATTTCCTAAAACCTTACCAGGGGAATCAAAAAATATGAAGAATGGTTTTTATTTTGTAAAAAAGGCAAAATATAATGACGTTGATATAAGTACAATATATTATAATGAATTGTTTAATGGTAATTATGATCAAAGTAATATATTTAATATTGATTCTGAAGAAGATTTGGTTAAAAGTTTGAATGGTATAACTAATATTGATAATTTATCAAATTGGTATAAATCTGTGGAAAAATTTATAGAAAAATATTCTGCTGAAGAAACATTTATAGAAAAGAAAGCTGATAAAAAAGTAATTGGAAAAACCCCTGGGGAAATATCAATTGTATATTATGATTTTAAATTTAATAATTTTGATTCTAATAAGGATGTATTACTTATTGATCAACCAGAAGATGATATCAGTAATAATAAAATATCAGAAGATTTAATTAATTATATTGAAAAAGTTCGTGATAAAAAGCAAATTATAATTGTTACTCATAATCCATTATTAGTTGTTAATTTAGATGTTGATAATGTTATTTGCATCAATAAAAATAATAGTGATGAATTAAGTATAAAAAGTGGATGTTTAGAGTATAAAAATTCCGATTATTCAATTATTGATGAAATAGCTTCTTTATTAGATGGCGGACGTGAAGCAATTGAAAGGAGATTTAAATTATATGAAAACAGTAAATGTAAAAATTAAATATGATAATAATGATAAATCCATTAGTGTATTTTTTGATGCAGATAGTTTACTATTGTTATCTGATACAAAAAAGGAATTAAGTGCAAAAGAAATATATGATATGTTTAAATATGAAAATGGTAAAAAGTACATTTTGAATGATTTAGATAATTATGATGGTATAAGTGAAGATAATCAATATTATTTAAATGAATGTCATAAAATATTTAAAAATATAATAGATGGGCTAGAAATCCCAGAAGAATAAAAAAGAGCAAATATAGCTACAACCTATATATGCTTTTCTTATGTCTGCACAGTTTCTGCACAACAATTCAGTTAAATTGTGGTGTGTAAAATAGTATTTTTTTAAACTGTTTATACTGTAAAATGTTGATTTTAAAGGGTTTTTACTAATATGATTAAACCAACTTTGGCCTCCCTGAAGAGAACGTTTAACCGTGCTCTCATTTTTTTATGCCCATTTTATAAGGGGAGTGCGAGGCATCGGTATTGCTAAAATAATTTTAGGTACAATTTAGGTACAAAAAAATTGACTTTTAAATAGTTCATTGAAGAAAAGCGACGAAAGTGGCAAAAATCTTCAATGGATTTTTTACAGCGATACGGACAATATAGTTTTTATCCGTATGATTGTAATGGTATTATACCGAAAACGGTAGTATATAATTATTATAAGATCATGGCATAATTATTATGGAGGAGATGACTTATGGAAAAGAAAGAAGAAATAATTAGCAATAAAATTAAATGTAAAAAATGTGGAAATACTATAGAGTCAAAAAGTACAAATGATTATAAAAGGTGTTCTTGTGGAGCCGTTGCAGTTGATGGGGGGTACTGAATATTTGAAGAGAATTGGTAATGAAAATGATTATATAGAATTATCTATTAGTAAAGATAATAATAGATAGTTATTTACATAGATAATAAAAAAATAAGTAATACTCTAACAAGCAAAGGTATATCAACTATTAACCATACAGTTGAAAAATATATAATTGCATATCTGGAAAGTTATTTAATAAATAAATACGAAAGATTTGATGATAAAGAAAAAAATTATTATCCAGAAATTATAAATATTATGCAGCTGATCCAGAATTAAGAAGAGGATATAAAGTCTATACCAGAAAAGAAGACGATTTAGAAGTAGATTTTGTTGCCTAAAATAGAGATGGATTAAAATAATATCAAGTAGCATTATCCATCAGAGATGAAAAAGTTCTTGCTAGAGAATTAAGATCTATCCCAAAAGCCAAAGTTCATTTTCCTAAAATATTATTAACTTTAGATATGGATCTTTAAGCAGATTATGATGGAATAACAAAAATAAAAGTAGTCGACTGTCTATTAAAAGAAAAATAATATATAAAATTTATTTTATAAAAACACATAAATCAGCGTTACCCCTAGCTGATTTTATTTTTACTTAAATATACTATCCATCGAAATATTATGATTCTTACAAATTGTATACAAACTCATAGTAGAAATTAAATTATTACCTAACTCATAATTACTATAAGTAGTTTGAGATATCATACACTCATCTGCAATTTGTTGTTGAGTTAATTTTAAATCTTTTCTAATTCTTTTTAATTTATCACCAATCATTTTTCTATCAATACTATCAAGTTTATCATACTTAACATTCTTACTATTTAACTTAAGTAAATAATCCATAGAATAACCATACTTCAAACTAAATTTATATAAATGCTTTAAAGGAATAACATCTCTACCAGTTTCCCATCCACTATAGGTAGATTCAGCCACATTAAAAACCTTTCCAAGTTCCTTTTGTGTCATTTCCATGTATTCTCTAATATATTTCAAGTTATTTTCGTACATTTTACTACCACCTATTATTAATTTTTGCATTAAAAAAATAATTATTTATAAAACTTGGATATATTTGGTAAAAATATGTTATTATAATGTATAGAAACAAAAAGAAAATAGGTAATCATATGAATTATAAAACTAAAATACTACAATATCTTATAAGTACCAAACCAAAATATTATGTACTAATGCAAGAATTAATTAGCAATAAAATATTTGATAAAATTCTAAACAACAATTCTATAATAGAAAACAAGAATAATGAAGAATCGTTTATTGAAAAACTAACTTTCTTTGTTGATTTCTTTCATAACAATTTTCCATCAATTAAAGAAAAAGGACACATACTAGAGTTAATATTAACAACAAATATACCAGAATTTTTAACTACGCCTATTACTTTAAAAGAACTTAACGATGAATATATTATTTATTCAATGAAAAAAACAATCATTAATAACTTCCTAACTATTTTTAAACAAATCAGAAATAATATTCCCCTTCAAGAATTAAATAAGATCAAAATAAAATATAACTATAATTTAGATAAATTAACAGATGTTGAAAACCTATTTAATCTTTTAAAAGACCTAGTAACAACCAATATAACTAATGATGATAACATTCTATACTTATTTGATAACTACGCTAACAAGATGACCAAAATAGAAAAAGAATATAACCTTAACAAACAAGAAACAATCATTAAAATAAATAATGAATATATTTATTACTATAATAAAATATTTACTAATTATTATAAAAGAATTAAAATCCTTAAAATAACAAAATTTATATATAAAATGACATAATTAACTAAATAAAATCCCAAACAAGCAATTAAATCTACCAAAATCCAACTGTCTAATGATATAATTAAAATAAGATAAGAGGTTGGCATTATGGGTTTAACTAGTGAAGAGATAAAATCCAAAGATTTTGAATTACTAAAATTATATCAAAATCAAGTTAATGAACTATTACAAAAAGATAAATATATCTCTAAAAAAGAGTATCTAAAAATATACAAACAACTAACTCCTATAATTCATAAACTAAAAATTATGGAAAAAGAATCTATGCTTGAACTATGGTGCCAAAAAAATAAAGTAGATTATTACGAAATAAAAAGTCTTATTAACTTTTATACAAACACTAGTAAAATAATAGATGATAAAAATACGCTTTATGTAAATAAACATCTAGAAGCTGATAAAGAATATTTAGATACCATTCTTGCAAATGAAGACCCAAACATAAAACTAGATAAAGAACAAAGAAAAGTAATCCTTTCTGATGAAGATTACACATTAGTAGTAGCAGGAGCAGGCTCAGGTAAAACAACTACTATTGAAGCCAAAGTTAAATATCTTATTGAAAAACAGCACATAGATCCAAATCGTATTTTAATAATCTCCTTTACCAGAAAAGCAACTAATGAATTACAAACAAGATGTAAGCGCCTTGGCTTGCCTGTTAAAATATCCACATTCCATTCCCTAGCAAATCAGGTTATTGGCTCAGCCGAAGAATCCCATCATCAAATAACAACTGGAGATTTAATGTTCAAAACTATTAAAGAATACCTTATTAATAATGAAAATGACGAAGAATTTGTAAAAAAGATTCTTCTATTCTTTGCTAGTTACTTAAACGTCCCTTTTGGAGAAGAAAATATAAGTTTATTATTCTCGGAACTAGCAAAAAATGATTGCTCAACCCTTAAATCCGATATAATATCATCTCTTGATGAATTTAACAAAAAACAAATTAGTCAAAAATATACCTTAAAAAATGAAAAAGTCAAAAGTGTTGAAGAATGCCGTATCGCCAACTTTTTATACATTAATGGTATTGACTATGAATATGAACCAGTTTATAAATATTGCTTTAATAATACAATTAAACCATATTGCCCTGATTTCATAATTAGACAATATAACAAAGAAATATATCTTGAACATTTTGGTATATCTGAAAATGGAGAAAATCCAAGATACTCTAAAGAAGAACTAGAACAATATAAAAAACACGTCAATGACAAAATAATGTTTCACAGAAAACATGGTACTAAATTAATTTATACCTTTTCAAAATATAATGATAACAAAGATACAATAACTCATTTAAAAGAAGAATTAATAAAATCAGGCATCTCATTTGAACCTAAAAGCCAAAAAGCAATTTATAAAGCCATCCTATCAAATTTAGAAGATAAATATTTTAACAAACTAGTCCAGTTAATATGTGTCTTCATATCTAGATTCAAAACTAATAATTTTAGTCCATCCAAATTTGATGAATGGAAAATCACCTTATCTGATGAAAGAACCAAATTATTTGTAAATATTTGTTACGAATGCTATTTAGCTTACTCAAGCGTATTAAAAAATACCGGAAGTATTGACTTTGAAGACATGATTAACAATGCTTCCAATGTATTAGATAAATTAATTGAAAATAATAAAAAGTTACCATACGACTATATATTTGTTGATGAATATCAAGATATTTCTCTTCAAAGATTTAATCTATGTGAAAAATTATCAAAATGTTCTAATGCTAAAATAGTAGCTGTCGGCGATGACTGGCAATCAATATTTAAATTTAGTGGTGCTCAAATTGATTTATTTACCAAATTTGAACAAATAATGGGTTATGCCAACATTCAAAAAATAACTAACACCTACCGTAATTCCCAAGAACTAATCGATATAGCAGGTAACTTTGTAATGTCAAATAAATACCAAATAACTAAAAAATTAAAATCAAATAAATCTATAAAAAATCCTGTTATTTTAATGACATATAATGATAAAAAAGACTATATATCATACAAACTAGGTGATACAGTAACAAATAGGTTAGGTAGTGCTATTGAACACGCTCTAGACAATATTGTTAAAGAAAATGGAATAAATCAAAAAGTATTATTTATAGGCCGTTATGGTTTTGAACAATTTATATTATCAAATTATAAAGAAGGTTTTACCTATAAAAGAAATAAATTATATTCTAATAAATATCCTAAATTAAATATTACCTTTTTAACTGCTCACTCATCAAAAGGATTAACATATGATAATGTAATAATAATAAATGGTAAAGATGCAATTTTAGGTTTTCCATCAAGAATAGTTGATGATCCTGTCATGAAACTGGTTATCAAAGACGAAGAAAATTTCGAATATGCCGAAGAAAGAAGATTATTCTATGTTGCTCTAACTAGAACAAAAAATAAAGTTTATATTCTAACACCAATATATAAACCATCTAAATTTATTTTAGAATTAAATAGTAACTATAAAAATGTTCTAGTAGTTGGTGAAAAAATAGAGCCGGAAGTTAATTATGATAATTTATTAAAATGTCCTTTATGCGGCTATCCATTACAAAGAAGAAGTAATAATAATTTTAAAATTCCTGGAGAAATATGGATATGTTCAAATGATCCAGAAATTTGTGGATATGTAACTAATAATCCAAGAGGAGGAAAAATGTCCATTTCCAAATGTCCAAAATGCTCTGATGGTTATTTAATTGTTAAAAAAGTTCCAGATCCAGCTAAAGAAAAATATATTTTAGGTTGTACTAACTATTTAAAAGATGGAACAGGTTGTAATGCTTATTTAGTTGATAATAAATATACTCAAGATTTAGATCTAGTTAATTTAGAGTTTTTTGATAAAAATACTGATATTAAAAAATTAACCTATTGTAATAAAAACTTTATAGAACTAGTAAACGCTATAATATATATTGCAAAATATTATGAAAATTATAAATTTAAAATAAGCCCTAGAACAATGTTAGAAATATTAGTAGGTGCAAGTAGCAAACAAATAAAAGTATTCAAACTATACAAAAATAAATACTATGGTTATTTAACAATTGATGACAGGCAAAAATATTGGGCATTATTTAAAGCACTAACCAAAGAAGAAATTTTAAATGTCGATGAAAGTAACTATAATAATGTAACAGCCCTAAAAGATCATTTGACATTAGATGATTATAAAATTATATATGCATCAATTAAAATAAAATAAGTACAGGAACTAAATTTTAATATTTGTTCCTTTTTTGCTAGTTTAAAAGAAAATATTAATGAATAAAATTGTTTCGCAAAGGTTCACAATTAAATTTGATAAACCAAGTTATATGATGTAAGATATAATCGAGAATTTAAGTTATTTTTTATAACCAAAATGAAATATTAAAGAAAGAAGTATTAATATGATCAAAGTAGTAGCTGCAATAATTAGAAATAATCAAAATGAAATATTTATAGCTCAAAGAAATCAAAATAAATCTCAAGGTGGTTTATGGGAATTCCCTGGTGGGAAAATAGAACCTAATGAAACTGAAAATCAGGCAATTATTAGAGAAATAAAAGAAGAATTAGACATGGATATTACAGTAATAGATAAGTATACTGAAATAATTTATGAATATCCCGATAAAACTATTAATCTAATTGTCTTAAATTGCCAAATAAATGATAATCATTATGCTTTATTAGAACACCAAGATTGTGTCTGGACAGTTCCATCTAATCTAAAAAAATATGAATTTGCTCCTGCTGACAAGATAATCATTAGCAAATTAAACAACAATAAAATCTCTTAATATTATATTGATAGGATTAAATATTTTGTAAATTATTTCTTAATTTTGTTTTTGATTAACAAACCTTTAAAAAACTTTAATATTTTTAATACTTATATCATTAAAAGAAGTATAGTTGCTAATAATCAGACAGATTTGCAACTATCTTTTTTTATACAATATGAATTTCATACTAAAAAACAAACGCATGATATACATAATATTAAAGTATAAAATTTAAGGATTAAAAATAAATAATCTAAATATGACTAATAACTAATAAAAACATAATAAAAAGCAATGAAAGATAGCAACTACCGGAATTTAAGTCTGTGGATACTAAAGGTTACTTTATATTTGAAACAGGAAATTATAAGTAAAAGACGAAAATATTAAATTTTAATTTTTATCTACATTCGGTGTTAAACAAATACATCAAGAAAGAATTCATAGTATCAAGCAAAATACATGTCGACATGATCAAAGACGGGTTTACATTAATTTAAATTTTGATATAATAATTATAGATAGTAAAGAAGACTATTATTTAGAAAGGTAGGAGAGAAATGAGTAATATTCATGTGACAAGTGAAATAGGAAAATTAAAAAAAGTATTACTTCATAGACCGGGAAATGAGTTATTAAATCTAACTCCAGATACTTTAAATGAATTACTTTTTGACGATATTCCTTATTTAGCAGAAGCACAAAGAGAACATGACATGTTCGCAAAAGCATTAATTGAAAATGACATAGAAGTTGTTTATCTTGAAGATTTAGTAGCAGAAGTAATTGATAGTGATGAAAAAATTCGTGATAAATTTATTCGACAATTTATTATAGAGGCTGGAATTCATACTATAAAGTATCAAATTTTAACTTACAAATTTTTAGATAAAATAAAAGATTCTAAAAAATTAGTACTACAAACCATGGAAGGAATTCAAATTAAAGACTTTCCTTTTAGAAAAAGGGAAATAGAAAAAACATTAGTGGATTTAGTTGACGAGCCTGAAAAGTTTATCGCAGCTCCAATGCCAAATTTATACTTTACAAGAGATAATTTTGCAAGCGTTGGTGAAGGAGCAAATTTAAATCACATGTATTCAGTAACAAGAAATAGGGAATGCATTTATGCCGAATATATCTTTAAATATCATCCAGATTTTAAAGACACACCTTTATATTATAATAGAGGTTATCATTGGCATACAGAAGGTGGAGACTTATTAAATATTAATGAACATACTGTAGCCATTGGTATTTCGCAAAGGACTGAAGCAGCAGCTATAGATCAAATTTCTAAAAACTTTTTTAAAGATCCAACTTGTAAAATTGATACTATTTTAGCATTTAATATTCCAGTATCAAGAGCGTTTATGCATCTTGATACAGTATTTACACAAATAGATAAGTATACATTTACATACCATCCTGCAATTTCAGATACATTACAAGTGTTTGAAATAACTGAAGGGTTTGATCCTACAACTTATGAAGATTTAAATGTAAAAGAAATAAAAGGATCATTAAAGGAAATATTGGAAAAATATTTAGATCACCCAGTAACTCTTATTCCTTGCGCTGGAGGAGATAAAGTAGCCAGCGAGCGTGAACAATGGAATGATGGATCAAACACATTATGTATAGCACCAGGAATAGTTGTTGTATATGATAGAAATGATGTAACAAATAAAGAATTACGCAAAGCAGGTCTTAAAGTAATTGAGATTTGTGGAGCAGAATTAAGCCGTGGACGTGGAGGCCCAAGATGTATGTCTATGCCACTTGTAAGGGAGGATGTTGAATGGCAGATTTAAGAGGCAGAGATTTTTTAAAACTATTAGATTATACGCCTGAAGAGATTAGATATTTAATAGATGTAGCAATAGATTTAAAAAATCTAAAGAAAAATAATATAACTCATAGATATTTAGAAGGAAAACAAATAGCTATGATATTTGAAAAAGACTCTACAAGAACTAGATGTGCTTTTGAAGCAGGAGCTCATGATCTAGGAATGTCCGCAACCTATTTAGGACCAACCGGTTCTCAAATGGGAAAAAAAGAAACAATTGAAGACACAGCACGTGTTTTAGCAAGCATGTATGATGGAATTGAATATCGTGGATTTGATCAAGCAATAGTAGAAAATCTTGCTAAATATAGCAAAGTTCCTGTATGGAATGGTCTAACTAATGAATTTCATCCAACTCAAATGCTTGCAGATTTTATGACTATCCAAGAGGAATTTGGTTCTTTAAAGGGAAGAAAATTAGTGTTCTGTGGAGATGCTAGAAATAACGTAGCAAATTCACTTATGGTAGCATGTTCAAAATTAGGAGTTAATTTTACATGTTGTGCACCAAGAACACTTTGGCCAGAAGAGGAACTAGTTAATAAATGTAAAAAAATTGCTTATGAGAACGGTTCTGCAATAAATATGACTGAAGATATTATGGAAGGTGTAAAAGATGCAGATGCACTTTATACCGATGTATGGGTTTCAATGGGAGAACCTATGGAAATATGGAAAGAGAGAATTGAACTTTTAAGCCCTTACCAAATAAATATGAATGTTATGAAAAAAGCTAAAGAAAACGCTATTTTCCTACATTGTTTGCCATCATTTCATAACAATGAAACAAGAATAGGAAAAGAAATAGAAGAAAAATTTGGAATAAAAGAAATGGAAGTTACGGATGAAGTGTTTGAGTCAAGTAAATCCAGAGTATTTGAAGAAGCAGAAAATAGACTTCATACAATAAAAGCTGTAATGTTGGAGACTATGAAAAATGAGTAAAATTGTTATTGCATTAGGAGGAAATGCATTAGGTAAAAATCCTCAAGAGCAACATGATAGAATTGAAAGCACAGTAAAATATTTAATAGACTTAGTACAAGCTGGAAATCAAATTGTTATCACCCACGGAAATGGTCCACAAGTAGGAATGATTTATGATTCCATGAAAGAAGAAAAAGTTCCATTTGCTGAAAGTGGAGCAATGTCACAAGGCTATATTGGTTATCAATTACAACAATCATTAAAAGATGAGTTGAATAAAAGAAAAATAAAAAAAGAAGTTGTAACAGTAATTACCCAAGTAGAAGTAAATCCTTTAGATCCTGCATTTAAAAATCCAACTAAACCAATAGGAGAATTTTTGACTCGCGATCAAGCATTAGAAAAACAAAAAAAAGAAAAAGCTGTTTATAAAGAAGACGCAGGCAGAGGATATCGAAAAGTAGTTGCATCTCCAGAACCAAAGAAAATATTAGAACTTGGCACAATTAAAAATTTAATAGAGCAAGGCACCATAGTAATTGCTTGCGGTGGCGGTGGAGTACCAGTAGTTATGACAAAAACACACGGCTACGAGGGAATAGATGCTGTTATAGATAAAGATAAAACAAGCGCATTACTTGCTCAAGAAATTAATGCAGATACTTTATTAATATTAACTGATGTTGAAAAAGTATCTTATAACTACAAACAAAAAAATGAAGAAGAAATAAATAAATTATCTATAGCTGAAGCAAGAGTTGGTATTAGACATGATGAATTTAAAGAAGGAAGCATGTTACCGAAAATAGAGGCTTCTATTGGATTTGTTAAAGCTACAGGAAATAAAGCAATTATTACATCTTTATTTAAAGCAAAAGAAGCATTAGAAGGTAAAACAGGCACATTAATTTATAAACCTGAAGTAAAGAAAGAAGAAAAGAAAAAGAGAATATCATTTTCACTTAGTGCATTTACTATAATCCTAGCTTTAATATTTATACTTGCAATAATAACACATTTACTTCCTAAAGCATCATTTATTGGTGAAGAAATAGTAAATGGTAGTGGAGTAGTAGGAGCTACATTATCCCAAACATTATTGGCACCTATTCGAGGTTTTGCAGATGCTATTGATATTTGTGTATTTATATTAATTCTTGGAGCTTTCCTAAAAATAGTGAATTCAACTCAAGCTATCGAAACAGGAATTCAAGTCTTAATTAAAAAACTTCATGGACATGAATTAGTATTAATTCCTATTCTTATGATAATATTTTCAATAGGTGGTACTACTTATGGTATGCTTGAAGAGACTGTTGGTTTCTACGCATTACTTGCTGCCGCCATGGTAGCAGCAGGTATGGATACTGTTGTATCTTCAGCTATTGTACTTTTAGGAGCCGGATCAGGAGTTCTTGGTTCAACAGTAAACCCCTTTGCTGTAGGTGTTGCAGTTGATGCTGCAAAGTCAACCTTACCAGCAGGAGTAGCTATTAATCAAGGGACAATAATTGGATTAGGAACAATGTTATGGTTGTCAACTTTAATAATTTCTATAATATTTGTAATGCTATATGCAAAACAAGTTATTAAGAAAAAAGGCTCAACAATATTAAGTTTACAAGAACAAAGAAATATGGAGGCTACTTATGGCGAAGATATTGAAAGAGTTGAAGCTAAATTAACCGGAAAACAAAAAATTACATTAATTTTATTTGCATTAACTTTTGTTATTATGATTATGAGTTTTATCCCTTGGGAAGATTTTGGTATTACAACATTTGTAAACTCTAAAGTATTTGGTCTATCATGGTTAGTTGGCGTGCCAATTGGTCAATGGTATTTCCAAGAAGCAACATTATGGTTTTTAATTATGACCATAGTAATTGCACTTGTAAATCGTATGAAAGAGAACGAGATTGTTGATAAAATAATTGATGGTGCTGATGATATGGTAGGTGTAATATTAATAATTGCACTTGCAAGAGGAGCATCAGTATTAATGAGTGACACACACTTAGATAATTATATAATTTATAATGCTGCAAATTTACTAAAAGTTTTACCAAAGGTAGTGTTTGCTCCATTAAATTATATTTTACATGTCGGACTTTCTGTATTAGTTCCATCTAGTAGTGGACTTGCAACATTATCAACCCCAATTATGGCTCCACTTGCACATCAAGTAGGATACAATGTTGAAGCTACTATAATGGGAATGGTAGCAGCAAACGGACTTGTAAATCTATTTACACCAACTTGTGGCGCTATAATGGGAGGCCTAGCACTTGCCAAAGTAGAATACACAACCTGGTTAAAATGGGTATTTAAAGTATTAGCTTGTATAATGCTTGCAAATATAGTAATATTAACAATTGCAATGTTAGTTTTATAAAAATACAAAAGAGTTCAAAAGAACTCTTTTTATAGAATAAGAATTTTATAAAAATAATAACCATAAAAAGTTATTTATGTAAAAGTGTATTTAAAATAAGTTAAAGAATAATAAGCATTGAAATATAATAGATTATTTATAGAGACTATCGTCTAAATTTTGAAATTGATTAAGTTAAGGACAACAAGAAAAGTAATTAACTGAAATAGAAAGAGAGGTGTTGTCGAGAAATGTTTACTCGACGTAGTACGAAAAAGAAACAGTTTCGAATTATATTGTTAATATTTACTATTTGTATTATATTAACAGGATGTAGAAAAGAAAAAAAGGGAGAGCTAGTATTAGTAACAGAGGCAGGCTTTGCTCCATATGAATATTATTCTAATGGTAAAATTGTAGGTGTAGATATAGATATAGCCCGTAAGATTGCTGATTATCTCGATAAAGAATTAGTTATTAAAGACGTTGCTTTTGATTCAATAATAAATGAAGTAAAAACCAAAAAGAGTGATATAGGAGCAGCTGGAATATCTTATACAGAAGAAAGAGCCATGGAAGTAGATTTTACTGTTAATTATGCATCAAGCAAACAAGTAATTATAGTTAAAAAAGATAGTATAATAACAGATGCAAATAATTTACAAGGCAAGGTTGCAGTTCAATTAGGAACAATCGCTGATTCTTATCTAACAGAAAAGTATCCAAATATTACATTAATTCGTGAAAAAAAATTTTTAGCAGCCATACAAGATTTAAAAGATAATAAAGTTGATGCAGTCGTAATGGATGAATTACCAGCCAAAAAATTAATAACAAAAGATATGATTATACTTCCAAATCCTCTTGTAGTAGATAATTATGGAATGGTTATATCTAAAGATAATAAAGAATTATTAAATGCATGCAATACTGTAATTGAGAAAATGAAAAATAATGGTGAGCTAGATAATATTATTTTAAATCATATGGGAATAGACCAAAAGGTAAATAAAAATACAATTATTGATAGAATATATAATAGTATTATATTAGATGGAAGATATAAATATATATTAAAGGGCTTATTAAATACATTAATAATAGCGCTCGGAGCCGTTATATTAGGAGTTTTTTTAGGAACATTACTAGCTATTATTAGAAATTATCATGATAATACCAATAAACTTAAATTATTAAATGCAATAGCAAGAATATATATAACCATTATAAGAGGAACACCTAGTATATTACAACTCATGATTATATATTATGTAATATTTAAATCAGTGTCTATTAATATTGTTTTAGTTGGAATACTAGCGTTTGGAATAAATAGTGCAGCCTATGTAGCAGAAATTATAAGAGCTGGATTAAACTCTGTTAATAGAGGTCAAATAGAAGCAGGCTATGCACTAGGATTAGATTATAAAAAGGTAATAAGGTATATTGTTTTACCACAAGCAATAAAGAATATTATTCCTGCACTCGGAAATGAATTTATAACCCTTGTAAAAGAAACTTCAGTAGGTGCTTATATAGGTATAGTTGAACTTACCAAAGCAAGTGATATAATTGCATCACGAACATATGATTATTTTTTTCCATTAATTTTAATTGCAACCATATATTTAATTATTACTTATGGATTAAGTAAAATAGTTAATTTAATTGAAAAGAGGTTGAAAAATGTTAAAAATTAAGTCTTTAAAGAAAAATTTTGGCTCTAAAAAAGTTTTAAAAGGTATAGATTTAGAAGTAAACAAAGGTGATATTGTAGGTATAATAGGTCCAAGCGGATGTGGTAAATCAACACTTTTGAGAACCATAAATTTACTTGAAATACCAACAAGTGGTATAATTAACTTTGAAGGAAAAAATTTAGATTTTAAAGAAAATTTAACTTTAGTTCGAAGAAAAATAGGAATGTTATTTCAACAATTTAACCTATTTAGTAATATGACTGTACTTGAAAATATAATTTTAGCCCCTGTAAAATTAAAAATATTGTCACATGATGAAGCAGTAAAAGAGGCTACAAGTTTATTAAAGAAAATAGATTTATATGATAAAAAAGATTATTATCCATATGAACTTTCAGGAGGACAACAACAAAGAATAGCAATTATAAGAGCTCTTATTATGCATCCGGATTTGATGTTATTTGATGAACCTACATCAGCTCTAGATCCTGAAATGATAGGTGAAGTAACCAATTTGATGAAGGAAATTGCCAACCAAGGAATGACTATGATAGTTGTATCACATGAAATGAATTTTATAAAAAAATTTGCAACTAAAGTAATTTTTATGGAAGATGGAAAAATAATTGAACAAGGTACCAATGAAGAAATATTTAATCATCCCAAAGATGATAGACTAAAAGAATTTTTATCAAAAGTAAAAAACATATGAAATAAAAAAGAATTTGTAAATTTTAATCAAATTCTTTTTTTATTAAGTCTAAGGGATAGTTGCTTGCAAAGGGCAAGCAACAAAAAACCACTAGCTATGCTAGTGGGAATTA